>NZ_CP119078.1:2642500-2782500 GCF_029026145.1 Legionella cardiaca | reverse complement strand
AAGCGAATTAGTATTGTCTTAAGTTGTTGTATAGCCTGAGGAGACTCAGGTTATATGGTCAAGAAGAGAAGCGCAAACGGTGGATGCCTTGGCAGTAAGAGGCGAAGAAGGACGTGGAATCCTGCGAAAAGCTCTGGGGAGTTGGAAACGTGCGTTGATCCAGAGATGTCCGAATGGGGGAACCCGGCTCACGAGAGTGGGTTATCTGCAACTGAATACATAGGTTGTAGAGGCGAACTCGGGGAACTGAAACATCTAAGTACCCGAAGGAAAAGAAATCAATTGAGATTCTCCTAGTAGCGGCGAGCGAACGGGGAAGAGCCTGGTATGATTTATCATTAATAGAAGTGGAACAGTCTGGGAAGGCTGGCCGCAGAGGGTGAAAGCCCCGTACACGTGGTATTAATGAAGAACTAAGCATACGAACAAGTAGGCCGGGACACGTGTAATCCTGGTTGAATATGGGTGGACCATCATCCAAGGCTAAATACTCCTTACTGACCGATAGTGAACCAGTACCGTGAGGGAAAGGCGAAAAGAACCCCGGAGAGGGGAGTGAAATAGAACCTGAAACCGTTTGCGTACAAGCAGTGGGAGCATGGCTTAGGCTGTGTGACTGCGTACCTTTTGTATAATGGGTCAGCGAGTTACTTTCAGTGGCGAGGTTAACTGAATAAGGAAGCCGTAGAGAAATCGAGTCTTAATAGGGCGCGAGTCGCTGTGAGTAGACCCGAAACCGGGCGATCTAGTCATGTCCAGGATGAAGGTTGGGTAACACCAACTGGAGGTCCGAACCGGGTAATGTTGAAAAATTATCGGATGAGGTGTGACTAGGAGTGAAAGGCTAATCAAGCCCGGAGATAGCTGGTTCTCCCCGAAAGCTATTTAGGTAGCGCCTCGTGAATGATTACTGGGGGTAGAGCACTGTTTCGGCTAGGGGGCTGTCATGGCTTACCAAACCGATGCAAACTCCGAATACTGGCTAATTGAATCACGGGAGACACACGGCGGGTGCTAACGTCCGTCGTGAAGAGGGAAACAACCCAGACCGCCAGCTAAGGTCCCAAAGTTATAGTTAAGTGGGAAACGATGTGGGAAGGCCCAGACAGCCAGGAGGTTGGCTTAGAAGCAGCCATCCTTTAAAGAAAGCGTAATAGCTCACTGGTCGAGTCGGCCTGCGCGGAAGATGTAACGGGGCTAAAACTATACACCGAAGCTGCGGATGTGTACTAAGTACACGTGGTAGGGGAGCGTTCTGTAGGCTGAAGAAGGTGCATCGAGAGGTGTGCTGGAGGTATCAGAAGTGCGAATGCTGACATGAGTAACGATAAAGAGGGTGAAAAACCCTCTCGCCGGAAGTCCCAGGTTTCCTGCACGACGTTAATCGGAGCAGGGTGAGTCGGCCCCTAAGGCGAGGCTGAAGAGCGTAGTCGATGGGAACCAGGTTAATATTCCTGGACTTTTTATAGGTGGTGATGTGGGGACGAAGAAGGCTAGGTGAGCCGGGCGTTGGTTGCCCCGGTACTGGCATGTAGGCGGAGAGACCTGGCAAATCCGGTTTCTCGAAACGCTGAGGTGCTGAGTGGTTCTGACCATACGTGGTGCAGAGAAGTCATTGATGCCCCGCTTCCAGGAAAAGCTGCTAGCCATAACCTATAGAGAACCGTACCGCAAACCGACACAGGTGGACAAGTAGAGAATACTAAGGCGCTTGAGAGAACTCGGGTGAAGGAACTAGGCAAAATGGTACCGTAACTTCGGGAGAAGGTACACCTTTGCTGGTTAGTTACCACGCGTAACGAAGCTGGTGAGGGTCGCAGAGACCAGGTGGCTGCGACTGTTTATTAAAAACACAGCACTCTGCAAATTCGAAAGAAGACGTATAGGGTGTGACGCCTGCCCGGTGCCGGAAGGTTAATTGATGGGGTCATCTTCGGAGAAGCTCTTGATCGAAGCCCCGGTAAACGGCGGCCGTAACTATAACGGTCCTAAGGTAGCGAAATTCCTTGTCGGGTAAGTTCCGACCTGCACGAATGGCGTAACGATGGCCACGCTGTCTCCACCCGAGACTCAGTGAAATTGAAATCGCTGTGAAGATGCAGTGTACCCGCGGCTAGACGGAAAGACCCCGTGAACCTTTACTACAGCTTTGCACTGGACTTTGATGATAACTGTGTAGGATAGGTGGGAGGCTAAGAAGTGCGGACGCCAGTTCGCATGGAGCCGACCTTGAAATACCACCCTGTTATTATTGAGGTTCTAACTTGGACCAGTAATCCTGGTTGAGGACAGTGTATGGTGGGTAGTTTGACTGGGGCGGTCTCCTCCCAAAGAGTAACGGAGGAGCACAAAGGTACCCTCGGTACGGTCGGACATCGTACCAAGAGTGTAAAGGCAAAAGGGTGCTTGACTGCGAGAGTGACGGCTCGAGCAGGTACGAAAGTAGGTCTTAGTGATCCGGTGGTTCTGAATGGAAGGGCCATCGCTCAACGGATAAAAGGTACTCCGGGGATAACAGGCTGATACCGCCCAAGAGTTCATATCGACGGCGGTGTTTGGCACCTCGATGTCGGCTCATCACATCCTGGGGCTGAAGCAGGTCCCAAGGGTATGGCTGTTCGCCATTTAAAGTGGTACGCGAGCTGGGTTTAGAACGTCGTGAGACAGTTCGGTCCCTATCTGCCGTGGGCGTAGGAAAATTGAGAGGAGCTGCTCCTAGTACGAGAGGACCGGAGTGGACGAACCTCTGGTGTACCGGTTGTGACGCCAGTTGCATTGCCGGGTAGCTAAGTTCGGACGGGATAACCGCTGAAAGCATCTAAGCGGGAAGCCTCCCTCAAGATGAGTTTTCCCATGAAGCCCGTTGAAGACTACGACGTTGATAGGCGAGGTGTGGAAGCGTAGTAATGCGTGAAGCTAACTCGTACTAATTGGCTGATTGTCTTGACCATATAACCTGAATCGCTTCAGGTATGGCAACTGAATGACATGCTTGTGTAACCAATGCAATTTACTTTACCAGCCTGTGAGACAGGCAAAGCTTAATCCCTTTGCTTCTCCGCAGGATAACAGTTTTCCTGGCGACTATAGCGGTCTGGAACCACCTGACTCCATCTCGAACTCAGAAGTGAAACAGACCAGCGCCGATGATAGTGTGAGGCGTCCTCATGCGAAAGTAGGTCATCGTCAGGGCTTTATTTAAAATAGTCATTCGCGTAGAATGCGAATGCTGTGCTTGCATAATAAGGCTACTTAAAGTGGCCTGACTAAGGCACATAGTGAAAGAGTATTGCTGGCGTAGCTCAGTAGGTAGAGCAACTGACTTGTAATCAGTAGGTCCCGGGTTCGATTCCTGGTGCCAGCACCATCTAGATCTAGTCCTCTTTACTGGACTAAAGCTATTGACTTTGGTCATACCATGAAAGAAAATGGCGTTCTTTTGGGAGGGGTTCCCGAGCGGCCAAAGGGATCAGACTGTAAATCTGACGGCTCTGCCTTCGAAGGTTCGAATCCTTCCCCCTCCACCAGTATTGTGCGATAAAAGTAAGTGAGCAAGCGGGTGTAGTTCAATGGTAGAACTTCAGCCTTCCAAGCTGATAGCGTGGGTTCGATTCCCATCACCCGCTCCAAGTTTTATAACAGCCTGTGAATAGAGCAGACTGTAGTTAAAGGCCCACATAGCTCAGGTGGTAGAGCACTTCCTTGGTAAGGAAGAGGTCGTTGGTTCGAGTCCAGTTGTGGGCACCATACAGTTATCAACTTTTGAATGGGGAGATCTTTCGATGGCGAAGGAAAAGTTTGAGCGTAAAAAGCCGCACGTAAACGTGGGAACGATTGGTCACGTTGACCATGGTAAGACCACATTAACTGCAGCGATTACTACGATAATGGCAAAGAAATACGGTGGAACAGCGAAGGCGTATGATCAAATTGACGCTGCGCCCGAAGAGCGTGAGCGTGGTATTACGATATCGACTGCGCACGTTGAATATGAATCAGCAAACCGTCACTATGCCCACGTAGATTGCCCAGGTCATGCTGACTATGTTAAGAACATGATTACTGGTGCAGCTCAAATGGACGGAGCTATTCTGGTTGTGTCAGCAGCGGATGGTCCGATGCCCCAGACACGTGAACACATTCTGCTATCCCGCCAGGTTGGGGTACCTTACATTGTAGTGTTCATGAACAAAGCAGACATGGTAGATGACCCTGAATTGTTAGAATTAGTAGAGATGGAAGTTCGGGACTTGTTAAGCAGCTACGAATTTCCAGGCGATGATATTCCGATTGTTGTTGGTTCAGCATTGAAAGCATTGGAAGGGGACACGAGTGAAATCGGTGTGCCTGCTATCGAGAAATTGGTAGAGACGATGGATTCCTATATACCTGAGCCAGTAAGAAACATCGATAAGAGCTTCTTATTACCGATTGAAGATGTATTCTCAATCTCTGGACGCGGAACAGTAGTAACTGGTCGTGTTGAGAGTGGAATTGTTAAAGTTGGTGAGGAAGTTGAAATTGTAGGTATCCGTGATACTCAGAAGACAACTTGCACAGGCGTTGAAATGTTCCGTAAGCTTCTTGACGAAGGACGTGCGGGCGATAACGTCGGTGTGTTGCTACGAGGAACGAAGCGAGATGAAGTTGAGCGCGGCCAGGTATTGGCTAAGCCAGGTACAATCAAGCCTCATACCAAGTTTGAAGCCGAAGTATATGTTCTGTCAAAAGATGAAGGTGGTCGACATACTCCATTTTTTAATGGTTACCGTCCCCAGTTTTACTTCAGAACGACTGACGTGACTGGTTCATGTGAATTACCAAGCGGTATAGAAATGGTAATGCCAGGTGATAACGTCCAAATGACAGTTAGCTTGCATTCACCCATTGCTATGGACGAGGGATTGCGTTTCGCAATTCGTGAAGGTGGCCGCACAGTTGGTGCCGGTGTTGTCGCAAAAATCATTGAATAAATGATGAAGGTGTGAGACTGAAAAGTCTCACACAATATGCTAATGTTAGGCCAGTAGCTCAATTGGCAGAGCGGCGGTCTCCAAAACCGCAGGTTGGGGGTTCGATTCCCTCCTGGCCTGCCAACAATTAGATAAATATGAAAAATTCAAGTGATTCCAAATTAAACTTTAAAGAAATAGTATTGTGGTTTGGCATTTTGCTAGTCACAATTTTTGCTTTTTTAGGGACTTACTATTTTGAATTTACAGGTCCTATAAAAGCCATTATCTGGATTAGTTGGTTTGTCTTAGTAGCTGTCTTAGGATTTTTTACGTCCAAAGGAAAAGAGGTCTTTGCTTTTGCAAAAGACGCAAAAATAGAATTGCAAAAGGTAGTCTGGCCAACACGCCAGGAAACTATTCAAACCACATCTATTGTTATGGTCATGGTTGCAGTAACCGGATTTGTTCTTTGGGGTGTAGACTCTGCAATGATGTGGGTAATCGCTAAATTAACACATTTAGGTTGAGAATACGGTGGAAGAGCATAAAACTAAACAATGGTACGTCGTTCATGCCTATTCAGGCTATGAAAATTTTGTCATGCGCGAGATAAAATCACGCGCTGATCACCATCATCTACAAGATAAAATAGGTGAAGTAGTTGTTCCATCGGAAGAAGTTGTTGAAATGCGTGCAGGTCAAAAGAGAAAAAGCACGCGAAAATTCTTCCCAGGATACGTTCTGGTTCATATGGTTATGGATGATGAAACATGGCATATGATTCGTGCCATTCCTAGAGTTTTAGGATTTATTGGTGGTACAAGCCAAACACCAACGCCAATTACTGATAAAGAGGCGAGCGCTATTCTGCAGCGAGTTGAGGAAGGCGTGACGAAGCCTAAACCTAAAATTCTATTTGAACCAGGTGAAGTGGTTCGTGTTAAAGATGGACCGTTTGTTGATTTCAATGGCGTTGTCGAAGAGGTCAATTATGAGAAAAGCCGCTTAAGAGTCGCGGTATTGATATTTGGTCGCTCAACACCTGTTGAACTAGAGTTTTCCCAAGTCGAGAAGACCTAGATAGATTTGTATGTAACCGGGGAGCTAAAGTAATTTACATCAGTAAATGAAATAGCGTTATACCCATAAGGAGTAATAATGGCTAAAAAAGTAGAAGCATATATTAAACTGCAAATTCCTGCTGGTAAGGCAAACCCAAGTCCTCCAGTTGGTCCTGCCCTGGGTCAAAAGGGTGTGAACATCATGGAATTTTGCAAAGCATTTAACGCTGCAACCCAAAATATGGAACCGGGTTTAATTATTCCAGTGCAGATTGCTGTATATTCAGATCGTAGTTTTACTTTTATAACTAAAACGCCTCCCGCATCTGTATTGTTGAAAAAAGCCGCTGGTATTCAAAGTGGAAGTGGCACCCCAAATACCAAGAAGGTTGCTAAACTAAAACGCTCTCAACTCGAAGACATTGCGAAAATGAAACAACCTGATTTGACAGCAGGTAGTTTAGAAGCTGCAGTTCGTAGTATTGCTGGAACTGCTCGCAGCATGGGTATTGAAGTAGAAGGTTTAGAATAAGGGGTTTACCAATGGCTATAAGTAAAAAACAACAGAAAATTCGTGAAAAGGTGAAACCCAATCATCTTTACAATGCAACCGATGCAATTGCTATACTTAAAGAATTTGCTAGCAAAAATTTTGAAGAAAGTGTTGATATCAGCGTAAACCTTGGTGTTGATCCTCGTAAATCAGATCAAGTCGTACGCTCTTCAACAAATTTGCCAAAAGGAACTGGGAAAAAGGTTCGTGTAGCCGTATTTGCTCAGGGCGACAATGCAACTAAAGCTAAAAATGCTGGCGCAGATTTGGTAGGTTTTGAAGATCTTGCTGAACAGATCAAAGCAGGTGAAATGAACTTTGATGTTGTTATTGCAACTCCTGATGCAATGCGCATTGTTGGACAATTAGGACAAATTTTAGGACCACGTGGTTTAATGCCTAATCCTAAAGTTGGTACTGTTACAACAAACGTTGAAGCTGCAGTTAATGATGCCAAATCAGGTCAAGTTCGCTATAGAACAGACAAAAACGGTATTATTCATTGCACGGTTGGAAAGGTTACTTTCGCTGCTGAAGATTTAATTGAAAATATCGCTGCCTTGATGGTTGATTTGCGAAAAGCTAAACCAGCTTCTGCCAAAGGCGTATATTTCAAGAAAATTTCATTATCAACAACAATGGGGCCAGGATTACCTATTGATCTTGCTACAATACCTATGTAATATATATCGCCCTTTAAAACGCTTTCACGGCATAGACATGGTTCGATGCCGTCGAAGACCGCAGGTGCCACAGGCTTAATATCCTGCGCAGACGGTGAACCGACTCCGAGGTTTCTCTGAGACGGCCACCATAACTGTCAAATCCAAGTGATTTGCACAACTTAGGAGGTCAGTAACGTGACATTAACTTTAGCTGCAAAAAAAGCCGTTGTAGAAGAGGTAACAGCTGTTGCTTCTAAGGCTATTTCGGCAGTCGTTGCTGATTATCGTGGTTTAACAGTTAATCAAATGACCCAACTGCGTAGCGAAGCTCGCAAAGTAGGTGTTTATTTACGAGTTGTGCCAAATACATTAACTCGTAGAGCATTCGAAAATACTGAGTTTTCTTGCTTAAGCGATAAGCTGGTTGGTCCTTTGTTTATTGCTTTATCTCTCGAAGCGCCGAGTGATGCGGCAAGATTGCTAAAGGATTTCGTAAAAACATTTGATAAGCTTGAAGTCAAAGCATTAGCTGTCAGCGGTAAAGTTTATAGCGCTGATCAACTGGAAGCGGTTGCTAGCTTGCCGACTCGTGATGAGGCAATAGCTAAGCTAATGTATGTGATGAAAGCACCTGTTGAGAAATTTGTCAGAACACTTGCAGAGCCTCATGCCAAATTGGTAAGAACCGTTGCTGCAATTAAAGACACTAAACAGTAATAACCACATAATCTTTATAATTTTAACCTAGGAGCTAGAAATGGCTGTATCAAAAAATGAGATTTTAGAAACAATCTCTAACATGACTGTAATGGAAATTGTTGAGCTTATCGAAGCAATGGAAGAAAAGTTCAATGTTTCTGCTGCTGCCGCTGCTGTTGCAGTTGCTGCCCCTGCTGCTGGCGGTGCCGCTGCTGCTGAAGAAAAAACTGAATTCAATGTTGTTATGAGTAGTTTCGGTTCAAACAAAGTAGGCGTTATTAAAGCAATTCGTGAAATCACTGGTTTAGGCTTAAAAGAAGCTAAAGACCTGGTGGAAGGTGCTCCTTCAACTGTTAAAGAAGGTGTATCTAAAGACGAAGCAGCTGATATTAAGAAAAAGCTTGAAGAAGCTGGCGCGACTGTCGAAGTTAAGTAATACCGTTGTAGATAAGTTTAAGAACCCAGCCATGGTTTCATGGCTGGGTTTGTGTGTTTGATGATATCCAATAATTTTACAGAGGAACCACCATGGCAATTGCAGAAGCTAAACCTCAATATTCACATGCTGAGAAAAAACGATTTCGCAAAAGCTTTGGTAGGCAGGCAGATAAAATGGAAATTCCAAATCTGCTTGAAATCCAGCTCAAATCGTATCGAGACTTTTTAGAGACTGACCCTATTGGTAATGGGCAGCAGACAGGTTTACATGCTGCATTTTCATCAGTATTTCCTATCGATAGCTTTTCTGGGAATGCTAGACTTGAATATGTGAGCTACAAATTAGGTGAACCGGCTTTTGATGTGCGTGAGTGTAAGTTGAGAGGCTTAACATATTCAGCACCTTTACGTGTAAAAATTAGATTAGTCGTTCTGGATAAAGACGCTGCTGGTGAACCAAAACCCATCAAGGATATCCGTGAGCAAGATGTATTCATGGGTGAAATTCCTTTGATGACCGATGTGGGAACTTTCGTTGTAAACGGCACAGAGCGTGTTGTTGTTTCGCAGTTACATCGCTCTCCTGGGGTTATTTTTGAACATGATCGGGGTAAAACCCATTCTTCTGGAAAGCTACTTTATTCCGCTCGTATTATTCCTTATCGTGGATCCTGGCTTGATTTTGAATTTGATCCAAAAGATTGTGTTTTCGTACGCATTGATAGACGACGTAAATTACCAGTTACTATTTTATTACGTTCATTAGGTTATGAGACTGAAGATATTCTTGCCGAATTTTTTGAAGCCACAGTTTGTCAATTAAGAAATGGTGAATTTCATATTAATCTTATCCCTGCACGACTACGGGGTGAAATTGCATCATTTGACATTGTTGTTCCTGAAACTGGTGAGTTAATTGTTGAACAAGGACGTCGTATTACTGCTCGCCATATAAAATTAATGGAAAAGAGCAACATGCAAGATCTTGTTGTTCCAAGAGATTATCTAATCGGAAAAGTACTTGCTAAAAATATTATTAATACTGATACAGGTGAGGTATTGGCGCAGGCTAATGACGAAGTGAGCGCAGAATTACTGGACCAACTCGCTGATAATGGCATTCTGACCTTTGAGATGATTTATACAAATGATCTTGATCATGGCTCTTATATCTCTGATACCTTAAGAATCGATCCAACAACAAGTCAACTTGAAGCGTTGGTTGAGATTTATCGAATGATGCGTCCAGGCGAGCCACCAACAAAAGAGGCTGCTGAAGCATTGTTTAAAAACCTTTTCTTTGCCGAAGATCGCTATGATCTTTCTGCCGTTGGTCGCATGAAGTTCAATCGACGTGTTGGTAGAAAAGAAGATTCTGGTCCTGGTACATTAGAGAAAGAAGATATTCTTGCTGTAATTAAGACTCTTATTGATATTCGTAATGGTATTGGTATGGTTGATGATATTGACCATTTAGGTAATCGCCGTGTCCGAAGTGTTGGGGAAATGGCAGAAAACCAATTCAGAGTCGGTTTGGTTAGAGTTGAACGCGCAGTTAAGGAGCGTTTGAGTCTGGTTGAATCTGAGAACCTAATGCCACAAGATTTAATCAATGCAAAACCTGTTTCTGCTGCAGTCAAAGAGTTTTTTGGTTCAAGTCAATTATCACAATTTATGGATCAGGTTAACCCATTATCTGGGGTTACTCATAAACGCCGTGTTTCAGCTCTTGGCCCAGGTGGTTTGACTAGAGAGCGTGCAGGTTTCGAGGTTCGCGACGTTCATACAACACATTATGGTCGCGTATGTCCAATTGAAACACCAGAAGGACCGAACATTGGTTTGATTAATTCTCTCTCAGTATACGCAAGAACAAATGACTATGGCTTTATTGAAACTCCTTGTCGTAAAGTAATTGATGGTCGAGTGACTGACGAAATTGAATACTTATCTGCAATTGAAGAAGTTGATCAATATATCGCTCAATCAAATGTTGCTGTTGATGAAAAAGGTAATATTCTTGCCGATTTAGTTCCTTGCAGACATCAGAATGAATTTTCATTAACAACACCTGATAAGATTAATTATATGGATGTATCACCAAAGCAGATCGTTTCTGTGGCTGCTTCTCTGATTCCTTTCCTAGAGCATGACGATGCTAACCGTGCTTTGATGGGATCTAACATGCAACGTCAGGCTGTACCCACACTCCGTTCAGAAAAACCATTAGTTGGTACAGGAATGGAGCGTACAGTAGCTTCAGATTCTGGAGTATCGGTTGTTGCTAAGCGTGGTGGTATCATTGATTTAGTTGATGCGTCACGTATTGTAGTTCGTGTTAATGATGATGAAACCACTGCTGGTGAAGCGGGGGTTGATATCTATAACCTAACTAAGTACTTCCGCTCAAACCAAGATACTTGTATTAACCAACGTCCAATTGTATCAACAGGTGATCGTATTCAGCGCGGGGACATTCTTGCTGACGGTCCATGCACAGATATGGGTGAATTGGCACTGGGCCAAAACCTCTTGGTGGCCTTCATGCCCTGGAATGGTTATAACTTTGAAGACTCCATTCTAATTTCCGAACGAATTGTTCAAGAAGATAGATTCACAACCATTCACATTGAAGAACTTACTTGTATAGCTCGCGATACCAAATTGGGAACTGAAGAAATTACGGCAGATATTCCTAATGTGGGTGAGTCAGCTTTAGCTAGCCTTGATGAGTCTGGTGTTGTTTATATTGGTGCTGAAGTTAGCGCTGGTGATATATTGGTAGGTAAAGTAACACCGAAGGGTGAGACCCAACTTACTCCCGAAGAAAAATTGCTTAGAGCAATTTTCGGTGAAAAAGCATCGGATGTTAAAGATTCTTCGCTACGCGTTCCATCTGGAATGAACGGTACTGTAATCGATGTTCAAATCTTCACCCGCGATGGTCTTGAAAAAGATGAGCGTGCAAAAAGTATCGAGGAAGAACATCTTGCACGCGTACGCAAAGATTTAATCGACGAAAGGCGTATTCGTGAAGAAGATATTTATCATCGCGTGAGTAATCTATTGCTTGAGAAAGCTGCAACTGGTGGCCCTGGCAGTATTAAACCGGGTACAAAAATATCGTCTGAATATTTGGATAAAATCGGCCGTGAGAAATGGTTTGATGTTCGAGTAGACGACGATGTAACCAGTCAACAATTGGAACAACTTTCAAAACAAATGGAATTGCTTGGCAAAGAAATGGAGAAACGTTTCAATGACAGCCGCAAGAAAATTGTTCAAGGTGACGATTTAGCACCTGGTGTTTTGAAGATTGTTAAAGTTTATCTGGCCGTTAAGCGCCGTATTCAACCAGGTGATAAAATGGCTGGGCGGCACGGAAACAAAGGGGTTATTTCAATTGTTGTGCCCGTTGAAGATATGCCACATATGGCAGATGGTACTGCAGTAGACATCGTACTAAATCCATTGGGTGTACCTTCTCGTATGAACATCGGGCAGGTTCTTGAAACACACTTAGGGCTTGCAGCAAAAGGTCTTGGTCAAAGAATTGCTGCACTCATTGATACGCAACGACCAATAACGGAAGTAAGAGCTTATTTAGACAAAATCTATAATCATGATGGTCAACAAAGAATTCATCTAGATAGCTTAAATGATGATGAACTCATGATTTTAGCTGACAATCTAAGAGCCGGCGTTCCGATGGCAACACCTGTTTTTGACGGCGCTAACGAAAAAGAGATTAAAGCTATGCTGGAGCTAGCTGGCTTAAGAGCTGATGGAAAAACCATTTTGTTTGATGGCAGAACCGGTAAACAATTTGATAATCCAGTGACTGTTGGCTATATGTATATGCTTAAGCTTAATCATTTAGTAGATGACAAGATGCACGCACGTTCCACAGGTTCCTACAGCTTGGTAACTCAACAGCCACTAGGCGGTAAAGCTCAGTTTGGTGGACAGCGTTTTGGGGAGATGGAAGTGTGGGCACTAGAAGCTTATGGTGCTGCCTATACATTGCAAGAGATGTTAACAGTTAAATCAGATGATGTCGGAGGACGTACGAAGATATATAAAAATATAGTTGATGGTGACCATCGTATGGATCCGGGTATGCCTGAATCATTCAACGTACTATTGAAGGAAATCAGGGCTTTAGGTATCGATATCGAACTGGAACATGACTAATTCGTTCAGCGATAATTTCTGACAACTATTTTTTGGAGGCATAGACTTGGCTAATCTCGAACCAATGAGAAAACCACCTGTGATGAGTGATTTGCTTGGCATCCTCAAACAACAAGGTCAAAGTGAAGAATTTGATGCAATTAAAATTGCACTCGCTTCACCCGATTTAATCCGTTCATGGTCTTATGGTGAAGTTAAAAAGCCTGAGACGATTAATTACAGAACTTTTAAGCCTGAGCGTGATGGTCTATTTTGCGCCAAAACATTTGGTCCAGTAAAAGACTATGAATGTTTATGTGGTAAATACAAGCGTCTCAAGCACCGCGGCGTTATTTGCGAAAAATGTGGTGTTGAGCTTGCTTTGGCAAAAGTACGTCGTGAAAGAATGGGACACATTGAACTAGCAAGCCCAGTGGCGCATATATGGTTCTTGAAGTCGCTTCCTTCCCGTATTGGTTTATTGCTAGACATGACTTTGCGTGATATTGAGCGCGTGCTTTATTTCGAAGCATTTGTTGTTGTTGATCCAGGCATGACAGAGTTAGAACGTGGTCAGCTTCTCAACGATGAAGTTTATTTAGATGCGATGGAACAGTATGGGGATGAATTCGATGCTCGTATGGGTGCCGAAGCCATTCGTGATTTGCTGCGACAAATCGATTTAGAAGAAGAAATTAAATCTCTTCGTGAAGAATTACCAACTACCAATTCAGAAACGAAGATCAAGAAAATTACTAAGCGATTAAAATTACTTGAAGCATTTTATGAGTCAGGGAATAAACCTGAATGGATGATCATGGATGTACTTCCTGTACTTCCACCCGATTTACGTCCTTTAGTTCCATTGGATGGTGGTCGTTTTGCGACATCAGATCTCAATGATCTTTATCGTCGAGTAATTAATCGTAATAATCGTCTAAAGCGTCTTCTGGATTTAAACGCTCCCGATATTATCGTACGTAATGAAAAACGTATGTTGCAAGAGTCGGTTGATGCGTTGCTGGATAATGGTCGTCGTGGTCGTGCAATAACAGGTACGAATAAGCGTCCATTAAAATCACTAGCAGACATGATTAAAGGTAAACAAGGTCGATTTAGACAAAACCTCTTGGGTAAACGGGTAGATTACTCTGGTCGTTCTGTAATCGTCGTTGGTCCTACATTGCGTTTGCATCAATGCGGGTTACCTAAAAAAATGGCTTTGGAATTATTTAAGCCTTTTATTTTTAGTAAGCTGGAATTTAGAGGTTTAGCTACTACGATTAAAGCAGCTAAAAAAATGGTTGAACGCGAAGATCCTGTCGTTTGGGATATTTTAGATGATGTAATCCGCGAGCATCCTATTCTTCTTAACCGTGCGCCGACATTACACCGTTTAGGTATTCAGGCATTTGAGCCGGTGCTTATCGAAGGTAAAGCAATTCAATTGCATCCGCTTGTTTGTACAGCGTACAATGCGGACTTCGACGGAGACCAAATGGCTGTGCACGTTCCTCTAACTTTAGAGGCACAGTTAGAAGCCCGCTCCTTAATGATGTCGACAAATAATATTTTGTCGCCAGCAAGTGGTGAACCAATTATTGTTCCTAGCCAGGACGTTGTTCTTGGTCTCTATTATTTGACTCGTGAACGAGTAAATGCACAAGGTGAAGGAAAAATATTTGCAAGCCCACAAGAAGCACAGAATTTCTACGAAGCTGGCTATGTTGATATCCATGCGAAAGTCAAAATTAGAATGTCTCGCGAAGATGCAGAAGGATATCATTTGGTAGAAACTACCGTTGGCCGAGCAATTCTTTCTGATATTTTACCAAAAGGTATGTCATTCTCCTTAATCAATAGAGCAATGACCAAGAAAGCAATTTCTAAGGTAGTTGACACCTGCTATCGTAAGTTTGGCTTAAAAGAGACGGTTATTTTTGCTGACCAACTAATGTATACCGGTTTTAAGTTTGCTACGAGAGCTGGTGCTTCCATTGGTATTGAAGATATGGAAATACCGGATGATAAAGCATCGATTATTGAGCAGGCTGACAACGAAGTGCGTGAAATTGAAGCTCAATATCGTTCTGGTCTGGTCACTAATGGTGAGCGATATAACAAAGTGATTGATATTTGGTCTCGAACCAATGAAATGGTTGCCAAATCGATGATGGCAAAAATCGCAACCGAAGAAGTGATTACCCGTGACGGTGAAACAACGCGACAAGAATCATTCAACCCAATCTTTATGATGGCTGACTCCGGAGCGCGGGGTTCTGCTGCTCAGATTAGGCAGTTGGCTGGAATGCGGGGATTGATGGCTGCGCCTGATGGCTCAATTATTGAGACGCCAATTACTGCAAACTTCCGCGAAGGACTGAACGTATTCCAATACTTTATTTCAACACACGGAGCACGTAAGGGTCTTGCCGATACAGCATTAAAAACGGCGAACTCAGGATATTTAACACGTCGTTTAGTCGATGTGGCTCAAGACGTCGTTATTACCGAAGATGATTGCGGTACTGAACATGGCATATTGATGCAGCCATTGATTGAGGGCGGTGATATCGTCGAACCATTACATGAGCGAGTATTGGGTCGTGTGGTGGCAGTTGACGTTTATATCCCCAATCAGGCTGAACCAATTGTTAGCGCCGGAACATTATTGGATGAGGATTGGGTAGAAAAACTAGAAAAATTTGGTGTTGATCAAGTTTTAGTTCGTTCCCCTATTACTTGCGAAACTCGCTTCGGTTTATGTGCTAAATGCTATGGACGTGATCTGGCACGTGGACACCTGGTGAATACTGGGGAAGCAGTAGGTATTATTGCAGCTCAATCAATTGGTGAGCCTGGTACTCAGTTAACCATGCGTACCTTCCACATCGGGGGTGCGGCATCAAGAGCTACGGCTGCTAATAACATTCAAATTAAGAACAAAGGTGTTATCCGTCTGCATAACATCAAGACGGTTTCACATGAAAATAGCAATTTAGTAGCTGTTTCGCGTTCAGGGGAAGTATCCATCGTTGATGATTTTGGGCGTGAGCGCGAACGCTATAAATTACCTTACGGTGCTGTTTTAACTGTCCATGACAACATGTCTGTGGATGCTGGACAAGTCATTGCAACATGGGATCCACACACTCACCCAGTTATTTCAGAAGTAAGTGGTAAATTAAAATTTGTTGACCTAATTGAAGGTTTGACAATGAATCGTCAAACTGACGAATTAACCGGTTTAAGTAATATTGTTGTTACTGATGCGAAACAACGCAGTTCACTCGGTAGAGATATGCGTCCTATGGTTAAACTCGTTGCAGATGATGGTGAAGATATTTACCTTGCTGGAACTAACGTTCCCGCACAGTACTATTTACCTGTTGATGCAATTATTAACTTTGAAGATGGGAGCACCGTAGGAGTAGGGGATGTTATTGCTCGTATTCCTCAAGAACGCTCTAAGACACGCGATATTACCGGGGGTCTTCCTAGAGTAGCTGACCTCTTTGAAGCTAGAAAACCAAAAGATGCAGCGGTTATGGCCGAAGTTTCTGGTTTGGTGAATTTTGGTAAAGAAACAAAAGGTAAACGCCGTCTGATAATTACTGCTTCAGAACATGAATACCATGAGGAATTAATTCCTAAATGGCGTCATATTTCTGTCTTTGAAGGTGAGCATGTGGAACGTGGTGAAGTGATTGCCGACGGCCCACTGAATCCTCATGACATACTACGCTTGCTTGGTGTTGGTGCACTCGCTAACTATATCGTTAATGAAGTTCAAGACGTATATCGTTTACAAGGGGTAAAAATTAACGACAAGCACATCGAAGTAATTGTTCGACAAATGTTGCGTAAGCGAGTAATAACATTTGCTGGCGATTCGAAATTCTTAGTCGGTGAGCAGATCGAAGAAAGTATCATGTTACAAGAAAACGATAAGCTTATTGCCGAAGGAAAAGAAGGGGCTCAAGGTACACCAATATTATTGGGTATTACCAAGGCTTCTTTAGCGACTGAATCCTTTATTTCAGCTGCTTCATTCCAAGAAACAACTCGTGTCTTGACAGAAGCTGCTGTTAGCGGAAAAGTCGATGATCTGCGTGGCTTAAAAGAAAACGTGATGGTAGGTCGCTTGATTCCAGCTGGAACAGGTTATGCCTATCATCAAGGCCGCAAGGCAAAGCGCGCAAAAGCTGCTGCTGCAGGAAGTGAGCATGGTACGCATACGGTGACTGCTAGTGATGTTGAACATGCATTGAGTGAAGCACTTAATGCTGATCACCATGATCATTAATGCAGGATCTATTAATAGCAGGTTTGAACTTGACAAACCTGCTGGACCTATATAGAATCCGGCCTCCTTATGCATTCGAAATATATACAAATAGTGAAAGTTCGGAGTTAAGAATAAATGGCTACTATTAATCAGTTAGTAAGAAAGCCTCGCGTGGATGCTAAAAAGAAAAGTAACGTCCCCGCATTGGAATCATGTCCACAACGACGTGGTGTTTGTACGCGTGTTTATACAACAACACCTAAAAAGCCTAACTCAGCTATGCGTAAGGTTGCTCGTGTTCGTTTGACAAATGGTTTTGAGGTAACATCCTATATCGGTGGTGAAGGCCACAACCTACAAGAGCACTCTGTTGTTCTAATTCGTGGTGGTAGGGTTAAAGACTTACCTGGTGTGCGTTATCACACTGTCCGCGGAAGTTTGGATACCTCTGGTGTTAACGACCGTAAACAAGGCCGTTCTAAGTACGGTACTAAGAAACCAAAAGATAAGAAATAATCTGATTGTAGGAACTAGACATGCCAAGAAGAAGAGAAGTCCCCAAACGCGAGATTTTGCCTGATCCTAAGCATCACAGTGAATTGCTCGCTAAGTTTATCAACGTATTGATGATCAGTGGTAAGAAGTCTATTGCTGAAAAAGTCATTTATGGCGCGTTAGAGTTATTAAACGACCGCGTAAAAAAGACTAAGAAAAGCGATGAAGAAGGTGAAGAAGGCAGTACAGGCTCAGCTGGTAGTGTTTTACGCTACTTTGAACAAGCACTTGATAATGTCCGTCCAACTGTTGAGGTAAGATCTCGTCGCGTTGGGGGAGCTACCTACCAAGTTCCTGTTGAAGTACGAACAGATAGAAGTATTGCATTAGGTATGCGTTGGATCGTACAAGCTGCTCGTTCTCGTGGCGAAAAAGGCATGATGCTTCGTCTCGCTGGCGAGTTAATGGATGCGTTTGAGAACAAAGGTTCTGCAGTTAAAAAGCGCGAAGATACTCACAAGATGGCAAAAGCTAACCAAGCGTTTGCGCATTTTAGATGGAACTAATAGAGAGGTAAGTCGTGACTACTCCACTAGAGCTATATAGAAATATCGGCATTGCCGCCCACGTGGATGCCGGGAAGACAACCACCACTGAGCGTGTGCTTTTCTATACTGGTATGTCACATAAGATCGGTGAAGTACACGACGGTGCTGCAACAATGGACTGGATGGTTCAAGAACAGGAACGTGGGATTACAATTACCTCTGCTGCAACGACTTGCTATTGGTCCGGTATGGATAAAAACTATCAACGTCATCGTATTAATATTATTGATACGCCAGGTCACGTTGATTTTATGATCGAAGTAGAGCGTTCATTGCGCGTACTTGATGGTGCAGTAGTGGTATTTGACTCTGTATCGGGAGTAGAACCACAATCTGAGACAGTATGGCGTCAATCTGACAAATACGGTGTTCCACGAATCGTGTTTGTTAATAAGATGGACAGAATGGGAGCAAATTTCCTGCGCGTGGTTGAACAAATTAAAAAGCGTTTAGGATCTAATCCTGTTGTTTTACAATTGCCTATTGGCGCCGAAGATTCATTTAAAGGGGTCATCGACCTCATTAAAATGAAAGCTATTCATTGGGATGAAGAATCTAAAGGTATGTCATTTGAATACAAAGATATTCCTGAAGAAATGTTGGCGCAATGCGAAGAATATCGAGCCATGATTATTGAAGCTGCTGCTGAAGCATCTGAAAAATTAATGGAAAAGTATCTTGAAGGTGAAGAATTTACCGAACAAGAAATTAAATCTTCTCTTCGTAAGCGTACAATTAATAATGAAATTGTTCCTGTATTCTGCGGTTCTGCATTTAAGAATAAGGGTGTTCAAGCTGTATTAGATGGTGTTGTTGAATACTTACCTTCGCCGCTTGATATTCCAGATATTCGTGGTGTAGATGAAGATGGTGAAGAAATTCACCGTAAAACTTCATACGATGAGCCATTTTCAGCATTGGCATTTAAAATTGCAACAGATCCTTTCGTTGGTACGCTCACCTATTTCCGAGCTTATTCTGGGGTTCTTAAGAGTGGTGATACAGTCTATAACCCAGTTAAAGGCAAAAAAGAGCGTATTGGCCGCTTATTGCAAATGCATGCTAACTCACGTGAAGAAATTAAAGAAGTTAGAGCTGGCGACATTGCTGCTGCAGTCGGTCTTAAAACAGTAACTACAGGGGATACGCTTTGTGATGTTGATCATGTTGTTACTTTAGAACGCATGGATTTCCCAGATCCTGTAATTGCAGTTGCAGTTGAACCTAGAACGAAGGCTGATCAAGAAAAAATGGGTATTGCCTTAGGCAAGCTGGCTCAAGAAGATCCGTCTTTTCGAGTTCACACTGATGAAGAATCTGGACAAACTATTATTCAAGGGATGGGAGAGCTTCACCTGGAAATTATCGTTGATCGGATGAAACGTGAATTTAACGTTGAAGCTAATGTTGGTAAGCCTCAGGTTGCCTACCGGGAAACGATTAAAACCGCTGTTGAACAAGAAGGTAAATTTGTTCGTCAATCAGGTGGTCGTGGACAATACGGTCATGTTTGGTTGAAAATTGAACCTCAGGAACCAGGTGCTGGTTATGAGTTCGTAAATGCTATCGTTGGTGGTGTCATTCCTAAAGAATATATCCCAGCGGTTGATAAGGGTGTACAAGAGCAACTACAAAATGGTGTTCTCGCTGGGTATCCTGTTGTTGATGTTAAGGTGACTTTGTTTGATGGTTCTTTCCACGAAGTCGATTCGAGCGAAATGGCATTTAAGATTGCTGGTTCTCAGTGCTTTAAGCAAGGTGCGTTGAAAGCTAAACCTGTATTACTTGAACCTATAATGCAGGTTGAAGTTGTTACCCCAGAAGATTACATGGGCGATGTAATGGGTGATCTTAACCGCCGAAGAGGTATGGTTCAAGGTATGGAAGACTCTCCTGCTGGAAAAGTAGTTCGGGCAGAAGTTCCTCTTGCTGAAATGTTTGGTTACGCTACCGATCTTCGTTCTGCTACTCAGGGTCGTGCAACATACTCTATGGAGTTTTCAAGATACGCAGAAGCGCCCACCAACATTGCTGAAGCAATTATTAAGAAACAATAAAAGTTAATGAGGTATTGAAAAATGGCGAAGGAAAAATTTGAGCGTAAAAAGCCGCACGTAAACGTGGGAACGATTGGTCACGTTGACCATGGTAAGACCACATTAACTGCAGCGATTACTACGATAATGGCAAAGAAATACGGTGGAACAGCGAAGGCGTATGATCAAATTGACGCTGCGCCCGAAGAGCGTGAGCGTGGTATTACGATATCGACTGCGCACGTTGAATATGAATCAGCAAACCGTCACTATGCCCACGTAGATTGCCCAGGTCATGCTGACTATGTTAAGAACATGATTACTGGTGCAGCTCAAATGGACGGAGCTATTCTGGTTGTGTCAGCAGCGGATGGTCCGATGCCCCAGACACGTGAACACATTCTGCTATCCCGCCAGGTTGGGGTACCTTACATTGTAGTGTTCATGAACAAAGCAGACATGGTAGATGACCCTGAATTGTTAGAATTAGTAGAGATGGAAGTTCGGGACTTGTTAAGCAGCTACGAATTTCCAGGCGATGATATTCCGATTGTTGTTGGTTCAGCATTGAAAGCATTGGAAGGGGACACGAGTGAAATCGGTGTGCCTGCTATCGAGAAATTGGTAGAGACGATGGATTCCTATATACCTGAGCCAGTAAGAAACATCGATAAGAGCTTCTTATTACCGATTGAAGATGTATTCTCAATCTCTGGACGCGGAACAGTAGTAACTGGTCGTGTTGAGAGTGGAATTGTTAAAGTTGGTGAGGAAGTTGAAATTGTAGGTATCCGTGATACTCAGAAGACAACTTGCACAGGCGTTGAAATGTTCCGTAAGCTTCTTGACGAAGGACGTGCGGGCGATAACGTCGGTGTGTTGCTACGAGGAACGAAGCGAGATGAAGTTGAGCGCGGCCAGGTATTGGCTAAGCCAGGTACAATCAAGCCTCATACCAAGTTTGAAGCCGAAGTATATGTTCTGTCAAAAGATGAAGGTGGTCGACATACTCCATTTTTTAATGGTTACCGTCCCCAGTTTTACTTCAGAACGACTGACGTGACTGGTTCATGTGAATTACCAAGCGGTATAGAAATGGTAATGCCAGGTGATAACGTCCAAATGACAGTTAGCTTGCATTCACCCATTGCTATGGACGAGGGATTGCGTTTCGCAATTCGTGAAGGTGGCCGCACAGTTGGTGCCGGTGTTGTCGCAAAAATCATTGAGTGAAGATAATGAGCAACAATCAAAATATTAAAATACGTCTTAAATCTTTTGACCATCGGCTAATTGACTCGTCAATTCGTGAGATTGTTGAAACAGCAAAACGTACTGGGGCACAATTACGTGGTCCAATACCTTTGCCCATTAAGAAAGAGAAATTTACTGTATTAATTTCGCCTCATGTGAATAAAGATGCGCGAGATCAATATGAATTACGTACTCATAAACGCCTGGTTGTTATTGTGCATCCTACAGAAAAAACTGTGGATGCACTCATGAAGCTTGATCTGGCTGCAGGAGTCGATGTACAGATTAGCCTTGATGACGAATAAGGTCTTATGGGCAAAGGTTATTAATGAGGTGTTAGAATGACGATTGGGTTATTAGGCCGTAAAATCGGTATGACACGGGTATTTACAGAGGATGGTATATCTATACCGGTTTCTGTGATTGAGGTGGTCCCTAACCGTGTATCTCAAATTAAGACGATGGATGCTGATGGTTATACAGCCGTACAGCTAACTGGTGGTGCGAAGAAGTCAAGCCATGTGAATAAACCACTTGCAGGGCATTTTGCCAAAGTGGAAATTGAAGCTGGCGATATGATGTGTGAGTTTCGTGTTGATTCAATCGACTCATTCACTGCAGGGCAAGTAATTTCTGTTCATGATATATTTAATGAAGGTGAATTAGTTGACGTGGCAGCAACTACAAAAGGTAAAGGGTTTGCAGGGGGCGTAAAACGTCACAATTTCCGTACTCAAGATGCTACCCATGGTAACTCACGTTCTCACCGTGTCCTTGGATCAATCGGGCAAAACCAAACTCCTGGTCGTGTATTTAAGGGTAAAAAAATGGCCGGACATTTGGGTAATGTACGTTGTACTACTCAAAACCTGGAAGTAGTTCGCGTTGATAAAGAACGTAATTTGCTTTTAATTAAAGGTGCTATTCCTGGCTGCCCTGGGGCAAGAGTTGAAGTAAAGCCCGCCGTTAAGAAGAAGGGGAGCAAATAATGGAACTTAAGACTAAAGACACCAATGCCCAAGTCAAAGTAAACGAAGAAGTATTTGGCTATGTTTACAATGAGGGACTAATTCATCAAGCGGTTGTTACCTTTATGAATAATGCCCGTAGTGGTAATAGTGCGCAAAAAACCCGTTCTGAAGTTAGAGGTGGTGGAAAAAAACCATGGCGTCAAAAAGGGACTGGTAGAGCAAGAGCTGGTACTATCCGCAGCCCAATTTGGCGTTCTGGTGGTGTGACTTTTGCTTCGAAGAAGCGCGATTATAGCCAAAAGATTAACAAAAAAATGTACAAACGTGCATTGCGTAGTATAATCTCCGAACTTCATCGTACTGGTAACCTTGTTGTTGTAAGTGATTTTCAATGCGAATCACATAAGACAAAAGATTTTATTAAAAAGATGAATGAGTTAGATTTGCAAAACGCTTTAATCGTTATGCATGAAGTAGGCGAACATGAGTACCTTGCTTCACGTAATTTAGTTCAATTTGATATTTGCGATGTTACGTCACTGGATCCAGTCAGTCTACTTCGTTTTGAAAAAGTACTGATGACAGAAGGTGCTGTTAAGAGTTTAGAGGAGCAGTTACAATGAATGCTGAACATATATTGATGGTTCTGCGTGAACCGCATACCTCTGAAAAAGCAACTGTGATGGCTGACAAGTATAAGCAGTTTACATTTAAAGTATTAAAGACAGCTACTAAGCAAGAGATTAAACAAGCTGTAGAACATATGTTTAATGTCAAAGTAAAATCTGTATCTGTTATGAATGTAAAAGGGAAAAGAAAACGCTTTAAACAATTAAACGGTAAACGTAGTGATTGGAAAAAAGCATTTGTTTCTCTTCAAGAAAATTACGATATCGACTTTACTGTGACTGAATAAGGCAGATTAAGATGGCATTATTAAAATCTAAACCAACTTCACCTGGGAAACGTGGTGAAATTCGAGTCGTCCATCATAATATCCATAAGGGACAGCCCTATGCTGGTCTTGTTGAGAAATTAAATAAAACTGGCGGGCGAAACAATCAAGGCCGAATCACTGTTCGTCATATCGGTGGTGGTGTTCGTTCAAAATACCGTATAATTGATTTCAAAAGGAACAAAGATGGTATTGAAGCAAGAGTAGAAAGATTGGAATACGATCCAAATCGTTCAGCTTTAATTGCTTTAATTGTTTACAAAGATGGCGAACGACGTTACATTATTGCACCCACCGGATTGGAGGCGGGTGATATCATTGTTAGTGGAGAAGACTCTCCTATCAGTAATGGTAACTGTTTACCGCTGAGAAACATTCCAGTTGGTACTACGATTCATTGTGTTGAGCTAAAACCTGGTAAAGGCGCTCAAATGTTAAGAAGTGCTGGTTGTAGCGGTCAAATCGTTGCTAAAGAAGGCACCTATGCAACATTAAAGCTGCGTTCTGGTGAAATGCGCAAAGTTTTAAGTTCTTGTAGAGCTGTTATTGGCGAAGTAAGCAACAGTGAACATAGTTTGCGTGCTCTTGGTAAGGCTGGTGCAAAACGTTGGCGGGGAATAAGGCCCACTGTTCGCGGTGTTGCTATGAACCCTGTAGACCATCCACATGGTGGAGGTGAAGGTCGTACATCAGGTGGCCGTCATCCGGTAACTCCGTGGGGTATTCCCACTAAAGGGTACAAAACGCGCAGTAATAAACGTACTGATCGTTTTATCGTCAGAAGACGTAAGAAGAAATAATTAGCTAAGAGGATATCAAGGTGGCACGTTCTATAAGAAAGGGTCCTTTTGTCGATCATCACCTAATCAAAAAAGTTGAAGTGGCGATCGAAACTAAGTCCAAAAAACCAATTAAAACTTGGTCTCGGCGCTCAACAATTGTACCTGAGATGATTGATCTCACAATTGCAGTACATAATGGTAAAGATCATGTTCCAGTTTATATTACTGACAACATGGTTGGCCATAAACTAGGTGAGTTTGCCATGACTCGTACGTTCAAAGGTCATTCTGGTGACAGAAAGGCCAAAGGCAAGTAAGAGGCAATGATGGAAGTAACAGCAAAATTAAGAAATGCACCGCTTTCTGCTCAAAAGGGCAGATTGATCGCTGATATGATTCGTAAGATGAATGTTTCTAACGCTATTGACGTTTTGAAATTTACTCCCAAGAAGGGTGCTGGTCTAATGCTAAAATTATTGGAATCTGCTATTGCTAATGCAGAAAACAATAATGGTGCTGATATCGATGAATTGAAAGTGGGTGTGGTTTGTGTAGATGAGGCAGCAACTTTAAAAAGAATTAGTCCACGTGCTAAAGGTCGTGCTAATCGCATCTGTAAGCGTACTTGCCACATCACAATTAAAGTATCTGACGAGGAATAGCAATGGGACAGAAAGTAAACCCTATAGGTATCAGATTAGGCATCGTTCAAGATTGGAATTCCAAGTGGTATGCTAGTAAAAACTATGCTCAACTTCTCAATCAGGATATTAATCTTCGAAAATATTTGAAGAAAAAGCTCATGGCTGCTGCTGTGAGTAAAATCCGTATTGAACGTCCTGCCAGTAATGCAGTGGTTACTATTCAAACTGCTAGACCAGGTGTGATCATTGGTAAAAAAGGCGGCGGTATTGAAGCCTTAAGAAGTGAAATCGCATCTAAATTAGGTGTTCCAGTTCACTTAAATATCGAAGAAGTTCGTAAGCCTGAGCTGGATTCAACTTTGGTTGCTGAAGGTATTGCTCAACAATTAGAGCAGCGCGTAATGTTTAGACGTGCAATGAAAAGAGCTGTGACTTCTGCAATGAAGGCCGGTGCAAAGGGAATTAAAATTTGCGTAAGCGGCCGATTAGGCGGTGCTGAAATTGCTCGTAGTGAATGGTACCGCGAAGGACGGGTTCCTCTACATACTTTCCGTGCCGATGTTGATTATGGTACTGCTGAAGCCAAGACCACTTATGGAATCATAGGTGTTAAAGTATGGATCTTCAAAGGAGAAATTCTCCCACAGAAGAATCGTAATGCAGAAAGCGGTAAGTAAGTGAGGAATTACAGTCATGTTACAGCCTAAACGTACGAAATATCGTAAGCAAATGAAGGGCCGAAACCGAGGTTTGGCTCAGAGAGGTTCTACAGTAAGTTTTGGTGAGTTTGGTTTAAAGGCCGTTGAACGAGGCCGTTTAACTGCAAGACAAATCGAAGCAGCACGTCGCGCTATGACTCGTCATATTAAGCGTGGTGGAAAAATCTGGATTAGAGTTTTTCCAGATAAGCCAATTACTCAAAAACCTCTTGAAGTTAGACAAGGTAAAGGTAAGGGTAGCGTTGAATATTGGGTTGCTCAAATTCAACCAGGTAAAATTTTATTCGAGATGGAAGGTGTAAGTAGAGAATTGGCTATGGAAGCATTTGATTTAGCCAAGGCAAAACTACCCTTCAAAGTAATATTTGAAGAGCGCAAGGTGATGTGATGAAAGACATTAAAGAGTTAAGAGAATTAACAGCTGATGAATTGCAAACCGAGCTACTCTCCTTACGTAAAGAACAATTTAACTTGCGCATGAAAAAGGCGAATGGCACTTTAGATAAATCTCATTTTATTACTAGAGTTAGAAAAGCTATTGCTCGAGTTAAAACAGTTATGACTGAGAAGGTAGGAAAGCGTCATGTCAAATAGTGAAACAAATGCTAGAACCATAGTTGGGAAAATTGTTAGTGACAAAATGCAAAAGACTGTTGTTGTTATGGTTGAGCGTACTGTGAAACATCCCAAATATGGAAAAATCATGAAGCGTCGAACCAAGCTTCACGCGCATGATGAAAATCAAATTGGTAAAATTGGAAATATAGTAAGAATTCGCGAATCTCGACCACTCTCTAAAATGAAAAGTTGGGTACTAGTAGAAGTAATTTCCTAATATTCATTTGATTACTTTTAAATTAGGAAGAGGCCTGATATAATCAGCAGCCTTTTTCTGGTCGAATTTAGAGCTGGAGAATAAAATGATACAAATGCAGACTGTGCTCGATGTTGCAGACAACAGCGGAGCACGTAAAGTGATGTGTATCAAAGTGCTTGGTGGTTCACACAGACGCTACGCTCGTGTCGGTGATGTAATTAAAGTAAGCATTAAAGATGCAATACCACGTAGCAAAGTAAAAAAAGGTGCGGTAATGAGAGCCGTTGTGGTAAGAACTAGTCAAGGTGTACGCCGAGATGATGGTTCACTTATTCGCTTCGATGGCAATGCTGCGGTACTTTTAAATAACCAAAATGAGCCTATAGGTACACGTATATTTGGACCTGTAACTCGTGAGCTAAGAGAGCGGTTTATGAAAATCATTTCTCTGGCTGCTGAAGTATTGTGAGAAGGATTAGTTATGAAGCGTATTAGATCAGGTGATACAGTAATCATTACCACTGGCAAGAGTAAAGGTCACATCGGCAAAGTATTGAAGGTTTTTGCTGAAAGTCTCGTGGTTGAAGGTGGCAATATGATTAAAAAACATATGAAGCCAAATCCACAGCTCAATCAGCCAGGTGGAATTGTTTCGCGCGAAGCACCACTGCATGTATCAAATGTTGCCATATATAATCCCGTATCTAAAAAGGCGGATAAAGTAGGGTTCAAATACCTTGAAAAAGATGGTAGAAAGCACAAGGTTCGTTATTTTAAATCAAATGACGAAGTTATTGATCTTGTCTGATTAGGTGACGGAAATGGCTAGACTTAAAGATATTTATAAAAAAGATATAGTGCCAATGATGGTAAAACGTTTTGGCTACAAAAGTATTATGGAAGTCCCCAAAATTTTAAAGATTACTTTGAATATGGGGGTGGGTGAAGCAGTCGGTGATAAAAAGATTATGAATCATGCTGTTGAAGACATGACATTAATCGCTGGGCAAAAGCCAGTTATCACGAAAGCTAAAAAATCTTTAGCGGGTTTTAAAATTCGTGAAGGTTGGCCAATTGGATGTAAAGTTACATTAAGACGTGAACGTATGTATGAGTTTCTTGATCGTCTTATTACAATTGCTCTTCCTCGCGTGCGTGATTTTCGTGGTTTAAACCCAAAATCTTTTGACGGAACTGGTAACTATAGCATGGGAATCCATGAACAATTGGTTTTTCCCGAAATAGATTTTGATAAAACTGATGGTATTCGTGGTTTGGATATTTGTATAACTACTAGTGCCAAAACTAATGAAGAAGCGAAGGCCTTGTTAGAAGCGTTCAACCTGCCTTTGAAAGACAGAGATAAACACTAGAAAAGGGTAATACTGTGGCTAAAAAATCAATGCTCGCTCGCGAGAACAAGAGAGCTAAACTTGTCGCAAAATATGAAGCGCGCAGGAAAGAACTGAAAGTTTTAATTAAATCGTCAAGTGATTTTGAAGCGATAATGGATGCACAAGCTAAGTTAGCTAAACTTCCAATCAATTCTAATCCAGTGCGACATAGCACACGTTGCCAGCAATGTGGGCGTCCGCATGCTGTTTATCGTAAATTCGGCCTTTGCAGAATTTGTCTAAGACAGCAGCTAATGACCGGTAATGTTACTGGTGGTCGCAAATCCAGCTGGTAAATTTTATTCTATGGAGAACAACTGTGAGTATGCATGATCCTGTTGCTGACATGTTGACTAGAATTCGTAATGGTCAGCAAGCTAAACATCAGAGCGTAACTTTAAATTCATCTAAGTTGAAAGAAGAAATAGCTAGGGTGTTAAAAGAAGAAGGTTATATATTAGATTATAATATTGAACCTCTAGAAAATAATCTTAAATCTATTACGTTACAATTGAAGTACTACCATGGTAGACCTGTAATTGAGCGTATTTTGCGTATTAGTCGCCCTGGTTTAAGAGTTTACAAATCATTTAAAGATTTACCCTCAATCCCTGGTTTTGGTGTTGCAATTCTTTCTACCTCTAAAGGTGTGATGACTCATATAGCAGCTAAAAAACAAGGTGTTGGCGGCGAAGTTCTTTGTGAAGTGGCCTAATACTTGAGAGGAATAATATGTCTAGAGTAGCAAAAGCCCCGATTCATCTGCCTGCAAATGTTGAGCTCGCTATAGGAAAGGATACTTTAACAGTAAAGGGACCTAAAGGTTCTTTAGTTCAACATTATAATAAGCTGGTTAGCGTCACTAAGTCCGAAGATAACAACAGCAAGATACTTTTTAAGCCTGCCTCTAACGATCCCAACGCATGGGCTCATGCAGGAACAGTGCGTGCTTTAGTTAATAATATGGTTAAAGGTGTTACCACTGGTTTTGATTTAACATTAGAATTAGTTGGCGTTGGATATCGTGCGCAAGCAAGCAACAAAGCAGTAACTTTATCGTTAGGATTTTCACATCCTGTTGAATATAGTTTGCCTCAAGGTGTTACAGTTGAAACACCAAACAACACAACGATTATTATTCGCGGTATAGATAAGCAATTGTTAGGACAAGTTGCCTCTGAAATTCGTGGATTTAGGCCACCTGAGCCTTACAAAGGTAAGGGCGTTAGATATGCAGGCGAAATTATTATTCGTAAAGAAGCCAAGAAGAAATAAGGTGTAAGAGATGAAGAATAAAGAGAAAGCCCGCACAAGACGCGGTTTAAAGGCGAAAGCCATTCATCGCCGTAATCCGGAAAAAGCAAGACTTGTTGTGTACAGAAGCAGTACTCACATTTATGCCCAAATCGTTGTCCGCGGCGAAAACGGAGATGTGGTGAGCGTATCTTCATCTACTGTGGATAAGGAGCTTAAATCTAAGCTTTCCGGAACCAAAGTAGAAAGAGCCTTTGAGGTTGGTAAATTGTTAGGCCAGCGAGCGAAGGATAAGAAAATTGAGAGCGTTTCTTTTGATCGTGCTGGTTATAAATACCACGGTAGAGTTAAAGCTTTAGCCGACGGCGCTCGAGAAGCTGGTTTGATTTTTTAAGGAACGGTTATGGCATTTGATGAAATTCAAAAAAGTGACGGATACCAAGAAAAATTAGTATCTGTAACACGTACAGCCAAAGTAGTAAAAGGTGGGCGTGTGTTTGGCTTTGCCGTGTTGGTAGTAGTTGGCGATGGTAAAGGAAAAGTTGGATTCGGTCGTGGTAAGGCGAGAGAAGTTCCTATTGCAATTCAAAAAGCAATGGATCAAGCAAGAAAGAATATGACCTATATTCCATTGGCTGGCAAAACAATTCATCATGAAATTACTTGGAACTATGGTGCTTCTAAAGTATTTATGAAACCAGCGAGTGAAGGTACAGGTATTATTGCTGGTGGCGCAATGCGAGCTGTACTTGAAGTTTTGGGTGTACAAAATATTTTGGCAAAAAGTATTGGTTCAACCAATCCTAGCAACATTGTGCGAGCTACAATTAATGCGCTTACTAATATCGGTACACCCGACTATGTGGCTGCTAAGCGTGGCAAAACAGTTGCAGAAGTTATGGCGGAATAATAATGAGCAAGAAAATCAAAATTACTTTGGTAAAAAGCGTTATCGGACGTAAACCAAAGCACATTGAAGTTGTAAAACAACTTGGTTTGGGCAAATTGAATAGCTCTGTAATTCAGCAAGACAATCCTTCTATCAGAGGATTGATTAATGTTGTGAATTATTTAGTACAAGTTGAGGAGTGTGCATAATGAATTTGAATACACTGTCTCCAGATCCCGGTTCAAGACCAGGCAAGAAACGTCTTGGGCGTGGAATTGGTTCTGGCCTAGGAAAAACCTCTGGAAAAGGCCATAAAGGACAAAAAGCTCGTGCTGGTGGGTTCCACAAGATTAACTTTGAAGGTGGACAAATGCCTATTCAGCGACGTCTTCCTAAAATGGGCTTCAAATCTCGTGTTGCACGTACAATTGATCAAGTGACTTTAGATGAGTTGGCTTCTTTAAATGTTGAGAGTATTGATCTCGAAGCGTTGAAGAATGCTGGTTTAGTCGGTAAATCAATTCGTGAAGTAAAGGTTATTCTTTCCGGGGAAGTAAGTGCTCCCTTGAAATTAAAGGGTCTGCGTGTTACTAAAGGTGCACGTGCAGCAATCGAACAAGCTGGCGGCAGTATTGAAGAGTGACTATGAATAACCAGAGACAAACATCAGGCCAATCCCGCGGCGGGTTGGCAGAATTAAAATCAAGGTTGTTATTCGTTATCATAGGCATATTAGTCTATCGATTAGGTGCACATATCCCTGTGCCTGGCTTGGATCCTCAAAAATTAGCTAATTTTTTTGGTGAGCAGCAAAATACAATTTTTGGTTTGTTCAATATGTTTTCTGGGGGCGCTTTATCGCGTGTTACGGTATTTGCGATAGGAATTATGCCCTATATTTCTGCCTCTATTATTATACAGCTATTTTCGGTTGTATCGCCTAAACTGGAACAACTGAAAAAGGAAGGTGAGTCAGGACGCAGGAAAATTAATCAATATACTCGCTACCTGACATTGCTTTTAGCCATTTTCCAATCATTAGGAATGGCAAGATGGCTTGCTGGGCAGCAAATTGCAATGCATGCAGATATATTCTTTTATTTTACTGCTGTGGTTACTTTAGTAACGGGAACAATGTTTCTAATGTGGCTCGGTGAGCAAATAACAGAAAAAGGTGTTGGTAATGGGATCTCGCTGATTATATTCTCAGGAATTGTTTCCAGCATGCCTAATGCCATTGCTTCCGTCTTTCAACAAGTTAAAGAAGGACAGATGCAGGCATTAACCTTACTTTTAGTTGCAGTAATTGTTGTCTTAGTTACGGGCTTTGTCGTTTTTATGGAAAGAGCGCAACGTCGGATTAGAGTTAACTACGCTCAACGCACTCACGGTCGCAAAGTATATGCGGCTCAAACCAGTCATTTACCTTTAAAGATTAATATGTCTGGTGTGATACCCCCTATTTTTGCATCGAGTATTATTTTACTGCCAGCGACACTTGCCCAATTCTTTGCTAAAGGAAAAGGAATGGATTGGTTGGCTGATATTGGTATGGCTCTGTCTCCTGGTCAACCGCTTTATCTAATTATTTATGCTGTTGCTATCTTGTTTTTTGCATTCTTTTATGCGGCTTTAGTATTCAATCCAAAGGATACTGCTGACAATTTAAAGAAATCTGGAGCTTATATACCTGGTATTCGTCCTGGTGAACAAACGACTCGATATATTGACTCAGTAATGACACGTTTGACTCTAGTCGGTGCAATTTACTTAGTATTGGTTTGTTTATTGCCGCAGATTTTAATGTATACCTGGCACGTGCCTTTTTATTTTGGTGGAACTTCGCTGTTAATCATTGTTGTTGTGATTATGGATTTTGTAGCTCAAGTACAAGCTCATCTGATGACGCAGCAGTATGATTCTTTGATGAAAAAAGCCAATTTTAGAGGGACCAAATTGCCTGGTCTTTTATGATTATTATCGGAGTTTTTAATGAAAGTTAGAGCATCAGTAAAACGACTCTGTCGTAACTGCAAAATTATTAAGCGTAATGGAACTATCCGCGTTATATGCAAAGATGCACGGCATAAGCAAAAGCAAGGATAAAAATCCTTGCTTGATTTTGGTTCATTATAATAGTATTCTTCTGTCCCTTTCTGGCAGAGCAAAAAATAACGTTCGGAGAGACTAATGGCTCGTATTGCAGGTGTTAATATACCAGATCACAAACATATCGTGATTGCGCTTACGTCGATTTATGGGATTGGCAAAACAACAGCAATTAATTTATGTAAAACAGTAGGAATCGAGACGTCAACAAAGGTGTCTCAATTGTCTGAAGAAAAGCTTGAAGCCTTGCGTACAGAAATTGCAAAAATGACTGTAGAAGGTGATCTACGCCGTTCTGTAACTATGAATATTAAACGGCTAATGGATCTTGGTTGCTATCGTGGACTTCGTCACCGCCGTGGTTTGCCATTACGAGGACAGCGTACAAAGACAAATGCTCGTACTCGAAAAGGTCGCCGTAAAGCTAGCAATATCTAATTTATATGTAGGAAAAAAAGATGGCAATAAATAAGGCAAAGCAGCAAAAAGCAAGAAAGAAGGTAAAACGTGTTGTTTCTGATGGTATCGTCCATATACACGCTTCTTTTAATAATACCATTGTAACGTTTACTGACCGCCAAGGTAACGCCTTATGTTGGGCAACTGCGGGTGGCTCTGGTTTCCGTGGTTCTAGAAAAAGTACTCCTTATGCTGCACAGGTTGCTACTGAGAGAGCTTCAGCCGTTGCAAAAGAATATGGCATGAAATCGGTAGCAGTATTTATTGATGGTCCTGGACCAGGTCGTGAATCAACCATTCGTGAACTGATTTCACAGGATTTTAAGATTGTAGAAATAACCGATGTAACTGGCATACCTCATAATGGTTGTAAGCCACCTAAAAAACGTCGCGTATAAAAGTTCAGGAGTTCTTAATGGCTAGATATCTTGGTCCAAAATGTAAATTATCACGTAGAGAAGGTACAGATTTATACCTCAAGAGTGGTGTTCGTGATCACAAGTCCAAATGTAAAGCTGAAAAGCTTCCTGGACAACATGGTGCTAATAAGCCACGTTTAAGTGATTATGGAATTCAGTTACGTGAAAAACAAAAAATCAGACGTTTATATGGTATATTGGAAAAACAATTCCATAACTATTATAAAAAAGCTGCTCGTCAAACTGGTTCTACTGGTGAAAACTTGATGATCCTGCTCGAAAGACGACTTGATAATGTTGTTTATCGTATGGGTTTTGCAAGTACTCGCGCTGAAGCCCGCCAGTTAGTTGCACACAAGGCTGTGTTGGTAAATGATGAAGTTGTAAATATACCATCTTATTTAGTTAAGCCTGGTGATGTGGTTTCCATCCGTCAGAAGGCAAAGGGGCAAGGCCGTATTCAAGCTGCTGTTGCACTTTCTGAGCAAAGAGCTCCTTGTGATTGGCTGACTGTTGATTCAAGTGCTTTTAAAGGTACATTTACAACTGCGCCTACACTAAATGATTTATCAGCATATTATAACGTAAATTTAGTTGTAGAACTTTACTCTAAGTAAGCTCGGAGACAAACCGAATGGACATACATGAAATGATGACACCATCTGTGCTTAAAGTAGATGCTAAGTCGCCTTACCACTCACGAGTCGTACTTGAGCCTTTAGAGCGTGGTTATGGTCATACGCTTGGCAATGCTTTAAGACGAATACTTTTATCATCTATGCCTGGCTATGCGATTACAGAAGTGGCAATTGATGGTGTATTACATGAATACAGCACAATTGAGGGTGTTCAAGAAGATGTTGTAGACATCCTCTTAAACTTAAAGCAGGTTGCTATCAAACTTACCACAGGAAGAGAAGCAGTTTTAACTTTAAGTAAACAAGGTCCATGTCAGGTAACTGCAGGTGATATTCAATTGACCCATGGTCAGGAAATCGTTAACCCTGAATTAGTTATTGCCACTTTAAATGAAAATGGCAAGTTAAATATGACATTGAAGGTTGAAAAAGGTGTCGGATTCCATTCAACGGATTCTTTTGTACGTAGTTTCGATGAAGAAATTGAACAAAAATCTGTTGGTAAATTAAAACTCGATAATACTTTTTCACCTGTCAAGAAAGTTGCCTATTTTGTTGATAGTGCTCGCGTTGAGAATAGAACTGACCTTGATAAGTTAACTATTGATTTAGAAACTGATGGTACACTTGATCCAGAAGAAGCCATTCGTATCTCTGCATCTATATTGCAACGTCAATTACATGCATTTGTGGATATGAAGTTTGAAGAGTCACGCTCTGACAATAAGGAGCGAAATGATTTCGATCCGATTTTGTTGAGACCTGTTGATGATCTGGAATTGACCGTTCGCTCAGCTAACTGTCTCAAAGCAGAAAATATTTATTATATTGGTGACTTGGTTCAAAAGACGGAAAATGAACTGTTGAAGACACCAAATCTAGGTAAGAAATCTCTCACTGAAATTAAAGACGTACTTGCTTCACGCTCTTTATCTTTGGGAATGAAGCTTGAAAATTGGCCGCCAGCAAATCTTGGCGAGTAATATTTAGGAGTTTGTCATGCGTCACCGTAATTCAGGCCGTAAATTTAGCCGCACAAGTAGCCATAGAAAAGCGATGTTTTCAAACATGTGTACATCACTTATTGAGCATGAGTTGATTAAAACTACATTGCCAAAGGCAAAAGAGCTACGTCGCTATATCGAGCCTTTAATCACAGTAAGTAAACAAGATTCTGTCGCTTCAAGACGCTACGCATTTGATAGATTGCGTTCAAAAAGTGCAGTTGGAAAATTATTCACCACTTTAGGTCCTCGTTATGTTGAGCGCCCTGGTGGATATGTTCGAGTTTTAAAATGTGGTTATCGTGCAGGCGATAATGCACCTATGGCTATTGTTGAATTGGTTGATAGACCAGTTGATAATACTGAAGACTAGTCTATAGATATAAAAAACCCGCTGAAGCGGGTTTTTTTATATCTATAAAAATGATTTTTCTTAAAAAGGCAAAGCAAATAGTCTAAATGAACTGTACCTTTAAGACAGCAAAATAATCTTGCCATGTATCAATGTGGTGAATAGTCCTACCAGCACTCCTACTCTATTTAAATATAATTTACCTGCACTGATGACCATCAACAACGGTTATTAATAACTAACAAGCTTGTGCATCGGCTGATGCCCGCGGTATTCAAGCTTCCTCATTATCTGATACTCCTTGCTAACGTCGTCACATTCCATGGATGTAAGCAATTAGAGTTAAAAGAAAATCATAGGCTGATGTTGTATGTAAACCATGAAGCTCTGCAATGCAAAAGGAAATAAAGGATTAAATTGAGGTTTTGGATATGGAGAAAGGGTATTCAGTGAACGAAACAAGTGGGATTGTCATTTTGGTCAAAAATTTTCAGACACTTATTGCTCTTTGGAATGAAGTTTTCCTTTTACATTATAAAAATCATTTTCATTATCTAAGGGAATGATTTCCCTTGAAGCTTAAACTGAATACCATTTTAATTCTAATACAGAACTCTTTGAGTGATGCACCATTATATTTGCAAAATTCAAAATCTTTTAAAGACAGTAGCTATGCTTCTTTGATTTAAGCAGCTTGCACTTTCTAGGATATATATAGCCAGTCACCTTACCTTGATGAGGTAGCTCATCAAGGTAAGTTAGTAAAAAATAGGTATAGTCGGGAGTCTACTACATTACAATTAAAATGGAATATCGTCATCAAGTTCATCAAAAGCATCTTGTGCTGCTTGAGCTGTTTGCGGTTTACGATTCATCGCTTGTTGCGGGGCAGCAGCCACTGAAGATGGTGGCATTTCATCAAAACTTGAAGAGCCTGCTTTAGCATCCAGCATCTGGATATCACTGGCAACAATTTCAGTAGTATAGCGATCTTGCCCCTGTTGATCTTGCCACTTACGGGTACGTAAACTGCCTTCGATGTAAAGTTTAGAACCTTTGCGCACGTATTCACCAGCAATTTCACCCAGGCGGTTAAAACATACAACGCGATGCCATTCGGTTCGTTCTTGTTTGTCTCCTGTTTGCTTATCCTTCCATGTTTCACTGGTAGCAAGTGATAGAGTTGTTACGGCATTGCCATTTGGCATGTAGCGAACGTCGGGGTCGACACCCACATTGCCTATCAAGATTACCTTATTAATCCCACGGGCCATGATATTCTCCTGTATGCGAAAGTTAGAGCGGAATTATAACTAATCTAATAGCAATTGCGTAGGGAGATGAAAGATTAGTTTGTGATTTCTCTAGCTATGAGTTAGCAGGATGTTGTGGTATCACCAGCAAGTTAGTATTGACTAACAACACTTTCCAATAATTTGACAGCACTACCTTCTTGGTAGCTGGCTTTATTAATACGCAGATATATTACCCGTTCCTCCTGAGCAATGCTCAGATCACGAACACCATCCAAATTTTTTAATTGTCTTACTAATTCCTCTACATTCGTTAGACTTTCAGGGTAGGGTAACAATAATGTCGATAAGTACATATTGGGTTTCATGTACAATGAAATAATAAACCAGATTAATCCTAAGCAAGCATTAACGGTAAATATTGCTGTATTTCCTCCGAGGTCGTAAAGGGCTCCGGCCGAGAGTCCGCCTAAGAAAATTCCTAAAAACTGACTACTGGAGTAAACACCCATGGCTGTACCTTTGCTATTGGGGTCTGCTTGCTTGGAAATTAAAGAAGGTAAAGTAGCCTCTAAAACATTAAAAGCTACAAAATAGATAAACATTAGCAGCCATAAGCTCAGCCATTGCTGATTTAACCAAGTTAAAAAAAGTTGCATAACGGCCGTTATCAATATGGCAACAGAAAAAACTGTCTTCATTTGCTGTTTTTTTTCTGCTAATAAAATAAATGGCACCATGAGAACAAAAGAACAAAACATTAAGGGCAGATAGAAATGCCACGGCTTAGTTAAATGGCCTGTGTTAATTTGCTGTTGTAAAAGGATTGGAATGACATAAAACGTGGCGGTTAGAATAAAATGTTGGAAAAAAATTCCTAAATTAAGCCGCTGCAAATGCTTATTGTTGATAACGGATTTGAATAGAGTCAGATTAACCTGGCTATCCATATGAAAGCGTTCTTTCCTGGGGGTTGGGATGACAATATGCAATAAAGCTAAGCCTGCTAAGGCCAAAATGGTTGTTAAATAGAAAATTCCCGACAAACCAAAATAAGTAGTGATTGCTGGGCTAATAATCATCGCTAAACTGAAAGACAAGCCAATAGTCATACCAATAACAGCCATCGCTTTGGTACGCTGCTCATCAGGTGTTAGATCTGCTAGTAATGCGATTAATACACTACCAATGGCTCCTGTGCCCTGCAAGGTACGAGCAATAATCATGGTATAAATAGAATGACTTAGGGCACCCATTAAACTACCACAAACAAAAAGTAATAAGCCAACGGTTAATATTGATTTTCTGCCAAAGCGGTCAGAAAGCATTCCAAAGGGCATTTGTAATAGCCCTTGACTCAATCCGTAACTGCCTAATGCCAAACCCGTTAACATAGGGGTAGCGCCGCTTAATTGCGTGGCAAAAACTGTAAAAACTGGGATGAGCATGAATAATCCCAGCATGCGGAAAGAAAAAATAGCAGCGATAGGAAAAACAGTATGGATCCAGGAATACTTCATCGACAATAAAGGTATCTCATGATGTGGTTTGCAGATGGTACAAAGTTAGAGTCTAGTAGACAAGAATATCTTAATAAGAAATCAGCATAATTTAAGAATTTATGGCGTCAATTAAATTCTCTAAAGGTTGAAAAATAAAAATGGCTACTGCTCCTTAAAGCAGTTACTCAGTACTATGATTGACAGAAAATGTGATTCACTGTAGTTTGAGGGCATTTTTTAATCTAGAGGGTGGATAATGAGTTGCGAATTTGCTAATAAAGTAGCATTAATCACTGGTGGGGCCCGTGGAATCGGTAAAGCTACTGCACTAAAACTGGCACAAGCTGGCAGTGATATAGCAATTATTTATTATAATAGCTCTGATGAGGCGCAAGCTTTAGTTGAGGAAATTCAGCAGTTAGGGCGCAAGGCAATAGCCTTACAAGCGAATGTTGCTGATCATCAATCAATTAAGGATATGTTTGCGCAATTTCGGGAACAATTCACACAGCTAAATTTTTTAATTAGTAATGCTGCCAGTGGTGTATTAAAACCTGCTCTTAAAATGTCAACCAAACATTGGCGCTGGTGTTTGGAAACCAATGCCTTGGCGCTGAATCACTTAGTTTCTGAAGGGCGAGAATTAATGCCACCGGATAGTCGAGTTATTGCTTTATCAAGTCTGGGGGCACATCGAGCCATTCCAAATTATGCATTTATTGGTGCCTCTAAAGCAGCTTTAGAGGCGTTGGTGCGCTCGTTAAGTCTTGAGCTCGCTGAGTTTGGAATTACTGTGAATACCGTTTCAGCTGGAGTGGTTGACACCGATGCGTTGAAGCATTTCCCCAATCGTCAACAACTATTGGATGAGTACCATGCCCATGCCTTATCGGCTGAGCCTCTAAGGCCTGAGCATGTGGCTGATGCCGTTTATCTCTTATGCCGGCCTGAGGCAAGAATGATTAATGCCCATACCTTATTTGTTGATGCTGGCTATAGTCAGGTTGGATAAGAAAAAACTCAGGTAAGAATTTTTCTTTGCATGAGTTTAACTGTTATTGAAACCATAGTAATCATTATAACCTTGAGAGTCATCATCCTCATACCAGGTTGATCGCTCTACTTTTTCAGTGCTTGAATAGTTGTCCTCAATTGGTTCTGCTTTATTGGCATTGACGGTTGGAGCACTGATTTTTTTTGGTTTGTTAGGATTAGGTATTGGATCTAATTTATTAGCGAAGGATAACAAAATAGAGAGAATCTCATCCAAATCTGGTCGATCAACCTGATCGCAATATAACATGCTACGTAAGAGAGCCTTTATCTCCGCATGACAACTAGGAATTTCTTCCATGCGAGAAAATAAGGTACCAAACGATGGATATTTCGCCGTAATAAGAACGTCTGTGGGACGATAGTCTGAATTGACATACATATCATCTCCCCAAAGTAACATAAGTACACGACCAAGCGCGTAAATATCGGTCTTTACCGTACTCCATTCATAGAGGGAATAACACTCGGGAGCGGCATAAGGAATAGCACCATGATGTTCCTTTGAATCATCAAAGTTCTTGGTGATGGCAAAGGCAAGATCAATAAAACGGGCAACAAATTTATCGTCAATTAGAATATTTCCCGGATTAATATCACGATGAATAAGTCCTTGTTCAAAAATTTGCTCTTTCAATGCGACTACAAGAGCCTTCGTTAAAAAATATCTTTCCTGAATAGTAAGTTTATTATCCTCGATTAATTTTATGAGAGGAACGCCCGGTAAGCGACGCATTGTAATATAGGTTTGATTTTCATCACTACTTAACGGTTTAGAATGAAAAAATCCTATAGTACGTAAGTTTTTGGCTTCTTTTTCGGCACTTTCTCGAGAAACGTATTTAAGCTGTTGTGCTTTTACAAGGCGTTGCTTATCCTCAGGTTTGATTTTAACTAAGAGCTTTTCTTCTTCAAAAGAAAGTGTGACTAGACTTAAATAAAGTTCACCAAAACAGCCTTTAGCATAGACTTCATTGTCGAGAACCTCATATACATTTTTAGTTGAATTTGAATTCAGATGCTTAATTATTTTGTGACTTAAAATAATTTCTTTGTCATCGATTTGGTAGGAACCGGCTTCAAAAGAGTTTTTATTACTCGAGCTTAATAGCTTTGCTAAAAGAGCGTGACTCTCTGTGTCTAAGTTGATCAAATTAATGTGATGCGCCATAAAAGATTAATATTTTGATCAGAATGAAATAATTCTAACACACATTGTTTATAAATAATACATTCGCTTTGTTGATTAAATGCAACAATTGATGTCGCGTAAGATGCTAAATCACATTTATAGGTCGGAAGGGCTAAAGCCTTGATCTACAACTACATCAAGGCTCAAACAACTAGGCGAATCATAGGAGAACAATTATAAAAATCCTTTACCCCATCTTAATGAGGGAAGGATATCAGCTAAAGGTCTTTCAGGAACAGTTAGTAGAGTTTGATTGGTGTTATCATTCTTATCAATCATATTTAATAAGCTTATCAAACTGTTTACGCCGTGACATACAGCATCGGTACGAACGGTTTTTTGAGAAAAATTGGTGATGAAGCCACCGATAGCTTGCGCAGGATTTTTGACATCATAGGTATTTTCTTTGGAATAGGCGTTTTGGATTAGCCAACGAGTGGTTAAGATCATGGGTTTACGATATTGCTCACATTCACCTAGGTGAGTATTGATGCAGTAATCATAAAGAACGCCGAGCACTTCATTAATCCAGCCGTTGCCACTGGGTGTGGTTGCATCACGATAGCGTCCATAAGTGTAAGCATCACTATTATCCGTAATTTGCAAGGACAAAATTTTTGCTGCCGCCTGGCGAATCAGGTTGCGATAGATTTCTTGACTGTTGATTTTGGCATAATCAATCATTGACATAAGCAACCAACTTGTAGAGATTGAGTTTTTTGGACGAAAAGAATCGCCAACGTATATCCCTTGCTTTTGTACCTCATTTCTAAAATGTTCGGCTATCTTTGTGGCTCCCTCATAGTAACGCTGATCTTTGGTGGCTGTATAAAGACGGGATAGTGCAGAAAGAACCTGACCGGAGTAAAGAAATGAATTTTTATCGTATAAATGCCATTGATCTTCATGGCATATAGCAATAGGGGTAACGTTTCCATCGGGTTTAACCATGGTAAGTAACCAGTCACCAGCTTTTTTGGCCGCTGTTAAATAACTGTCGTCATTATAGAAACGATATAATTCTAAAAGCGTAAAAATGGTTTTGGATGTAGTGCCGACTACGACGCGGCATTGCTTTGTATCGGTAGCGGGATCATAAGAATAATAAAAACCCCCTGCATTGGGGCCGGATTTCACTTGCATGGATAAGATGAAATTAGCAATAGGCTTGAAGTTCTTTTCAAGTGCGGGATCATGATTGAGCTGATAAAGTTTTAAAAATGTATATAAACTCGATGAGCTGTAAATTGTGCGTAATTTGTCTTCGCGATGATCGGTTCCAGCCTGATAAAATTTAAAGAAGCCATGCAATGCGGGATGCATCACATTCAGTAAATAGTGCTGACTGTTTGCAATCTGCTGCTTGATTAATTGGGTATCTAAAAGTCTTATCGCCACACGGTTGCCAAGTAACTCTAATCCCTTGCCTAAATACTCAATAAAGGAATAGGACTGATGAGGATAATAGTCAAAACTAGCCTTAAATCGGAATTTCTCAAGCTCTTTCGCAGTTATTTGCGGCAAACTTGAATATTTCAAGGATTTTTCCGTTGCTGTGCGTATAACGTCGGCCAGGCTTTTACCATGAGTGGTCCCAAAACCAATCTTTGAACCTTGATAATAGATAACAATCTGCAAGCTCCAATCGGGAATTTGATATGATTTACCCCAGATTTCATCTAACTGCGTTACAGGTAAAGGTGTGTTAAGGATTTTATGGTTTGCCACCGCCCGCACATAATCCATGACCATATCGCGAAACTCTTGATTCTGATTAATGGTGGGTGCAGAAGATGGAAGATTGGCTGTGGTTGATGCTTGAGCAGTTAATAAAATGAGATGAAAAGGAATTAGTAAGGCGATTGTTTTTATAATTTTTTGCATTATTTCCTACTGGTTATTCTAAGAGAATTCTCATCATGGAGGGAATTAAGTATAGGGGATAATGAATTTTTTTTATAGATCAAGGCAATTAGTGCAAGTGTTGCGAGTTGGCAAAAATTTATTGCTGAGGAGAAAATAGGGAAGGTTTATTCACAGAGACCTTATTGGCGTAGCTGTCTGTTAAAAGTTTATGATATACTCCGGAATTTTAAAAAACCTGTTGAGTTCTAGAGGAATAAACATGAATGTAGAAAGCGTATACCCTAAGGTAAGGGAAATTATCGCTGATGTCTTGGTTATTGATGAAGAAGAAGTGTCTTTGAATAGCCGTCTGATAGCTGATTTGGGTGCTGAGTCAATTGATTTTCTTGATTTGGTTTTTCAGCTAGAAAAAGAATTTAGTATTAAAATTCCTCGCGGTCAATTAGAAAAGAATGCTCGCGGTGACTTGGCGGAAGATGAGTTTGAAAAGGGTGGTGTATTAACCGCTGATGGTATGCAAGCGCTTAAAAATTACCTAAGTGAGGTTCCTGCTGAGTATTTCAAAGCAAATCTAAAGGTAAATGAAATTCCTACTCTTTTTACTGTAGAAACTTTCTGTAAGTTAGTTGTTGTTGCAGTGAATGAGCAAAAAGCTTGTGAAACGTCAGTCTAATGCGGTTTTTATTTGTTGATAGAATTTTGCAGTTATCCCCTGGGGAATTAATTCGGGGGATAAAGCATATTACTCGTGATGATGCTTATCTTTGTCGTGATGATTCTGGCAGATTATGTTTCATCCCTTCATTAATTGGTGAAACGCTAGGACAGTTAGCCGCCTGGAATGTCATGTCGTTTAATGGTTTTACTTCACGCCCAGTGGCTGGCGTTGTTGCCAGTGCAAGTCTTTATCGCCCTGCTTATGTAGGCGAAACACTGCAGCTTGAGTCGTTTATTGAGCGTCTTGATGACACTGCTGTGCAATATCATAGTGTTGCCTATATCGACAATGAAATAGTGTTCAAAGTAGATGGGGCCTTAGGTCCGTTACTACCGATGACTGATTTTATTGATGAGCAAGAGGTCCGCAATCAGTTTCTGGAAATAAATCGACCTGGTGAATGGCCTCTAAAAAATGCTGTAAAACCTGAAAGATTGCTTTCTACAACAGAAGAGTTATGCGTGCCTATTCCTAAACTGGCTTTTGATCGTATTGTTGCTTCCGAACCTGGCATTTCGCTTGTTGCTGAAAAGTATATTACGAGAGCTGCCTCTTATTTTCCTGATCATTTCCCAAGGAAGCCAGTGCTTCCAATGACCGTGTTACTGGAGTGTAAGCTTAATTTGGCGAGAGAATTTGTAGCTCAGGCACAGCTGGCTAGAAATTATCAAATCAGTGAATTGCGCAAAATAAAAATGAGTGATTTTATTCACCCGGGCGATATCATTACTTGTTATGTTAAGGTCAAACAGCAAGATGACCAGCAATTAGTTTTGAATTATCGCAGTGAAGTTGAGGGGAAGCGTGTCTGTGTTTTGGATGTGGTAATGACTGCGAGAGGTTGCTAATTATGAAAAATAGGCGAGTCGCAATTACTGGTCTGGGCGTGGTTTCGCCCTTGGGTAATGATGTTTGCTCAACCTGGCATAATTTAATGGCAGGTCAATCAGGTATTGCTGAAATAAGACAGTTTGATGCAAGCGGTTTTCCTACACGAATTGCGGCAGAAGTTAAAAATTTCACTCTTAATCCTGCTCTAAAAGGTAAGCATAAACGTTTTGCAATGCCATTTACTGAATACGCACTGGATGCAGCATTTCAAGCTTTTGATGATGCCGGTATTTTACCTGACGAACAAACTGCTGCACGCTGGGGTGTCGTAGCAGGTAGTGGCATGATGACAGCAGAATTCAATTATTTACAACGCTTTCAACGCACTTGCGCCATTGATGGTACTAAAAACTGGGAAGACTTGCAGGAGAAGTCGCAACAGTTTTATCGTTTAGTTGATTTCGGTAAAACAACTTCCAACTCTGGTCTTTCATTGCTTATTCAGCAATTTGGTATTAGAGGCTATGCAACTTCGGTGCACACGGCATGTGCTTCAGGAGGACAAGCCCTTGGTTTGGCAATGCAAGTCATTAAACGCGGTGAGGCAGATTTTATGCTGGCAGGCGGCTTTGATTCGATGATTAATCCGCTAGGCTTATCTAGTTTTTGTTTGCTTGGCGCGCTCTCAACCTATAATGATACGCCGACTACCGCGAGTAGACCCTTTGATGGAACTCGCAATGGTTTCGTCCTCGGCGAAGGTGCAGCTTTTTTGATTCTTGAAGAATGGAGCAAAGCCAAAGCTCGCGGTGCAAAAATTTATGCTGAATTGGCTGGTGAGGGCAATTCATTGAGCTCTTATCGCATTACCGATTCACACCCTAATGGCGATGGAGCTATTCAGGCTATCCAACGCGCTTTAGATGAGGCAAATGTTAAAATAAGTGATGTGGATTATATCAATGCTCACGGCACTTCCACAAAAATGAATGATTTAAGTGAAACGAATGCGATTAAAGCTGTATTTAAAGAACATGCTCAGCAGTTGCCGGCCAGCTCAACGAAAAGTCAAACCGGTCATTTGATTGCTGCTGCCGGAGCGCTCGAAGCAGTGCTGTCTGTTTTAAGTATTCAACATGCACAAATTCCCCCAACTGCCAATTTGACTACCCCCGATCCGGAGTGTGATTTGGATTATGTGATTGATGGTCCACGTGAAAAATCATTAGGGGTGGTGCTATCCAATTCATTTGGTTTTGGTGGTTCAAATAGTTGTTTGCTATTTAAACATCCGGAGTTTGAAGGAGTAAATAAATGATGAACTCCAACCGTGTTTTTATTACTGGCTTAAGCGCTTTAACAGCTTGTGGTGATACTGCAGACAGCGCATGGGAAGCCATTTTGGCTGGACAAAGCGGTATTGAGGAAATTAAGCAATGGGATTTATCCACTTGGTCACATCGATTAGGCGGGGAGCTTAAAAATTTTCAACCGGCAAAAATGTTGCCTGATAGAAAACTAATGAAAGTTATTTCCAGACAGGATGTTATGGGAATTAATGCTGCAATGCAGGCGGTAAATCATAGTCAGCTTATTAGCTATCGAGATAGCCTGGCTCCGCAGCTTATGAATGCATTTAATGACAGAACTGCTATTTATGTAGGCTCACCCGGGAATAAATATTTCCAGCAAGATGATTTTTTGCCCTTATTAGCCAAAACAAATGGTGATATGCAGGAATTTGCGGCACAATTATTTAATGAAGTGCACCCAATGTGGTTATTGCGGATTTTGCCAAATAATGTCTTGGCTTATACCGGCATTACCTATGATTTTAAGGGCCCAAACCACAATATTACTAACCATGCAGTGAGCGGAACTCAAGCCATTATTGAAGCTTACAACGCGATTGCTCAAGGTCAAGCTGATCGTGCGGTTGTCGTTGCTTACGATATGGGAGTCGAACCCCAGGCTCTTTTTTACTATGAAAAACTAGGTGTGGTTAGCTCACGACATTTGAAACCCTTCGATAAAGAACATGATGGGACTATTTTGGCTGAGGGGGCGGCCGCACTCATTTTAGAGAGTGAAGCAAGTGTCCAGGCTCGTGCTGCTCGATGCTACGGAGAAATTGTCGCTGGGATGTCAATGAGTGAAGCCGCAGGTTTATTCTCTATCGAGGCAAAGGGCAATGCATTAGCAAGCCTAATCACTCAAACGCTTGAATCTCAAGAAATGCACCCGTCAGAGATAGATTTTGTGGTTGCGCATGGAAATGGCAATATTAAATCTGACGACAGTGAAGCCTTGGCAATTAGCGATGTTTTTGCAAAATTACCGGTTACGGCGTTTAAATGGGCCATGGGACATACCATTTGCGCTTCAGGTGTATTGGATGCGGTATTCACAACGTATGCATTGAATAATAAATGTGTACCTGGCATTGCCAATTTTGAAAGTGCAGCCTGCGAGAGTTTGAATATTAGTAGAGCACATCGTTATTTGGAAAAGGCAAAAACTGCAATTATGATAAATCGCGGATTTGCCAGCATGAATGCGTGTTTGGTGATCAAAGCTTGTGACTGAATTAAATACTAAAATAAAAAACTTGCGTATTTCTTTAATGGGACGTTTTCTTTATCACTTCGTACCTTATCGAAAGACGATTATTCAAAAAAATATTGCGCAAGTTTTTGCTGGCAATTTAACAGATTCTCAACAAGAACGATTAGCAAAAGCATTTTATTCGCACATGGCAACATCCATAAAGGAAATTATTCAACTACGTTTTATGAGCGAAAAAAAGCTCCGAGAACGAGTCGAAGTTCGCGGTCATCAGCGCTTACTGGATATCGTTGCCCAAAAACGAGGTGTGCTAATCTTGACTGGTCATTTTGGTAATTGGGAATTTGCACCCTTAGGTGGGATATTGAATTTTAAAGAGTTTCAGGGACAATTTCATTTTATTCGCCGTACACTAGGAAACAAAACTCTTGAACAGCTCTTATTCAGACGTTATTACCATGCTGGATTAAATGTTATTCCTAAAAAGAATTCATTAGAGCAAGTTTGTCAGGCGCTGGATAAAAACCATGCTGTTGTGTTTGTTTTAGATCAACATGCTTCTTTAGTGAATCGTGATGGGGTCGCCGTAGAGTTTTTTGGAAAAAAAGCCGGTACATATCGTAGTTTGGCTAGTTTTGCTCGTCATACAGGTGTACCCGTTGTTCCGGCAGCGGGCTATCGTTTGCCTAATGGCAAACACGTACTAGAATTTCATGAGCCAATCTATTGGCAAGATTATGACACAGCTCAAGAATCAATTTATCGTAATACCTTGGCTTATAATCAAGCATTGGAACGTATTATTTTAGAACATCCAGAACAATGGCACTGGCTTCATAAACGTTGGAAGTTGAAAGAACCCGCTTAATTGCCAGAAGATGGTGTAAAGAACTCAAAGTTATAGTTATATAAGCGAGTAAATGTGCCATCAACTTGAAATTTCAATAGTACATTATTGATTTGCGCTATTTTATCTCGACTGGCAGGCGAAATAATAATTCCTAATCCTTCCCCAACTTGAAAGTGTTCTTTAAGAATTTTAACTTGGTCGGAAAATTGATGATCCATATAGAGACCGCTAAAATAATTACCAAAAATGGCATCAACCTTTCCCTCTTTAAGTGCAAGGACTATATCCGGGTAAGTATCATAAGGGACTACTGTAAATTGATTGGCAAAATTTTCATTAAGATATTGATAATATTCACGTGCTCGCAAAGCGCCAACTCGTTTACCCTGTAAATCATCAAGCGTATTAATGGGTGCATCTGCTAAGACGGTAAAGCCACCATCACAAATCAAGTAAGGTATGCTAAAGAGAAATTGTGCCCGTCTTTCAGGAGTAATGACTATGCTGCCAATAGCCACATCAACTTTATTACTACCGACTGCCTCAAGCAGTTGGTCAAAAGGCATCGACTGGTATTTACAATTCCACTGTAGTCGCTCACAAAGGGCATCCATTAAGCCTATATCAAATCCCTGAGTAACTTGAGCCGAAGTCATCACATAAGGGGGATCAAAAATAGGAATGCCGATGGTGACGGGTGTATTAGCGTAGCTAAAACTACAGTAAAAACAACCTATTAAGCAGAGAAATTTCATATTTTTATGGGTATCTCAGCAATATTTATATACATTATAGAACAGGATGTGTATTTTTGTGTCTACTGCATGCATTTTTAGAAAAGACCCATGAAAAATAAAGATTTTTTTAAATTTAACAGGCTTGGGTCGATGGCTCTCCATAAAATTGATATACTTAGGTTGATAAGGTCATTTTGTATTGATATGAACAAATAATGGAACGTTCAAATTAAATTGACCATGAAGCAGTAACATATTAATAGCAAGTTTAAGGAGTGCATCATGGACGTAAAAGAAATTATGACACCTAATCCAGAGTATTTGCTTTTAACCAGTACGATTAGTGACGCTGCAAGAAAAATGCGTGAACTGGGAACAGGATTTTTACCTATCGGCGATAAAGCTACAGATAAGCTGGTTGGTACTCTCACAGACAGAGATATTGTTATTGGCGCCTTGGCTGCAGGTAAGGATCTAAGTACACCTGTAAAAAATGTAATGCATAAAGGTGTATTTTATTGTTATGAAACGGATGATATAAAACAGGCTTCTAAATATATGAAAGAGAATCAAATTCGTCGCTTGGTTGTATTAAATAAAAATAAGAAACTGACTGGAATTCTGTCTTTAGGAGATATCGCTGTTAATTGTTCAGAAGATAAGCTGAAAGGCGATACACTAGAAGAAATCTCAAGACATTAAAATGATATGTCAATACAACGACGCAGCCCGTTATTGTTAAGGCTGCATCGTTTAAATCAATATTTGTCATCCTGCTTCTATGATATGATTTCTTTCCCGGACAGAATGACAGGTCTGTTCAAGCTTTAATTTGTATTAGGTAAGCCCTCATGTTTTATAGAAAAATGCTGAAGTCAAAAATTCATCGTGCTCGGGTTACACAGGCTGATTTAGAGTACGAAGGAAGTATCACTATCGCGCCAGAATTACTTACTGCGTCTAACATTTTACCTCATGAGGCAGTCAATGTCTGGAATGTTACAGCAGGCACGCGCTTCGAAACCTATGCGATTACTGGTGAGAAAAATTCCACAGAAATTTGTGTGAATGGCGCCGCAGCTCATTTAGTAACACCGGGAGATATCGTCATTATTGCCTCATTTATCCAGCTACCGGAAGAGATTTGTCATTTACACCAACCCACGGTTGTATTTGTTGATGATAACAATCGCTTACGAGAAATAAGACCGGAAGTTCTTGGCAAGAAAGAATATGAAGTTTGTTAACAAGGTTTATTTGTTATTTCAATTTGCAAAAAATAGTTTGCATTGGTTTTTAAATTAGAACATGTTATTTTTTTATTTTTGAGGGACGACCATGGCTAATGAAAATTTAGTTGGCAAAGCTTTAAAGCTAATCTGGGATGAAGGACATGGTTTCTATAATACTTACGTTCCAGGTTTTTTTGCTCCTTATAGTAATGCAAAGGATGTCGGACTTAGTTTAACTGCCCCACTTTATGCTCCTTTTTTACTTGGTGTGCTGACGGGAGTAATTGCGGGAATAACAGTACTTGCGGCACTTATTAGCATCGCTTCTTATGTCACTTTAGGTGGAGCAAAATTGCTGGGTAAGCATTCTGTAGCAAGAACTGCATATGATGTTGGTCTGTTTTGTGCAACTGTTTCAACTGTAGGGGCAATCCTGCTACCTTGTTGCGCTTTTTTAACTTTGATTTCTCTACCCGCAGCTATTGCGCATATATTTACTCGTACGGGTGCCAGCATGGGTGCTGGTTGTCATAGTTGCAGTGGACCCGAAACAACCCACGAAGAGACTATGACTCCCTCACACAGTTAGTTGATTGCTTGGTTATAATCAGGTTGATGAGGGAATGTTTACTCCGCTTTCATAAATGTTGATTAAAACTTTATATTGTTGTCTCACCACTGGTGAGATACATTATTTGTCTTTAAATTGTTGATTTTATTGAATTATTTTTTATATACCAGTAAGTGAGAAAAATTCTATAAAGCAATATCCCTACGTCTGATTAATTTTCAAATTAGACTAAAGAAACTAATTCTATAATCAATAGACTTGCCTTCATTATTTTTCTTTTCTCCAGGTTGTAGCTATCAAGATGTCGTTCATTACGTTCATTTTTTTGTTACATTAATGAGCAAACCTAAATATTTCACATTAGCTTTGATGGCTATTATGTTGATTGAAAAATTTAAAGAATTGAATTCCCAATAAGGATAGCAAAAATGGCAAAAGGGAAAGTAGAACAAAAAATTGATTTAATTAAAACAGTAAATCCTACTTTACAAAAAATACACAAATATAGAGGTGAGTTAAATTTTTTTGAAAATAAATTCGAAATATATTCTCGCGATACTGACGTATCATCATCATATATATTTGATAATTTAAATGATGCCTATGAGCTAAAAAAACTATTAGGAAAAGGGGCCTTTGGAATAGTTAAAAAAGGCAAGATATTAAAAACAGGTGCCAAAGTTGCAGTTAAAATACAAAATATAACAGGCTTAATTGAATATCATTTTAAAACTATCGGCGATATAGAACAAGCACGAGATTATGTTGAGAGTCAAATAGAAGTAGAAGATGCGTTACTTAAACTCACTGGACAACATATTTCCTCAATCAGAAGGAAAAATCTAAAAAACCAAGAAAAACATTATTCAATAATGAAATATATTGAAGGGGATCAATTAAAAAACATTTTTTCTGACCTTTCATTTCAGGAAAAAATTCAAGTTTTTATCGAGTTAACACGGCAAGTACAATTTCTGCATGACAATAATTATTTACATCTGGATATCTGGCGTGAAAATATTCTATTTAATGGTCAAGCTATACTTCATGATTATGGATGCAGTGCTAAATTATTAAATGGAACATTTGTAAGTAAACTGAAGGGGTCACATATTCCACCAGAAATTATCGAATCTCAAAAAAAACTCGTACCATGTATGTATGGAAAATTTTCAGATGTATATGCGCTTGGAATGACATTTTATGAGTTAATTTATGAAGATTACTATGACTATACCCTAGATAAGACATTTGATGATTTTATCAAACGATATACTGCTTATTATATGGCGGTGGTAGATGTATTAAATTCAAAGGAAGATTTATTAGCGCAATTAATAACCAAAATGATTACCCCTAATATTTCTCAACGAATACTCGTTATAGACATTTTATCTGGTTTAAATCTAATAAAAGAAAAATTTAACCCTGAAGTAAATGCAACCCACAAAAGTACTCTTTAAATTCAAAGTGGAATACTCATTGTGTAATGAGTCAAGTTAAGCTTCATAAGCCTCAAGGTAAACTCAAAAGAAAATATATTGATAATGTGAAAAGTGGGCGACTAATACGCCAAATAAATTAAAATAAGTCTGATGATAATCAGACTTATTTTATTTTTTGAAAAGCTACAGCTGTTCTGCAGTAAGCCTTTAGTATTCTGAGAGTGGGTGATTGATACCAATTTAATTAAATTCTTGGTCTTTTATTTTCTGGCTCATCAGCAGTGCTTGCTTCATCGCTCTCCCGTTCTCTTTTAACCGCTACCTGAGTAACTGTTTCAATATTCATTCTCTCCTCTTGCGCATTAGGAAGCAGCTCTTCAGTGAGATCGATTAGTTCCACTTCAAAAGCATTATAAACGGGCAAAGCATTATAAACGGGGATTACAGGCGGCAAATTCAATGGGCTTCGATTTGCAATAGGACGTGAAGTAAACATACCCGCTGGCAAAGAGGCAGGATTGATAAAAGCTTGCGGTCTATTGTCAGGCGCTACTTGAGCATTATATAAGTTCGCAACATGAGGTGATCTTAGATATTTTTTTTCAGTAGTAGAACGTGCATGAAAGGTTCTCGTGTCTTGAGGAATCACCGCCAAAATCTTTTCAAAATCCTCTTTAGTTTTTATTATTTTCTTAATGTAATCTTCATCACGTGGACTATTGACTGAATTTCCCAGGTTATGTTCAGGATGAGTAAATAAAGCATAGATAAAAGTATGTCTTATTGATCCATTTCTAATCGTTTCCAAAACCTTGATCAAACAATCCGCATTATTTATAACTTTTTTCACATCAGCAATGGTTAAATCTTCAGAAAAAATGGTCTTTATACTTTTCTTGCAATCCAGTGCTTTTGTTCGCTCCATTAGTTTTTCGAGTATGCCTTTCTGTTCATCCTTAAGAGTAGATATGGGGGTATGTGACACCGGTAATGTTTGGCGCTCAGTTTCATTCACTGTCATGGTTGACGACTGAGGTATTCGTTCTGTTGTTATAGTCGATGACCTAATTCTAGAAGGATTATCTATAGCTAATGAGGAAAATAATGGTTTTGCTGCCATCGTTGTCCCTATTGGTTGCTGCCTGAAATACCCCAGAGGAAAAAGGGGGGACGCCATGCTCATAGGTGCTCCCTTCATAGGTACGAACCGAGTTCGTGCTTCGTTTAATTTGGTATTGATCTTTATTTTTAAGCGAGATGCTAAGCCCAAAAGCTCCTCATTATGTTTATTATAGATTACTTGGTTGCAGCAAAATAACGCACACTGCAATGGATTGGGATTTTCCGAAATCGATTGTTTAAATAATTGAACTAACTCCAGGGGTAAATCAGATAACTCCAGTTCCGAATTACTGAACACTACCGCTAAATGTAGCCACGCATCGGTATTATTTTTGTTTATAATAAGAGCCTGTCCTATACAATACCCCCCTCGCTGCTTCTTGTTTAGATTAATATAATTAGGAATCAAAGCTTGCCACTGCGCTGGCACTGTTGGAATGGAATGTGTTACTTTCGATAAAAGTCCCATTGCCAAAAAATTCCATAGCATATCAGCTTGTTGACAATTGTTAGGATCAAACTGGTCTAATCGCATCATAATTTGTTGTATATTATGCTCGATATCTAAAGAAAAACTTATATTAGCAGCTGCCAACAACATAAAGATAAGATTTACTATATCCTTCGGTACTTTATTGCCATTATCATCGCACTGACGGAGATATTGAATAATACAGTCTTTACTGCTATCGAAGTGCTCTATATTTTTTCTTAAGAGGAAACACAAATTGGAACCATTTAGATAATTGGGGTCAGCAATAAACTGTTTAACGGCTATGACTATTGGAGATTGTTCTATTTTAAGTTGCATTTTTATTCCTCATTAAGTGTGTTAATTTTGAACATATTGTATTTTGTAAATATTATCTGCTTATTAAGATAAATACGTAAAAATACATACATACCTTCTTCAACATTCTCTAGGAATAACTAGATAACTTAACTACTACTGCTTATATTTCACTTCTCTGTCTTCAAAGTCATGCATAAGGATAACTTGAGTGGTTTTAGTCGTATCATCTCAATGCTGATTTAAATTGGAATAAATATTTATTAGGATTTTTTTTATATATTTGGCGATAATCCGCTGTGTCCCAATCCCAATAGCATCGATAAACCCAGAGGATTCATCATTAAAATGAATAGGGACAAAACCAAATGAGTGATCATTTCTTGTATCGCTTGAACTATTTGATACTCTTCTTTATTCGAGGCTTCCTTCGCATTTTCTTCGGCCCCCCACGATCCCCAAAAGGCAAACGAATTAGAGCCGCTCTTTATGTGCCTCTTTATAGCATTCCCAATAAGTTCTTCAGTTTTTTGTATTTCTTGATAAATAACATCAAGTGATGTTTTAGAAAAATAAGGATGGCTATACGAATGATTTCCAATAATTACCCCTTCTTTTATGGCATCAATAACCCTGGGTTTATTTCGTTCAAGAATTCACCTCTACAAAAAATGACTGGGATATTATGTTCTATTAAGAAATTGATTTTATTCGTAAATAAGTCGACGGCGTCAAAGTGGGAAAGAGGGAGATGCATCCCAAGGAGCCCAATCTTAAACTACTTCGTTTAGCCCATGCTCTTGGAATTGAATATATTTTATCTTAGAAGGAGGTAGGGTGGTTATTGACTCGATCATGTTAGGTTTGATTAATTGTAAAGACAAACTTAGGATAAGATAATGAAAGAGCTTCTACCGTATCTTTGTTTGATGAGTATAGGAAAAGAATAATACCAATTTTTGACAAATCTTAAAGATTTATAAATATTATTATTCTCAGATAAGTTACTTCTGCTTTGGAGTTTCCTGGGGGTAATTAAGCAATTAATATTTTTAAACGAATTTATACCAAAATTTTTTGTTTCTTTAGAAATCAAAAGCAGATGCTTGGGTTGATTAAGTTAATTTCTCTCAAGGTCGGACTGATAGTATTGAACGAGATGACGTGCTTTATTTTAGTTCTTGTCTCTTTGGTCAAATCAAAGTAACGAAAGTATATCTGGTTAATAAATCAAATTTTGATGAATTGAATAAAAAATTAAACATTAGCCAAAATTTTAAAAAATATTACTTAATAGTTCAAAAGGTCTAAATGATAGTTACAGTTATTGGCTCTGGTGCAATTGGAAAATTTTATGGTGGGTTGTTCGTCTTTGCAGGGTGTCACGTCTGCTATCTTGAACGCTCTGATTTCACAATCTTACAAGAAAAGAAATACTATGAGATTGAACTGCCTGGTAGCTATGTCATGCAAGTTACCCCGAGCCAGATAGTAAATGATTATCATCTGCTTCCAAAATCCGATATTATTATTATTGCATTAAAGACAACTGAAAATCATTTAATTGAAAAACTTCTCTCTTCAGCATTAAAACAAGAAAGTAAAATTCTCCTTTTGCAGAATGGTATAGGTAATGAAGAGTATTTATCTACTTTTATTAAAAATCATTCTATTGTTTGTGGCGTGACTACCACTGGCGCCACCAAAATAAAGCCTGGATATATCAAAATTAAGAATCTTGGTGAATTAAAGCTTGCTCCTTTTACTAAACAGGATGAATCTTCATGTGAATATATAAAACAATTGTTGATATGCGCTGATCTTTCCAATACCTTTTGTCCACAAATACAACTTTTTGAAAATCATCGTGCTCTTCGCTGGACTAAATTATTGTGGAATACACCTTTTAGTAGTTTATCTTTACTATTTAATGTTTCTGTTGATGCTCTTGCTACGCAAAAGCAATACCAAGATATTGTTAGATCGATGATGCATGAAGTTTGTTTAGTTGCAAGGGAAGATGGAATAGAAATTGAAGACAATATTGAAAAATTAATTGGGCTTACATCAACGCTACAAGGATTTTATCCTAGTATGTATTACGATTTTATGATGAGTAAGCCAATTGAGTCCCACTATATTATATTGAATGTCATAGATTACGCCCAGACACACAAGTTGCATTTGCCCCTATTATCTTTAGTTTATGAAAAATTAATGTTGTTAGAAAAAAAAGAGGAATGGTTTAGTCCGATTGAGCAAAGTAACATTATTTCCATACTCAAAAGCATAGTAGAATGCAGAAGACCCTAGATAGATTAACACTAATTTTGCTTAGAGCAGCTTGAAAAAGCTTATACGAAGATATGTATCTGAATTTTTATAAGGAAATAAAATTGGGAAAAAAGGATAGTCAAAAAGAAATAAACCAAAGATATTGGGAGCATCAGAGGGACAAACAGATACTCAAAGAGTTCAATGAGTATGTTTCTGAAGAGAAAAAATTAGGACATACCGAAACGGATGTTGTGCCATTTCATTACACCTTTTCTCACGCTAAAACACGTAACGGCTTATATCGCAATCTTAATCAAATCGAATTACAATCTTTAATAAAAAAATTATAGAAGGTCAGAAAGAATAGATCATAAAGACTTCTTGTTATTAGATTCGGCAGAATCCCGCGCTAAATGCAACTGATAATATTATCATCTGTCGCTCTTGGCGCGAAATTCTGCCAAGTGTAGTTAGGTAGCCAACGATAAATTTTATTTAATCCTGGAGCATTTCATATCCAAGTACTTGGAAAATGCTCAAATTTATATTCTACGCAAGAGCTTGTATTTCTACTATAGAAGAACTTTTGATTCCCAGGCGACTTGCAGCCGCAGAAGAAAGGTCGATTATTCGCGTACTATAAAAAGGTCCACGATCATTAATACGAACCACCACTGTTCGTCCATTATTTACATTCTTAACTCGTAGTCTGGTATTAAATGGAAGCGTAGGATGTGCAGCTGTCATAGAATACATATTGTATCGCTCTCCATTAGATGTCTTATGATGATGGAGGCGTTTATTATAAACTGAAGCTACTCCTCGTGCTTTATACCCTTTTGCAGAATTAAGAGGTGTATATACTTTACCCTTAACTTTATAAGAAGTTATTTCATAACCTGGAGGCTTTGTCATACAGCCGGTTAAGCTAAATAACAATCCTGTAATGACAAAATATTGCATAATTTTTATGCCTAATTTCATACTTATCCTCAATTACCAAATGAGTTTGGAAACATAGCATATTGATAAAAGTCTGGCGACCTATCGTTAGCTGATTTATTCGAAATTTGGATATATCTCATTAACGATTGTTAAAAAGGATCAAACATGATGCAATTGGCAATTTAAATCGGTATGTTTGACTACCTTTTTCATTTCACCAGATCATTTAAGGAAAGGAGGTCGTTTCGAAGTGGTATGTTCACGTATCAAAAAATGAACAGACCTTCAATGTTCAGATTCAAAAGTTTGAAGGAAGCAGGTTGCGATGAAAAAGCACTTTCGCAGGAAAAAGCAGAAACTGTAAAAGCACTGCCAAGTTGACACTATCTCAGTAAACAGATTGTGACGGCATTGGAGTGAGTCGTTCCGTATTTTATCGTTGCATTAATCATAAATTTAAGCAGATTATCATGGAGAAAAAATGCAAATTGAAACCATGTCAAATAAAGAAATAACCAAACAGAGCTATCAAGCAACGGCAGTTGAATTCGCAAACAATGTAGCCGATCTTGCTCCCATTGCATCAATTGAAAAATTTATTAAGCTCCTTCCACCTAAAGCTAAAATTATTGATATTGGTTGTGGTTCTGGTAGAGATGCAAAAATATTTTCAAATATGGGCGCTGATGTTTTAGGAATTGATTTTTGTTCTAATCTTATTGATATTGCGAAAAAAAATGCCCCCTTATCTGAGTTCCAGGTAATGGACTTTGAAACAATGAATTTTCCAGCCGCTTCTTTTGATGGAGCATGGTCAGCGTGCTCTCTTGGACATAGTTCTAAGAAAATCCTTCCTGATATTCTTAAGAATATTCACTTACTTTTAAAAGAAAATGGATATTTCTATCTTGCACTTAAAAAGGGTTCAGGTGAGTCATTGGATAAAGATTTACGCTATGAAGGAGATGTTAAGAAATTTTGGGCTTTTTTTGAAGAAGAAGAGTTAATGAATATTCTTCAAGCAGCTCACTTCAAAATACTGGATTTTGATACGGTTGAAAAAAAATTCACCTATCAATCACATCCAGCATTGAGAATATTTTGCCAAAAAATTTGAATTTACTTACAAAAGTAGAACGAAGTCCTGATACCTATAACTGAATTGTAATGATAAAATCCATTCTCCCATGATGCCAAATCCCAGAAGGAAGCGACATTTATATTACTTTATAATTTATGGGCCACTACATAGCGTTATAACTATTCAATATAATATCAGGGGTTTTTTCCATTTCAGGATGTAGCATCTCCCCAACAATATATCTCATATTATCTTTAATACATGCTACAAATAATTCTTTTGAAATGTTTCTGGGCTGCACAGAATTATCTGCAATAAAATGGTCATAAATTTTATTTAAAAAATGTTCATTAGGTATTAGAGAGAAGCTTTGGCGGAATTCTCTTAAAAGCCCCAGCCAATATAAACCTAAGGTTGTCGTGCAAGCTCCATTTAATGCCGAATCGATCAAATCTTGTACGGTTTTTTCTGATTGGTTGCGAATATTTTTAGCCCACAATTTTTTTAATCCCTGCCTTTCATTTTCATTTAAGTTCTCTGATATGGTCTGAAGCAATAACTGATAACCACATGAGCTAAGATGATCACTTACACTATTAGGTAAACTAACGCTTCTCAATCCTCCTTTATGACAACTCAAAATCAACATTACTTCCACGGCATCTAATAAATGATTTAACGTTTTTATATTTATTGAGCACAAATCATCATTAGAGGATTGCGCATCTAAATAATCTTGATAATAAGAGGGATATCTCTTTTTTAATTGGGTAAGGAAGCGCTCTTGATCAGATGGAGTCATTACTATTTGATCCAAATCACCATAGCGCAGAGTTGTTCGTAAATAACCATTATATTTATTTGATAAAAAGACGGTTTCTAATGAGAAAGCTTGAGGATTGTTATTAAGTAAATTTTCCATTGAAATAAAAATGTCATCTTTTAGATAAAGCTCTTCCCAACTTTCATAATTAGCAGAACAATAATCTGGATTGAATGTTACTCCGGGCATCATAAGTGGCAGAGGATCATTACTATTAACTAATTTTGCAATTGCATAAACACTGGCAGACTTTTCATCACAAGGTTTATTGACAAGGATATTTTTATTTTTAATCCAATTTTTAAACAGAATGATTGTTTTAGTAATTTTAATATAGTCGATATAGGTTTCTTCTTGCTTTTTGCTATCATAATCTTCAAATTTTCTTTTCATACATCTATTAATCGCAAATAGGATAACGTTTTACTTCATGTTGAAGTATCAATTATCAGTTAGTTTGAATTGCGATTATATCGATCAAATATTAAGCATTTATTAAAGAAAACTTTAGATAGCGAAAGTCATGCTTCTTTAACCTAAATTCATGCTTAAATTTTTAAGAATTTAATGAAGCATAAGTCACCCTTTATCTCTTGCTGCTCATACTACATCTGCAATTGTCTCTTTTACAGAAAACTATTCATCTAGTTTATGTTTCACTTTGTGACGATGGCGCCCAATAATTGCACACTATGTTTTTATGAAAAAATGCTGGAAAGGCTAAAATTATTTGGTGGAGGATATTAGTGCAAAGGTATGCTGTTGTGTCAGTTAGTGCAGAGTCAATTGCCTTTAATTCTTATTAAAAAGTCAGAAAATTGCCGTACCTTTGCCACAAATTTCTGGCGATTTTTACAGTCTGCTTTGATGAGAGATGAATTACAGAGCATGCCATATCAATGACTGCAATAACTACAGGTAATTAGTTCATCAGGCGAAAACAAGGGAAGTTCTCTTTGTTACCACTATTTACATTAAACCTAAATCCATGTTTAGATTTTTTAAAGAATTATTACTGAGTAAATATGGCTTATCTTTTTGATCTCTTGCTGCTCATACTGACATTTGTGTTTGTCCATCATTTTATTGTTCCTATCCCTGGAGTGGCTTGGGTACAGCAATTAAAAACTAAAAATAATAAATTACTTCATAATGACTTACTAACACTGCTGGATGATTTTCAGTATGTGCATGATGACGGTGTTTGTTTTGGTTTTACTTTAACCTGGGCTCAGGATGTTGCACTTGGGATAGATCAAGCATTTTACCAGAATCTTAATTTGATTAGGCAAGAAAAAAGACAGGCTATAAAGAAAATAGACAAAATCACTGATAAAGTAAAAACCAGAAGAAATATTAGCAGTGAAGAGGAGGCATTATTAGAAATTAAGGCATTTGCTGTAGCAATTTGTTTGGCGCAATCACCGGGAGACTACGAGGAAATTTATGCAAAACGCCTTAATCAAAGTAATCTTGATGCTATCTTATCTCTCATTCGTCATAAACTTGCAAAAAATTTGCAGGTTAAGCGTTTTTTTGCAAAGACAACCGCGTTTTTTAATAATGAAGAAGCCATTGACTATTTTGATAACTTAGGGCAATTGCTACAGACAACCGACAGAGTGTCTATGGTACTTTGTAGTGAGAATCATGCTGTTGGACTAAAAAAATATGGCGATAATTGGTTATTTATTGATATTAATTATCTCTACCAACAATCAGAGGAATACCCTTTTTTTATTTTAAATAACGAGGAGCTTGTGATACAGCTTTACCAGAGTTGGGATGAAAAAGAGAAATTAATTTTTAATACGGATTTTATTGCTGCAGATCCGTCATTCGAGTTAAAAAGACGGTTGCAGCGATTAAACAGATTATACCCCGTTTTTCAAAAACAAATTAACTATGCTAATAGTCGACAGATTGGTTTTTTAGCAATTGGTGCTCAAAATGGTGATGAAACCACGGTTCGAGAAATTATCAGATTAGCCAATCAAGGTGGCTATTTGAGCCGAAACCATATTAGTTCTGCAGTGATGATGGCTATCACTCATAATCAGAGAAGTATATTAAATTTATTAACGGGAACGCGCGGATTCTATATTAATATGGTTTGCCGTGAAGATGGCAGTACCGCTTTAGCAATAGCTTGTGAAGATGGTAATTTTCCTCTGGTAAAAATGCTACTTTCTATTTCTGGTGTTCGAATAAACGCACGAAATAATACTGGTTTGACGCCGTTAATGCTTGCTTGTCGGTCACCCTATACACGCAACAGCACGGAACTTTTTACCTTACTCTTGAACGCTGGCGCTAGTTTGATTAGGAAAAATTCAAATGGTGAGAATGCCTTGGCAATCGCTGAAGGTGCGAATAATCAGGCTGCTATTCATGCAATTCAAAAATTTGCTGCAAAAAATATGGATTCTACAATCGTTAATTCAACCCCGAGACGCTTGCCATCCTCTGCAACTATGACTATAACACGGCAAAACATACCAACTTACAATGGTGATTATTCAATGTTTGCAAAAGCAAAAATGAATGTGGAAGACTCCGATTCTTCCTATTCAAACGAATCATTAATGTACTGATTCATATTAAAAATATCGTAACTCGTTTTATTCTTCTGCGGCCTTCATTATCTATAATTAAAATAGGGGAAGGTGTTGGAGGAAGGCTATGGAAATTACGATTTTTTTGGCAAAAGTGATTGGTTGGTATTTTGTAATTATCAGTCTTTGCATTTTGTTCCGACAAGATTTGGTAAAGTCTGTTCTCGGTGACATTTTAGGACAGCGGGCTCTATTGTTTTTTATTGCAATAGTCACTTTAATTTTAGGTTTGTTATTAGTTGTAAGCCATAATGTTTGGGTGATGGGCTGGCCGGTAATTATTACAATAATTGGTTGGCTGGTATTGATTGCAGGAATTGTTAGACTAGTTGCGCCAGAGCTTTCGTTAAGAGCCGGTCAGTGGTGGCTAAGGAATCCAACTTCTTTGCTTGTTGTCTCAGTCATTGATTTAGTGATTGGTTTATATTTGCTTTATAAGGGTTATTTCCTATAGACACGTAAAGGAAGATCGGGTTTAGTTTTTATTTAGACCAAACCAGGTTTTCCCATCAACCAAGCGAGCAATCATCAGGCTACTGACGGTATTCCCTGTTACATTGAGCATGGTGGCAATTGGGTCAATAATGACACTGATAGCGGCAATTGCAATTAGTACAGAAGGAGGAAAACCATAAACAGCTAATATTAATAATTCACCAACCATTCCGCCACTAGGAATGGCCCCCATTACTGTGCCCACTAATAATGAAACGCCAATTGCTGCAAGTAAAACACTCGGACCACTAAAATCTAAATGAAAAATACCAAACAAAAAGGCAATTTTAAATATACCACCAATGACCGAACCATCTTTATGAATAATAGAACCTAGCGGAATAGCGGTTTCATAAATTTCGGGAGAAACGTGCATATTTTTGGCGGCATACAAATTGGCTGGAATACTTGCGGCGCTGCTGCAAGTGGCTAGAGCAGTGGTTGCCGGGAGAAAGAGATTTTTCCAAAATAATTTTATACCATGTAATTTGCCAGCAAGATAAGCATAGACACTATAGACAAAGAGAAAGTAAGCTAAAGAGGCTGCATAGTAAATAATTGCAATACGGACATAATTTTCAATTAATTTGGGTCCTAATTCGCTGACTAAAACGGCGAAATAAGCAAAAAAGCCAATAGGAGCGATATACATAATTAAAGAGAATACGCGCATAAAAATATCTTCGCCAGCTTGCAATAAACTAACAAAAATAGAGCCTTTCTCTTTTGTTGCAGTGACGGCCAAACCGACGAGAATAGCAAAAACAATTAAGGCGGAGATATGTTCGTGCGAGAAAAGCTGTGTAAAATTTGATACGGTAAAAATATTGACGATTTGATCGGAAAAACTAAGTGATGACGGTTTGGCAAGTAGCGAAAGCTCTAAATGAATCCCTGCTGATGGAGGAAAAATTTTTACTATTACAAGTGCATAAAGCGCGGCTGCCAGTCCTGTAAAAAGAAAGATAATTGCCATGCAAAACATGATTTTGCCTAGTCTTCCTAAGGATCCAGCTTTAGCAATAGCCGAGGTGATGCTGAAAAAAATAAGAGGAACGATTACTGTCAAAATTAAGTTGAGAAAAATATCCCCCAAAGGCTTTAAAATTTTCGCCTGCTGTTCAAATAAATAACCTGTTAATCCACCGAGAATGATAGAAGATAATAAAAGAGCAGGGAAAAAATAAGAACGGAACGTTTGATTTCGAGTGATCACTGCCTTGTACTTCCATAGGGTTTAATAAACTGAATTTACCGTCTTGAGTTCTTTTTCACAATATCATCAGGAAAATGTTCATCAACGGCGATGCAATTGAAAGCTCGCGAGAATGAGATAGTTTAGTGTACTCATTTTTGCGTTATAACTCCGTAACAATATTGCATTTCAGATTTATTATTTTGAGAATGAGTCCAGCACAACGCACTAATTAACAGGGTGGCTTAAATAAAAAGGGAGATAGTATCTCCCTTAATAATTATTCCACTTTAACTTCAATACGTTTTTCTGGAGTGATTTCCTTTTTAGGAATGGCGATCTCTAGTACACCGTTTTTGCATTTTGCGCTTATTTTGGTTTCATCTGCCGTTTCAGGCAAGCTAAAACGACGGTAAAATTGTCCTTGTGTGCGTTCTACTCGAGAGTAATTATCACGCGTTTCAGTTTTTTCAAAATGCCGTTCACCTTGAATAGTTAAAATATTCTTTTCTAAAGAAATATGAATATCCTCTTTTTTTACGCCTGGTATATCGGCTAATACAATAAAACGATTTTTTTCTTCTTTAATATCAACTGCCGGAGCCCAAGAACTTGTGTCGATAAAGGAAGAGTCTTCAGGTTGCCCCTTAAAAAAATTTTCCAGAAAATGCGTAAAATCTCGTGTCAGTGGATAGTAATCACGCTTCATATTCATCGTTTTCTCCCTTGTTTGATTTTCCATAATAATGGGATGGTGACAAATTTTAGAATTTCAAGAGGAATGAAGGGCATATTTCGCGCTTATTCCATATTTTTATCTTCTCTGTCGCCTCCTGGATAAGCTCAAAGTAATTGCTGACTCCATAGCCAAATGACCTGCAGCATCAATCAAAACTATAGTATAAACTAATGATGCAGACATGATCATCCGTTAGGCTTTAATGCAATAACTTCTTACAAGACTCGCTATTAACGGTAAAATGTTACCGCGTAAATAGACCGCCAAACCAACCCGTTTTCTCAACTGGCTGGGTGACAGTCGGCTTTTCCTCCGGCGCTTTATTGGGAGTCCAAAAAAACGAAGAGATAGAGGAAAAAGTTCCCGTAACTTTTCCAAGTAACGAAGGTTCAGAAGTTGCGGGTGGTGTAAGTTTTGGCGTTTCAGGTAGTGGCACTGGCGTATTTGTGGATAAAACTGCGGCGACATTATTAAAATTTCCTGGGCCGTTCACGGCAACTGCTAATAAATTTGCCAATTCTTGTTGCTGGTTGTTTTTTACATAAAGGCCAATTAATCGTTTACGGTTGTTTATAAAAGGTTCTAAATATTTTGGAAGCCAGGTCGCAAGACCATGATCAGTTTTCACCCTCTGCAACAAGCCTTCAAATAAAGCATCAGCGGCTTTTCTAGTTTGTATTTCTTCGGCAGCAGGTTTTTGCCATTCATAAACCATCAGGGCATTGGCTAAGGTAGTAAGCACGACGGGGGAAGATGTCGCATCAGTATGAGTAAGAAGGCCTTCCAAATTTTCTCGATTTGGAGAATTATCATGAACCTGAAAAGAGTGAGCAGGTGGAGTTTTTAATTCTTGTAAAATAAGATTTGCAGAAGAGTGCTCTATTTTCTCATGGTCAAAAGGTAACACATATTGTGGTTTTCTAGGTTGAAACCAGGTTTCCCAACCATAAAAAAAACTGCGCTTGAGCCAAATACGAAATTGGGCAAGAAACCCTGTAATGCAGGTCATTGACAATTCAAATTGTGCTTCGGCAAGTGCTTGTTCAGCCATTTTAATATCAGAAGAATGAGTTTCTACGAGAGGTAAGCCAAGGGAGCATAGAGTAATCAATGATTGATACTCCCCACGCAGACCAAAATGATTAATCGCTTGTTCTGTATTAAACATTAGTAAGTTGGCACTTATCTTATCATCAAATAATTGCGGATGGTTTAATAGGCTATCAAATAGGATTTGTCTGGTGCTGAGAGCTACCTCGGTGCGTGTTAACAACCATGTTGTGGTATAGAGTTTTTTCTTATCAGACAAAGCATTGTTAGCAAAATGAGTGAGGTAGTCGTTGAGACATTGCTGTAAGAATTCTGTTTTACCATGGTAATGAATTAAAAAATAATCGATGGACTGCAATTTTTCCGCGTTGGTGGCGATGATGGTGATCAGCGGATTTACCGCAATATCATTTAATGGTATTGGGGTGCTTTCTTCTATTTCCTCAGTCACCAGCACCTTCTTAAAAGCTTTTGTAAAAAATTGTAGATAACCTTGTTGGGTTTCATGACTGGTTTGTTCTCCTGGCTCTGTAGTTTCGGGTTTAAGTGGAATTAATTTTTGCATCCGTTTTACGTTGAGTTGTCCTTCATCGTAAAAAATTGAACAATCAGCAAAGAGAGCACTGCTACGTAAATAATCATTCGTTACTCTACCCAGTTTTTCGCGTAAGAAGTTAAATGTTTTGTGCTCACTAAGCCTCATAAGTAGTTGAATCGTTTGCGAGGTCAATGTTTCTTTTTTTTCTAAAAATTTATCCGTTAATTCTTTAATGAATTGAATTGAATTATTTTCAGATTGTGCCTCATAGAGATAAAGATGGGCTGCATGGACGAGATCTTTTTCCTCACATAAAGGAATCAAATCTTTAATAATTGTTGCATTTAAGCTGTTCAGGTTTTGCATTAAAATGCAAAGCAACTCATGGCGCTTATTAACAGGCTGTTCAGCAAAGAGAGGTATGATTTTCTTAGGTACATTATTTATTAAGGCAATCAGTGGTGTGCTGCTATTAGGCATGGTGCCATAGTAGTTTAACCAATGTTTCAGGAAAGGCTCACTCTGTTCTCCCAATGTTTGCAAAAGAGGGGACACATAGGACTCATCTAGTTGATGAAAATCTTTAACAGAACAAAATAGACTAGCGGCTGCCTCCGGTTGTAATTGCTTCATTGTAGCTGGTGGCAAATCCTCTAAATGAATTTGACTTACAAGCGGCTGTAACCGCTGAGAAAAAGGTGTTGCTGTTGTCGTTAATGTTGTAAGAAAAGATTCTCCTTGAATTTCATCAAGATAATCTTTTCGTCCTAAAACATGGGCAAGGAGCAAGGATTTAATCATGTTATTAGGTGTTGTCTTTTGCAAATCAAGAAGCTCACTAACAGGTAATTGCTTTTGCTCGAGTGCATTAAGTAGCATTAATTTATTGGTTTCATTTTCAGTGATGCTTTTTACATGATTGTCATGTTGAAAAGCATTTTCAAGCATCGTTAATGGATTAAGTGTTGTACTGGTTATTTGTTCTTTTAACCATTCCCAGGAAAAGCTACGAACCAGGTTGGTGATGAGATCACGAGGAACAGTTTTTTCACATTCAATTCGTGTAAAAAGCCAGGTTGATTTGGCTTTACTAAGAGGAGGGTTTTGCGTTAAACACTCACATAATTTATCTGTGAGGTTGTTAGCCAGAATATGAGAAAGGAGCTTGTCAAGAAAGGGTTGTTTTGCTAATTCATTGTCGTCGATTTGCATTAACCAGTGCAAAAAATGATTCATTAAAATAGCATGATCTTCGGCTAAAAAAGACAACAAACAAAGCCAATGGTAATAAACAGCAGGTGCTTTAGAATTGATATTCTGAAGAAAGTTTTCCATTAAACTATGGTATGACAGTAGTTTTGCCTCAAGGGATAAATAATGAAAGCACTGCTCCATGTTCGACTGGATTTTGTTTTTTAGTTCGTTGTCAGAGGTCTGAAATTGCTGTTGTAATTGGCGCAAAGTTGTATAAAGCGATGCATCAGCACAAAAATGTCCATAGGCAATTTTATTTTCATTCTCGATATGCCACTCATTTAATTCAGGAAGGGGATTAAGGGCAAATGCTAAACGCTGCAGTGTCAGCATTTTTTCGCAATGCTCTGGTGTTAGTCGGGCAAATTGTTCGGGAGAGAGATGCTCTAAGAATGGTCTACTGTTTTTCTTATCGGCTATTGTCACTGGACATAGCACATTAAGCTCTTCATGGATTAATTGCTGGCATTTTTCTGCAAATCCGGCGTGGATTATTTTTTGTAGTAATTCTTCATATGTTGCTGGGTCCTTAAGTGCCAGGGAGATGACCTTTGTCAGTAGAGAATCACTTAATTTTTTTAATAAGCGATAAGAGTTTTGCGGATCAAAATAGAGGTTATCCAGAAGAGAGAGAAATTTGCTACCGAGTAAATCATTTTGGGTCGTTGAAAGAAGAGGCAAATAGGAGTTTAAAATCAAGGCAGCATCGTCAATATTTTCTTTTACAAAGGAAGAACTAAAGTTAGTTAACCTTGTTAGATCTTGAGAGTCATGATTAGCACTAAAGCTTGAGATTGCCAATTGCTGACACTGGCACGCTAACTCATCCGGTATTGAGTTTAATTTTGCTATCTCCGGATGAAGCCAGTCTACTTCGGCACAAGAACTAAGGTTTTCGGGAAGTAAGAGGGCTTGTGTTTGTGATAAAGTTAATTTTGCTCGTTTGGCTTGTGAAATCATAGCAAGCAGGTTTGTGAGATGAGGGAGATGAGCAAATGCACAAGCATACCATTGAAGTGTTAAGCTTTCTAAAGACTGTAGGTATAAAGTACGAGTTATTTCAGATAAAGACGATAAAGTGGCTAATTGTTTTAAGGTAGTATAACCAAGATTAAACTGCTGCAATTGGCGATGAATATGGGTGATTTGTGTCGCTAACTCACTATTGGGAAATTGCCCGAGCAAAGGCTTTAAGAACTCAGAGTTTAAATGTCTTGCCAAAGGAGAAAACAAGCCGTGTTCTAAAAGCCATTTTCTGAATTCAGAATTTTCAAATATTTTGGGGGTTCGTAAAAGTGAAGTCAGTAAATTACCTACTTCCAGGGGGGGCGAAAACGATTTAAGTGAAAGCCACTCTTTGTAACTTTGTCCGGCAGTACTTAAGGAAACTATTTCTGCTTCTTGTAAGGGCCTGGTTTGACCTTTTTTAATTCTGGCGAAAAAAGAGTCAGGTTTAAATAGCTGCCCTAATTTGGGGGGAGAAAAATGCTCTAGGGCTAGCAAATGATGTTGATAATCAAGTAGATGCGTGTTGACTCTTTGATGATGCTTAGGGTAAGTATTTTTTATCACCTGCAAGTAAGCTATTAGGAATTCATAAAGCTCATTGAGTTGGTTTTGAGCTAAAATGCTTGGTTCCTTTGATGAGAGAAGGGGGAGAATAATTTGTTGATAAAGCGCGGTTGATTTAACAATTTGTTGGAATTCGGTGTTACCAGTTTGAAATTCATTAATAATTTCCAGAATACCACCAAATAGAAGTGGCAGGCGCTGTATCCATCGTGCGCTTTGTAACATTTGACAAGGAATCTCGCTACATAGTGATAGTGGTTCATAAAAATCATTTAATTGATGAACTTGTTCTGCTAATTCAAATTGGGCTTGCACCACCTGTCTCATAGTAGAGGGCTCTAACATTTGCTGTAATTGCAGCTGGCATCGCTCCCCCTGCCATGGGTTGCTTGCTATTTCTCCAAGAAGATTAAACAATAGTCCTTTTGGCTCTAATGAAATATCAAGTGTAGGGTTTTGTAAATAATTGTTTATGCGACGGGAATAGTAGGGATTTTGACTAATCACCTGCTTTAGCTGTGACTTATGTTGTTCATTTATCGTATAATTTGTAAACGCTGCCAGTGTTTCTGTATCGACATTCATCATTTCAAACCAGCACAAAAGAGAAATGTTTTTCTCTTCCAGGTAATCAAAAATTGCTTCAATAAAGGTTAATTTTGTGATGACAGGACTGTAACTATCTAGAATTCGTAGGATCTGTTTTCCAGAAATCGTTTCTGCAAGTAAATTATTTCTCTCCGTTTTATTAAGAGCCATTAACCCCATGGGATGTCTGGCTAATAAATCAACAAACACAAAGCGAGTTTTACTCTGAGTATAAATATTGTATAAGGTATCAATTGGGAGCTCCCGAGCCAGGGTTATTAACGAAGACCATTGAACATCCCCCAGAGTAGGTCGTTGTAGCAAATCAAGAGCCAATACCTTTTTATTTTCAGCTGATAAAGTATCAAACAAAGTAGCAAATTGCTCATCCTTCATTGCTTGAGGTGGACTGGCAAGAAGTTGTTTAATGAATCCTTGGTAGCTGACACTATTCGTTAACGTTGGGTGCAGGTGTAAAAAGGTATTTTGCAGTAAAATTTTTGTAAATGGATGGTGATCTATTGTTTTTGTATCAAATCTTTTTAACCAAACTAAAGCAGCTTGCGCAAATTCTTCACTATCTAAAAGAGTCCTTATCCAACGATTATCATGCGCAATAAAATAAGAAAACGTGTTAAGCATTAGCTGCTGTAATTCATAAGAAAAATTGGATTGCTCATCATCATTTCTCTGGCTTGCGATGGTTGTGATAAATTGAATATGCTGCAACACGAGGTTGCTATCAGTGATTACATCAACACGAAAATCATCTAAGGTTAATAAAAGCATATTAACCACAAATAAGGCTGCAGGGACTATTGTTTGTGAATGAATAAGTTTTTGTACATGCGTGATAAATTGACGTTTTTGTTCATTAGATTCTTTGGCTAATTGCTGAAACAGCGCTATAAAATGTGCTGGATTTGTTGTTTTTTGCATTAACTGAATAAAGATTGAATGTAGATGAGCTTGTAATTCTGGACATTGATAGATTGATTCAAGAAGCGATGAGTCTGGGGGTAGTTGGGCAAGCAAAGAACTGTAATTTAATTCAGTAAAGGGTATTTCTGCCAACAATAATTGTAGCCATGAAGGAAATTTTTCAATTAAGTACTTCGGACGACTCTCATTTACAAGCCATTGTAATTCTTCTTCCTTAAGTAATGGGAGTAATTTTTCGAATTGCTCCAAGCCAAGAATAAAATCCAGGGCTTGTTCAGTTAAAACAGGATTATCATGGTAACTTTTAACTTGCGCAATTACATTCCTAACAAGAATTAAATTTCTAGATGTATCACTATCTCTTAAATAATAGGCTACTTTTTGCCAATTACTTTTGGTTGTATCCTGTGTTGATTTAGTCAGGATGGTTGCTAAGGCTTGCGGCGTGATTTGTTCTAATGCAGTTGTTTCTATTTGCACCAAATATTGTGCGCTCAGGTGGGCATCTTCACTTTGGCATATATTAATGGCAAGTTTTGCTAAAAGGGGATCGAAGCAATGCGCTTGAGTGAGTTGCGTTGTTAGAAAAGTAATGGAAAGTTTATCATCATAAGAATTGGCTGTGCCTGATTTTCCCTTTAACAAATTCCAACATGCTAATTTTAAGCTGGCATAATTTTGTTTGCCTTGGTTATCTAAACTTTCTTGAGCGGACTCAAGGTTCATAAATAAGGTTTGCAGTTTCTTTGGGGTCATATGGAATTGGCTTAGTAAGCGAAGAGCAATATTTTCTGCTGTATCGGGGGTGAGGAGGAGCAAATTTAAAATACGATTGGCTCTTAGTTTAAGATCGGCTGCTGCACTATTCACTAAATAACCTTGCAATAATGTCGGTGTGAAATCTTGAAATAACGAAGAACGTGAGCTCAAAATTTGGAAACAGGTGGGGCTTTCCAGTAAATAGGTGGCTATTTTGCTGGAGCCTAAGCAATTTACCCATTGATGAATAGGGGCTTGCTTATTAGCTGTAGATTGCAGTCGCTGACTAAAATGTTGCAAAAGTTGCTCAAGCGTTATTTTGTAGTCGTGATTAACGCTGATCTTTTCGAGTAATTGCTCAATCACGGTAATTAAGTTTCTGTCGTCAATAAAAGGCAGTAATTGATCAAGAAGCGATTTGTTAAACAGGGGAGTGTTTAATAGCATGAATAGAAGTAACGATTGTTTATCGGATTCCTGCAATAAGGTAACAAAGCAATGAAAGTTTTCTTCCGTAGCATTATGGCGCAGCATATGCAAATAAAGAGCTAAAAGATCATCACTGGTGAAAAATTTGAGTAGTGCTAATTGTTCAGTAGTTTTTAATGCTTTAAATAGCTCCTGACAGGATGTTAAAAGCATCGATTTATTTATTTCTGCTATGAGTAGCGCATGCAACCATTGGTAGCGAAGTTGCACATTATCGCTAAAATTAGCAAAAATCTGTTTGATAGCATCCTCTGTGATTTCATCAGGAAATATCTTAATAAGTCTAGCGAAATCGTTAAGATGCTGTACCGCAAGCGGTGACATTCTTATTTTTTTAGTTAATACGCGATAATAGATGGCAGATAATGGTTCAGTGTCATGTTGCATAAGATGACGTAGTGCCATGATATGCCCACAAAGACTAATTAATTGTTGTTCGTTTAATCGCTTTAAGCAGTCTTCAGTTAACTCATTATCCTGAGCTTTACTGGTCGTAATAAAGTTAATAGTAACGGTGTTGTCACTGTCATCAATATCATCAATGCAGCGAAGTACCTTGGTTTTGTCATGACATTTATCAAAAAAGAGGTCAAGAAAACGACTCGCTTCTATCAGATTTTTGTGGATATGGTCGGAATAGTATTTTTTAAAGTAGCTGGATAAATCACTTTTGGATAAATCCTTAAAAACCGTTAATAAAGAATCGGTGATGGCTGCCTTAAAAAGTGGATCATGTAAATCGTATTTGTCGCTATTTTTTAAAAATTCATTGATTAATTCTTTTTGTTGATTGGCTGTTGTTTGAATTTTAAGTCGCTTAATCAGCAAAATATTAGCAAGTTCGCTGTTGCCATGAATGAGTTGCTCGTATTCAGCCTGTGAACTCGTGGCGCGCACAGTCAAAGCAGCGACCAGTGCTTCATATTTACTTAAATAAGTTTGGCGGTGCTCAATAAACCGTTGATGCTGCTTTTCTGTTGTTGTCGATACGTAGGTCGCGGCAATGGCTCGTAATTGAAAAATAAGGCTAACTAACTGCTCTGTGGAAAGTGTTAAGCTTAAGTAGCCAATGTTCTCGTCGCAAATCGTTGGGGAAAGCAGGATACTGCTAGCAAGTTTACTAAAATGAAGATTAAGTGTCTTATTGATACCGTTACTGGTACGATTGCTAATCACATAATTGGTTAAAGGTGATAACCAGGGAGGATTACCATCGACTGATTCTAAAAGACGCTCATATAATCGTTCTCGTTGAGCGAGGGGGAGATGTTGTAACAAAATTAAAATATCATCATTTTGGTTGTGCTTTTCAATCCAGGAAATTAGCCTGGATAAAATATCCTGCCAAAGATTTTGAGCTTTGACGTCTATAAGCTCAGTTAAACTCTGTATTGTCTGGCTGATTTTGACTTTATTGGAATGTGCTAAAGCGTCCATTAGTATTTGTAAGAGGATTGTGGCTTTCAGTTGTGTATTATTTTCAGTGGCGGAGTTTTCATTGAGTAATGCCAGGAGAATGGCAAATTTATCGTAATCCCCCTGCGTGGCAAGTTTGTCAATTAGTAGGAGTAAGGTGGAATAATCAGGCTTTTCTTGAATAAACAGATCTCGTGCGGTATTAAGATCAATCTTTGCTAGAAATGCTGATATAAAATTGCTCATAGCCAATTCCTTATCCTTAAGAATTTAATGACTTTGATGTAGGACTTCCTTTCCTCTCCAGAGTTCCTGCATTTACTTTACGTCGCAACCGCTCTCTGGTGTTCATCTACCCAATGGAAACGTCACTCCTCGAAGCAATTTTGCCTTGCACTAAAGCAAAAATTACCGGTTATGCAAGAACTCTAATATTCTAAGTAAATCTAAATTTACCTCAGAAAATAAGTCTTAAGCGCAAACTTAAAGTTGAGTGTAAGTGAGATGAATCCAAATCTCTGGATATTTCAGCATAACGACTTGAAAAAAAATTTCAATATCTGTGTTATTTTTGCCAAAAATGAGGTGAAAGAAGAATGAGTAGAGAAAATATTTCCAATCTGCCGGCTAACATTGAAAAAATTAATAGCCATTTACTAGCTTGATTAAGATCAGCAAAATTTTCACTGATAGTTCCAAGGCCGGCACCAGCATTAGCAAGAGAAGCACTAATTGCAGAAAAAGAAGTAATAAAATCATTGCCAAAGGCCATAAACAAAATCATTAAACTTAGAAACAGAGCAATGAACACCGAAAGAAAACCCCACATGGATTCTAAAACAGGCTCTGACAAACTATGCTTACCAAATTTAATAGGTATTAGAGCATGCGGATGAAGTAAGCGCACCATTTCGCGCTTGCTTTGTTTATAAATTAGAAGTGCGCGAATAACTTTTACCCCACCACTTGTTGATGCAGCACATCCACCAATGATAGCTAATAACATAAGCAGGACAGGAACATAGGTCGGCCAGGTACTAAAAGGCGCTGACATAAATCCTGTTGTTGTGGCTAATGAAATAACATTAAATAAGCTTTTAATCAATGCATGATGGTTCGCTTCAAAAAAACCATAAATAATTAAGCTGATCGTAATCAGTAAACTAGCTCCAAAGAGAAAAGCTAAATAAAAACGAAATTCTTCATCATGCCAATAATGAATTAAACTTCTTTTTTTGAATGCTAAAAAATGCAAGGCAAAATTGGTCCCTCCTAAGAGCATAAAAAAACAGGCAATCAATTCAATCGTATCGCTATGATAGTAGGCAAAGCTTGTATCATGCATGGAAAAGCCACCCGTTGAAACTGTCGCAAAACTTTCTCCCAAGGCATCGAACCAATCCATGCCTGCAGCCCAATAACAAACTCCACAAAGTAGTGTTAACAACAAATAAAGTGACCACAGCGCTTTTGCTGTTTGAGCAATACGCGGGGTCAACTTGCTATCCTTCATAGGGCCTGGCGTTTCGGCTCTAAAAAGCTGCATTCCCCCGACGCCTAACATTGGTAAAATAGCCACGGCCAGGACAACAATTCCCATCCCGCCTAAAAACTGCAACTGTTGACGATAAAATAACACCGCGTGCGGCAGTCCCTCGATATGCCTGATAATGCTCGCACCAGTAGTCGTGAATCCCGATACCGATTCAAATAATGCATCGGTCATACTGTGATTGTGATGTTTGATGGCAAAAATAAAAGGTAAAGATGCATAAAAGCACAGAACAAACCAAAAGAGAACAACAATAAGAAAGCCATCACGAATCTTAAGTTCATGATGTTGTTTTCTAAAGCTAAGCCACAATATGGCCCCGGTCGTAAAAGTACAGCTAAAGGCTGCAACAAAAGGAAGCCAAAATTGCTCATGAAAAATTACATTGATAATAAGCGGAGTCAGCATGCTCACGCTAAACATCATTAAAAGTAGACCTAAAAGACGTAGGATAGTCTTGATTTGCATGGCTTAGCTCATAAAAGTCAAGCTGACTTGGAATAGCGATTCAATTTGACGAACGTAGCGCCGTTTTAGTAGTAGCAATATTACATGATCCCCAGATTCAATCACTAGATTCGGGTGTGGCATAAGTAATTTTTCTTCTCTCATTACAGCCGTTATAAAACTACTTGGAGGTAATTCAATTTGTGATAACGGCCGCCCAACAACTTGTGAGGTGAGCTTATCACCATGTGTGATTAATTCAATGGCTTCTGCTTCATCATTTTGTAAGCGATGAACTCTTACCATATTTCCGCGGCGTAGTTTGGTTAAAATGCTTCCAATAGTAATTAATTGCGGAGAAATTGCATGATCAATGGTGCTGTCCTCAATTAACTCTACGTAGGCATTGCGATTAACCAGTGCAATTGCGTGTCGAGCGCCTAAGCGTTTTGCTTGCAGACAAGACATAATATTGGCTTCGTCATCATTGGTGACGGCACAAAAAACATCGGTAAATTCAATATTTTCATTGAGGAGTAGATCGCGATCAGCAATATCACCTTGTAACACGGTGCCCTTGTGTAATTGCGCAGCAAGGTCGCTCGCTCGTGACAAATTACGGTCGATTACTTTGATACGATATTTGGTTTCAAGCGTTTGAGCTAGTTTAGAACCAATATGACCGCCGCCGGCAATCATAATACGGCGGTTTGGATGTGTATAACGTCCCAGGGCAATTAATACCTGTTGGATAGCCTGAGGCGATGCAATAAAAAGAACGGCATCACCAATCATGATTTCACAATGTTCATTAGGTTCAATGGCAGTTTTATCGCGAAAAATAGCAACAACTCGAGCTTCGATAGGATTCAGGTATTCATAAAGTTGTTGAATAGTTTGGCCAACCATGACACCACCAGGTTGTGGCTTAATGGTTGCAAGTAACGCCTGTCCCTCTGCAAATTCAAGTAATTGAGTTACGCCAGGATAATCAATGAGGTTTTCAATGTGTTCAGTAACTAACTTTTCTGGACTAATACAAACATCAACGGGAACATGGTCATTACAGAATAATTGTGGGTATTCATAGTAGTCGGGGGAGCGAATTCTGGCAATCTTTGTTGGCGTACGAAATAAACTGTACGCAATCTGACAGCCCATCATATTAATTTCGTCACTGTTGGTGACTGCAATGAGCATATCTGCCTGTTCAATTCCTGCTTCGATCAAAATATTAGGATGCGCTGCGGAACCATAGATCGTGCGAATATCAAGTCGATGTTGCAATTCTTTTAAACGGTCTTCGTTTAAATCAACTAAAGTAATGTCATTGTCTTCCCGAGCGAGATTACGTGCCAGAGTGCCGCCTACTTGGCCTGCGCCTAGAATGACTATTCTCATGGCATTAAAACTCCCTCATAGACAAATGTTGCGGGACCTTTTAAGTAAATTGAGCCAGTGACGTCCGGCCATTCAACGATCAAGTTGCCACCCGGTAAATTAACACGGATGCTTGATTCAAGCTGGTGATAAAGGCGACCAATGGCTGCTGCTGCTACAGCACCGCTGCCGCATGCTCTCGTTTCTCCACAACCGCGCTCATAAACTCGCAGACTTATATGCGTTTTATCAATTATCTGCATAAAGCCCGCATTGGTTTGCTCAGGAAATAATTCATGCTCACTAATTTGTTTACCAAGGTTAGCAATATCAATGGTATTAAGTTCGTTAACAACCGTAATGGCATGGGGATTGCCGACACTAATAGCGTGCACCATGTGTGAAGATCCATTTTTCAATGGTAATGCGTAAAACGTGGCACGATTTTCAGCGTGCAAAGGAATATCGTTGGGATTGAGTTTAGGTAAACCCATATCGACTGTCACAGTCTCATCGGCATTGATTTTTAGTTGCATTTTAGTCGTACAGGTAGCCACAGAAATCAATTTCTTATCTGTTAAGCCATAATGAAAAACAAAACGGGCAAGGCAACGAGCACCATTGCCACATTGTCCTACTTCGTGACCATCAGCATTAAAAATACGATAAAAAAAATCAATGTTTTCCTCATGGCTGGGTTCGACAACCAGGCACTGATCAAAGCCAATACCCGTATCCCGTTTAGCTAGCTCAATAATTTGGGTGGGCTGTAAATTCAGGGACTGGCGGACAGCATCGATAACGATAAAATCATTGCCTAACCCATGCATTTTTGTAAATCGGATAGTCATTTCCAACTCATTTATTTGCTGTATTTGGATGTTGTTGCTGTTGTTCAGGTTGTGGCAAATAAAGAGGTCCTTTTTGTCCGCAAGCTGATAAAGTCAATACAGTCATACATATTATAATGAAGATACGCATATACTAATGGTTTGTCGCAAATTATTAAGTATATGTAATCTGCTTGAAAACCGCTATCAAAAAAATTGCTACCTGCCAGGACGATGCTCGCTTTCAGTTAGTGGCCATGAGGTAAAATAAATTTTTTTAATGCCCCGCAAATTAAAGATCTTTGGGGGCATATAGAATTAATACGCCTAGAATATGTAAGGGGAGGATGCGCGTGTAATATTCATATCGTCTTCAGGCTCTTCATCCTCAGCAAAGCTGACTGTTCTAATAAAGTCGAAGGTTTTAAGCATAGGCCTGGTGATTCTTTCATGAGAGCGAGGATTAATATACATTATTTCGGTATGATTTTTCCCTGCCTCTTGCCAATCTAAAGTAAATACTAATTGACCAGGAATATTGGTTCTGTCTACATAAGTAGGTTCTACCTTGATCTCAATGAAATCCACATTGTTTTCAGTTAATTTTTTAGCAATAAATTGCTCGACAGCCTCTAGAATATTGTAATTTGAAGCTGCGGTGGCTGGAACGAGGTTTTCTATACTTTGCTCGCCCCCTAGAAAAAAAGCAATGAGATGAGACCAATGGTATTTACTACCGCGGCTAGTCACAACAATATTTTCGTTGCAAGCTGCAAACACGGATTGACAGCTCGCGCCGGTTAATTGGTTTTGTCCAACCCGGCGGTGAGAACTTTTGCGTTGTTCCAGTTTCTCGAGGGTGGCCTGAAAATAAATGGGCTCCTCGTGACGCACAAACACAAGTTTGGGCATTTTTTTTCTAATATGTTTCTCATTGCCCTTTACCTCAATTTTCTGCGGTGAAGGCGTTTTAGGCTTAAAAAAGCTCGTAACGGAGCCATTAACCTCATGTGAGAAGATTTTGCGGACTTTATGTTTTCCAGGTGTGCGACATACATGGCTGTATTCTTTTTCGGGAGTTGCCGGAGTTAATGTGGTGACTCTTACTCCTTTTTCCTTAAGTGGTGAATGTAATTTGGGATCAGACTCATCAGAGATAATTAAAGTGTTCGGTGTATTATCATCGAATGTTTCGCGGTATTTTCGACGTTTTGTGGTAGGCGGGTCTTTAGGTAAGGCGGCCCTTTTTGCTGTGCGAGAAGGCCTGGTGTCAGTCTGGTTTACTAAGTCACTGTAATCACAATGTTTAATCACAGCTAAATGAGTAAAGAGAAAGGCACTTGTTATACGACTAATACCTTGTCTATTAAAACGACGTGCTAATTCAAGCCATTCGCTACGGTTTAGGTTAATTTGCCCGATTTGAGGAAAAATACGCTGGCAACGTGCAGAAAAATTGTTGAGCACTTCATTTTGTGCATCAGCTTGCTTTTGATTAATAACGTCTATAGTTGCAGAAGTGATAATACATTCATGGATTTCCGTCGCTGTAACAAAAATTTGCTGAGACAAGCCTTGCACAAGATAATCCTGGTTTTCTTCTGTGCCTTGTTGATATAGAAAAATTATTTGCGACCAATCATTGGCGGTGAGTTGGTAATCAGCAGGTTTTTTGGCCAAGCCAGAAAGAAATGTACGAATGGGTTTTGACATTAGTGTTAGTAAAAGCTAAGAGTTAATCTTATTGATTATACCACAGACACTTTGCGCGAAAAAGATGGTTTTCTTGAAGGCATCCTAAAATAAAAAACTATTTATGGATGCCGGGGTAGGTTTTGCAAGAATTATGATTTAAATAAGCCGACCTTGCTATCGTTTGACGCTTTAGTGATAATTTGACTTTTTTGCTGGAGATAAGGTGCTAAACGCTTACATTAAAGAACCGCAACAACAGGCACAAGCTTGTGTGATTTGGATGCATGGTTTAGGTGCGGATGCTTCTGATATGTCAGGTCTTGCGGGCCAATTAAAGCTGGGCGGAGCTTCAGTGCGTCATGTCTTTCTTGATGCCCCTGTGCGCTCTGTGACTATTAACAATGGCATGTCTATGCGTGCGTGGTACGATATTTTTGATTTAAAATTTACGAATAGAGAAGATCGTCAAGGCATTTTGGATTCAGAAGAGAAAATTCTTAAGGTTATACATACACAAATAGAACAGGGAATGCCCTCCGAAAAAATATTTTTGGCCGGTTTTTCTCAGGGAGGGGCGATGGCGTTGCATACCGCCTTGAACATAAAATTTCCCTTAGCTGGTGTCATCGCGCTATCTGCTTATTTGCCGTTAGCATTGGAATGCAAGCCAGTGCAACCCACGAGCACACCGATGTTTCTTGGATTCGGCATTTATGATCCGCTTGTTTTGCCAGCCTGGAGCAAATTAACTATTGATTGGCTTGCAGAAAAAGGCTATCACAATTTAACGCAACAAGATTATCCAATGGAACATGCGATTTGTGTTGAAGAAATTAATGATCTCTCAACATGGTTTACTAAGATAGTGAAGGGGTAATCTGATGGCAATTGTAAAAAAAGCACGCATAGTTCCGTTTACTTGTGAACAAATGTTTGGCTTAGTCAATAATGTTGAAGAGTATTCGCAATTTTTACCCTATTGCTCCCAAAGTCTGGTACATCATCGAGATGAAGATGAAGTACAAGCGACGTTGGTAATTGCTGCGGCTGGGATGAGTAAATCATTTACGACTCGCAACCGTCTACAAACAAATAAAATGATAGAAATTCGCTTGGTTGATGGTCCTTTTAAACATTTAGAAGGGTTTTGGCGTTTTGACGAGGTGCCTGAAGGGTGTAAAATTTCTTTTGACTTGGAGTTTGAATTTTCGGGCTGGATGTTTGCAACGCTTTTAGGGCCGGTTTTTGAACAGGTTACAGAGAAAATGGTCGACGCCTTTTGTGAACGTGCTGAGGCTCTTTATGGTAAACGTTGAAATAATCTACATTAAATCAGATAAATCAACGGTGCATTTAAAATTATCTCTAAAATCAGGTGCAACGATTGCAGATGCTTTGGTTGAATCCAATTTATTAATCACTAATCCAGAAATTAAGGATTATTCCGTGGGGATTTTTGCAAAAATTAAATCACGGGATACGATTTTAAAATCTGGTGATCGCATTGAAATATACAGACCGCTTGCGCTAGATCCCAAAGAAAAGAGAAGGCAACGCGCAAAAACCAAAGAAAAATAATTGCAATCGAGGTTTGATTAAGGTCGATGTGTCGCTTTTTTCCTGTAAAAACGACACATCAATTTCAATATTTATGTCATTTACTAAGGCTTATGTTCTATACGAACAAGCTTACCGTGTGCAAAGTACAGACTTAGGTTACGAATAATAAGTGGCCTCCCGCCTTTACGCCAAGTATAAGCATAATCCCAGCGATCATTATTAAAGGTGGGACTTAATAAACTTGTACCCATTAAAATCGCCGCATCTTGTTTGCTCATTCCAATCCGTAAACGTTCAATTTTTGATTGCGGTAATAAATTGCCTTGTTGCACGAGACGTCTTGACAGATCATAAGAAATGCAACTAGTTAAGGCGAATGACAATATAATAGTAAAACTAATGAGAATGGTTCTAATTCGCATTTTTTTTGCCTGTTCTGAAAAAGTTCGCCATAATATCATGTCAGCCGTAGAAAGACACCTGAATTAGAATAGCAAACAGGGCAACATCATTTCTTGACTATCGAGGCAAATTTTGAGTTATTCCCGCGAAGGCAGCGAACTCTATCCTGCAGGAGCAAGACGCATTATAGCTTGTACAGGATGGATTCCCGCTTTTCTCGGCAATGACAAAATTATAAGGTATTACAGCCCATAATTGACTTAAATTGGTTTAATTTGCCCTAGAGTAGAAACATAGCTACAAGGAGCGCTTAGTGGAAGAGAGTCAACAATTAAAAGACGCAGGACTCAAAATAACAATGCCGAGATTAAAGGTTTTGCAAATATTGGAACAATCCCGCCATCATCATTTAAGTGCCGAAGGGGTGTATAAGGCGCTATTGGAAATGGGAGAAGATGTGGGCTTAGCCACCGTTTATCGTGTCCTAACTCAATTTGAAGCGGCAGGCCTGGTTAACCGTCACAATTTTGAGGGGGGGCATTCTGTATTCGAATTAAGTCAAGGTGAACATCATGATCATTTGGTTTGCGTAAAATGTGGCAAAGTAGAAGAATTTATTGATGAAATAATCGAACAGCGTCAACAAATGATTGCTCAAAAAGCTAATTTTAAAATGACGGATCACGCTTTGAACATTTACGGACTTTGCCCGGATTGCCAAATATAGCCTTAATTTAGACTTAAGCTTTACATGCTATCATTTTTTTATAAGTCGATTAGCAGGTAGCTTAAAAATGAGTATAGGTCCTTTTTGGTCTCAAGAACTGAACGGTTGGCTTCGTTTTGTAATAGAGGGTAATAAATTTGTTCCCCAAATAGCACTGGTGAGTGCTATTGACACCAAGCTAGAAGACTGGGTTGCATTAGAGAAACCAGAAGGAACGTGGACTGTCTATTATGTTGAGGGTGAAGAAGATAGTAACCCAACAACTTTTTCACTACAAAACGATACTCTTTATAAAACCACAGGGGATGTTGGTAAATACACGGGCTTAATCGCTCATAAAAAAACCGCCATCCAAGATTCCTGGTACCCACAGAATGTTAATCAATTTAATCCTTTCCCTGACTATAAGAAGTCATCCGTCATACCCACTCCTTTGGACAAGTTGCCATTACCACCTGAAATGCACCAAGCAAAAGGCGAAAAGTCAGATGTAAAGGAGACGACAACAGCTAAACATTCGGGAGGAGAGGGTGAACAAGCTACGGTGGATAAATCCACTACACAGAAGCAGGTTTCACCAGATAAATATGTAATAGGCCCTTTTTGGAGCAACGACCTTGATGGTTGGATTCAATTTGTCGGAGAAGAAAATAAACCTCCCGTAGCCCAAGTATCACTTCGTGATGGCGTTTCTAAAACTACGACAGCCTGGCATACGCTTGATGGCGAAGAAGGACCCTGGACAGTCTATTACGATGGCACCGACAAACCAGAAGCGACGACGTTTACTCTCAAAAATAATAATCTGTATCGTACAGAGGGACGTGAGAGTTTTGGTGTAATCTGGATAGATCAGTTAAATCTTGCTACTAAAAACTGGCAACGCCATCATCAAGAGAAGGAAAAATTCGATCCCTTCCCTGGCTATAAAAAATCTGATGCTATACCTGTACCCTATGCTGAACTGCCGTTAACACCAGAAAAACGTCAAGAATTAATAGAAAGAGAGAAGGCACAACGCCAAGAGTTAATCGAGAAAGAACAGGCAAAATGGCAGGAATTTCGCAAAACCAGTAACGCAGTGGAAAATCAGGTTGGAAAACAGGTTGGTGAGAAACAGCCTTTGTTTGCCTCAGAACTCGTCGAAGCGCTCAAACGACTTAACCCTGAGTATGAAAATTATGCTACTAGTGCCGAGCTGGATAAGGCAACCATACAGGATGATCTTAATAATGAATTACAACAAGTCTTGAATGAGCTCTGGGATTCTAGTCAAACAGGACGTGAATTTCTTAATCATCTTAAGGTGCTTGTAGAGAAACCAGTGGATGAGAATAAGCTTATTGCTGCGGCTTCCAAAACATTCTTTCAGCTAAATGACTCATTTCCAAAGGGACAAGAAGTAGTCACTCGTATTCTAGAGCAGGCAAAGAGAGATTATTTTTTAGCATTTGTCAAAGAGCTTGGTAATGCGGTCGCAAAAAAATTTGATATTGTTGATATCGATTTTGATAGCCTGACGTTGCCACGTGTAAAAATTCCTGAACAACAGCAAACTTCCCAATCCCGACAGGATACCCACGTGCTTGACGAGCTCACTGAAGAAGAACAGTTAGCATTAGCTCTGGAGGAATCGTTTAATGAGTGGGGTGAAGTGGGCTTTACGGCAGATGAGTTAACACAAGATGAATTGCTGGCTATGCATGCAAATCGTGGATCTACTACTTTTGATTCCTATGAGGAGGAATTTCTTGGGGAAGATGAGCCAATTGATAAGCAAGCACATGATGTTGCTGAAGATTCCAATCAAAAACTTTTAAAGGAAATTGTTGCCGCTGTAAATCAAGCACAAGAAAATTATGCAAATTGGTATAACAAAGGACAAAGAGACAATACTCGTGGTTCTAATGGCTTTTTTACCTGGGCGCGGCATTGGGCCTCTGGGCAGAAGAATGCTTCCGATCTAAGACAAGCGGTCAAGGACATTAATGAGTATGAAACTATTTCTGCTCTCAAGCTAGATCTTTGCGTTAATAGTGTAAATGAGTTTCTAACAAAGGAAAAAACGGGTTATCACGCCCATTCTTTTTCATCTTTCCTTCTTGACAAGTTAACAAAGATTGAAAATTCGCCATGGAGTAAATTAGAGCTGCATGGAAGACATTATAATAAAGCTGACGTGATTGAAATTGCTAAGGCGTACCAACCTGTTTCGGATGAAAACTCATCCCAGACCCAGTATAATTGATTATCCTTCTAACACGGATGTTACCCTCATGTATGAAGATTTAATTACCCCTTACCAAGCTACTGAGCTTCCCACGTTACAATTGGGAGGCATTTTAGTGAATGAGCATTTAATCCCTAATGCTCCTATTAATCTCGTTCTTAAGGCACTTAATCGCCATGGTCTAATTGCTGGTGCGACAGGAAGTGGTAAAACTAAAACCATGCAAGTTTTAAGTGAGCAATTATCTTTGGCTGGGGTGCCAAGTTTTGTTATGGATATTAAGGGCGATGTTTCTGGATTAGCGATGCCTGGGGAGGCGACTGAGGCATTAATAGCGCGTAGTCAGTCATTAAATTTAGATTATACTCCGCGAGCTTTTCCTGTAGAAATGCTTACCTTAAATGATGCTCGTGAAGGCGTTCCTCTGCGTTCAACCGTGAGTGATTTTGGTCCGCTTCTTTTTTCACGCATGCTGGATGTTAATGAAACTCAAGCAGGTGTTATTACGGTACTTTTTGAATACGCGAAAGCGAAAAATTTGCCTTTAATTGATTTGGCAGACATTAAAGCCTTATTACAGTTTGTACAAACTGATGCGGGAAAGAATGAAATTGAGAGACAATTTGGTGGTATTGCAACGGCTTCGGTGGGAACCATTGTTCGTAAAATTATTGAGCTTGAGGCACAAGGAGGCGGTCAGTTTTTTGGTGAACCTGCTTTTAATGTTATGGATTTAGTGCGCACCAATGCTGAAGGTATGGGGATTATCTCTATTCTGCGTCTTAACGATATGCAAGATAAGCCTAAGCTGTTTTCGACGTTTATGCTGAAACTGCTTTCCGATGTATATCGCTTAATGCCAGAATTAGGCGATCCCCTCAAACCGAAGTTAGTCTTTTTTATTGACGAGGCTCATCTCATTTTCAATAATGCCAGCAAAGCATTACTCGATTTGTTAGAAACAATGGTCAAGTTAATTCGCTCAAAAGGGATTGGTTTGATTTTTTGTACCCAGACACCCAATGATGTACCCGATGCAGTTTTAAGCCAATTAGGATTAAAAATACAACATGCCTTAAGAGCATTTACGGCTAAAGATAGAAAGGCGATGAAATTGGTTTCGCAGAATTTTCCACCATCAACTTATTATGATACGGAACAATTACTCACTGCTTTAGGGATTGGCGAAGCTCTGATTAGTGCTTTGGATGCCAAAGGGCAGCCGACTCCCTTAGTCCAGTGTTGGATGAGAGCGCCTGAATCCCGAATGGGCGTTTTAACTCAAGATGAATTAAATCGGGCGATAGCAACATCAACATTGCTCCCTAAATATGAGCATCGCATCGAACGAAATTCAGCGAAAGAAATTTTGGCCGCGGAGCTAGCTATGACAAAACAAAATAAGACTAGCGCTGCCTCTTCCCGTTCTAAAGAAGCAAAAGCTGATCCTTCTGTCGTAGAACAAATAAGTAAAAATACCTTATTTCGCCAAATAATAAGGCAAATTTTTCGCGATCTGACCCGAGCTATCTTAACGGCATTAGGTGTTAAGAAAAAACGTTAATGGCTTCAGGCGCGTTCCACGACCCGCGTCATCCTGAGGAGTTTACGACGAAGGATCCCCTGAATGTGGCATTATCTTTGGGTAAAATACCTATGCCATATTCAGGGGATCCTTCGCTTCGCTCTGGATGACGTGAGTCGTGAACGGTGCCAACAATCAACCACCTCTATTAGGTTAACGCACAAGCAATAATTTTAGCGTTGATGCTAAAACGTCGGCGATGTGTTTAACAGATTGACTATCACCCATCAGTGCTTGGTTATTCTCTACTTCAAATCCTAAATAATCATGTTCATTAAATTGCATGCGCAAGAAACTGGTAAAGCCATCAGTAATTCCGCGATAGGGATAATTCAGTCGAATACGCAAGTCTGGATGTTGTTGTTTAAGATGCAACTGCCATTGTTTCGCTAGCTGCCTCTCACCAAGGCGTCTGGGATCATAAAGCAAACCGATGTCTGCATTACGAATAAGATTATTCATAATAGGAGTGAAGCTATGAATGGATAAATGCCAGACTTGATATCCTTCCTTGATATATTTGCTGATGAGGTTGATTACCTTTTCACGAAAAGGAACATAATAGGCCTGGATAATGGCCTGCTTCACGGTGATTGATAAAGGAGAAGTAATTTCTGAAAAACAATCGGGATTTGTGAGGCGACGATTACAGTCAATTAATAATCTAGTTGCCTGTGCTTGCACAAAATCACAATTAAACACGGTGCTTAAGTGTTTAGCAACGGCTTGTGCCCCGAAATCAATTCCACGGTGAGTATGTAATAATTCCTCATGCCCTTGAAAATATTTTCTATAAACTGGCGGGACGGTGTTTACAGCATGTTCACAACTTAAAACAAGCACCCAAGGTTTCATGCTGGATTAAACATCTGGTTAGTCAATAAACAATGGGAAAGCTGTCGGTAAACATGGAGCAATGTAGATTGCTGAATATCATTACCGCAAGCACTTAAGAGACGTTCACTTAAACTCCCCTGACTTAAAATAAATTCCAATACCCGCTGCGTGTCACGATCAAGCTCGCTACTTACTCTTTCAAGCAGGGATGACCAAACATCGCGACTGGTCATTGTACGTCTGGGCAGCTGCCACTGTTTACATAATTCACTATCGTCAATGGGTACGGTGAAACCGCTCTTAACAACTTGATCATACACGCCCTTTAAGCGTTGAGTTTCACAAGGATTATCTAAGTAATAAGCAGAATTATTTTGCCAATATTTTAAGATAGCATGAATGGCCAAGGCGATAGCAATGTCTGCCTGGACACATTCTTGAGAATCAAGAATACGAATTTCAATGGCTTTGTATTCAAATTTGGGTATCGCTGCTCTGGAGTTGAGCCATTCATACTGCAAAATTCCCTGTGGATCGAAAGCGCTAATTGCTTGATACATTGGCGCCAAAATATCCTGGCGATATTGGGCTTCGCTGCGAATAAATTCGGGGATAATATCACCACTGATAAGCGGAATACTTTGCTGATTTTTCCCGTAATAATATAAACGAGAATCCTTCAGGCCTGTTTTTTTACCATCCAGAAAGGGCGTGCTAGCGGCTAAAGCCGGCAATAGTGGCAAAATTAAACGAATAGCATTGTGTAACTGGCTAAATTCCTCATCATTAGCAAAAGGCAAATTAACGTGCATACTCTGTAAATTTGCCCAGCCATGACCTTGGCAATTAAAAATAGTATCAAATTGCTGATAAATATCACGATTACCATGCGGCCAGCGTTTTGTTTCTTTAAGTGGATCCATCCACGGATGTGCCCCCGTTGGTAGCAACTGTAGGTCATGAGCATTCAGTATAGGCTGAAGTTGTTCTATGGCATGTTGAAATTGCTTGGCAATTGGGGCATTGGGTGGTTTGGGACCGTTATTTTTTAATTCAAGTACATGCATTACCAATTCATTACTGATAGCAATGTCTTCCAATACTATCTCATTTGCGAGTTGACCACCTAAGGCCTGTAGAATCAGATCACTTCGTGGTTGCACGTTTAAATGATGGCGATCCACCAGCATGTATTCAATTTCAATTCCAAGTACAGAAAAAATAGGGTAATTAGACATAGCCATGCTTCCTGCGAATACGTTGCAAAAATACACTCATGACATGTTGATAGAGGGATTCGCCTAGAATTTTATCTTCAATACCAAAGTCAATATTGGGATTATCATTGACTTCAATTACATAATGCTTATCACCTTGGCTTTTTATATCAACCCCATATAATCCATCACCAATCAAGCGAGTACATTTTAAGGCTGTTTTTATTATGGCTTCAGGAACATCGTGAAGAGGAATGGTTTCTGTTGCTCCTTCGCGTTTATCTTTTATGGCATCCCAATTGTAAATTTGCCAATGGTTTTTCGCCATATAGTAGCGACAGGCAAAAATTGGTTTGTTATCTAGAATGCCAATACGCCAATCGTATTCAGTTGGAATAAACGGTTGAATTAAAACTAAATCAGAAATTTTAAAAAATTGTGTCAGTGATTTTTGTAGTGCCTTACTGTCGTCAAGTTTAATAACACCGTGAGAGAAAGCACTATCAGGTCTTTTTAGCACACAAGGGAATTTAACATCAGGTATTTCTTTGTCAAACTTGCTAATAAAGATTGTTTCTGGAGTTAAGATTTGATGACTACGCATCAATTCAGCCAAGTATACCTTATTACTGCATTTGATAATTGATTGAGGGTCATCGATAACCACTAGATTTTCTTGTGCGGCACGTCTTGCCATGCGATAAGTATAATGATTCACAGAAGTTGTGGCTCGAATAAACAGGGCGTCATATTCAGCAAGTGATTTCGTGTCACATTTTTCAATGAAATCAACATTCAACCCCATTGCTTCCCCCGTATTTGCAAAGATATCCAATGCTTTCTTATTCGAGGGCGCATTAGGTTCGCCTGGATCAATTAAAATAGCCAGATCATGGAAGCGTTGTTTTTTACGCCATTGATGGAAGCGTTTTTTAGATAGGTAACTTTCGGCCGCTTGTTGCATGAATTCCCGATGATGCTCAGGAATTTCAGTTAGGGACAAAACGTGTAATGTTTTGATTCGCCATTGTTTTTTCTTTTCTAGAGTAAACCGCATTAAAGGTAAAGGAAATAAACCATGCAGTTTTTTGGCGAGGTTTGAGTGGCATTTCGCCATATTTTGTCCGAAATATAAGCTTAAAACAAATTCTTCCGCTTTAATATCATTCAGACTATGTTGAATTTCTTCATCGACATCCTGAGAAATAAATTTAGACAATTCTGCATTAAGTGCATCTTGAATGCTGTGTACCGATGGAATAGCTTTATGATCTCTGGCATGTGCAAGTAAGGATACATAATAGCCAATTGTTTGGTGATTATAAGATTGACAAAGGTTAATAACTCGGATGGATTTGCTCTGATAGTAATTTTCATTTGATAAGTACTCTGAGGCCTGGACAATGGCGGCAAGAGGACTTAAAAATTCCCAGCCAGAGGGATCATCCGTAACAATTAATGTTTCCATTCAGCGCTCTTTTGGTTGAATTATTATTAAATTGGCATCATAGGTTAAGACTCCAACCATGATGGCGTTAATTAAACGATTACTGCTTACCTTATAATAATTATCTTGAGAAATTGGGTTTTCTCGATGTGGGTCTGCAACAACGACTAGTCGTTTTTTATCATCATAGCCACATAACACAACAAAATGTCCGCAAGGGGTACCGCGAATATCATCATAAATTGCTTCGCTATTCACATAGCGCTCACGAGAGCTACGGTAAAGATAGGTGGCACTTAGTCCTGTTAAAATAGGAATCTTCTGTGAAAAATAGTCTTTGAGTAGTTGCACACTCAAAGTCCGGAAGCGTACTTCTCCCCCTAATTCAAGAAAATCCAGATAAGCTTGGCTTGCCTGCAGAATACCTTTGGTTTTTTTATGTTTCATTTGAGCATTTAATTTAATGCGCAGTAAATGTTGACAAGCCTTTCCTTGTTCGAAGTCAAACCAAGTTGGATCAAAGATATTTAGATTATTGATGTAAAGAATCACTTGAAACCCATTCAGTAAGGCATGCTTTCCTAGCATAGGAGCCAGTGTGCCGCCAGAAAGCGAGCGCTCTACATTTTTTATTACATCAGGAAGATCCAGATTCAACCCATAATAACGATAAATTGCATGTAAACTGGTAGGACCACAGGTTTCATCGTCTGGCTGGGTATGAATGGTCAAATCAATCATGGTTAGCTTAAGTTGAACAAAAGTAATTATCTGCTATGGGTTTAACGTTAGACCTCGAACAGAGATTTGTCAATCATCATTTTAGAGTATAAAATTAAAAAATTATTTGTTTTCAATAGGTTAATTAGACCAGTCAATATCAAAAAGTCGGCCGATAAAACTAAGAATGGGAACTAAAAGCCCAAAACCAAAAATAATGCTAATAATCGGTAAATAGTTGAAGTTTGTATGGCGTGGGGATTTCCTTTGCATTTGAGTTGCTTTTTGAGTGCCAAGAAGGTAGAGATGAATGAATAATCCATAGAAATAAAATGAATTTAAAAAGAGCTTGCTACTTAACGTTAACATTTTTTTGCTTGAAAGATAGTCCATAGGAAAATTAAGTAGAAATAAACTCATGAGCCATAATAGTTTGGCCTTATTGTTCCCCTCTTCACTAAAAATAATACTCCAAGTAAATGCCAGCGAAAAAATTAAGAGTGAAAAATAATAAAGCCAACCAAAAGGGCTTAGAAATAACATCATGGCTAAAGTTAAAGCAAAAGACTGTTTAACCATAACTGGGGTTTTAATAAGGGTTTTTAAGTACCACAAAAGAAAAACAATAAATAAAACGCCATAAAGTAAGTTAAGCCATAGATGACTTTGCATTTTATCGTTAGCGTCCATAAATACACGAAAGAGAAAGCCATAGAGCGATGCGTTCCAACTATCGCCATACCACATTACTTCAGCCATCATTGAAAAATAATCTTGATAAATAGCTTTACCGTAGAGCAATAAAGGAAAAATCGACAGCAACAACGTAATGAATAACGTGAATGCAAAAACTTTATAGCGTTTTTGATGCAGCGCGTAAAGAAATAATAATGCTGGGAAAAGTTTCATCGCGATGATTATTCCCCATAGTAATCCTGCCAAATAATCGTTTTTTCTAAGATAGAAATGATAGCCGAGCATAATACAGAAGAATAGTAATGCGCCGAGTTGTGTAATAGCTGTATCCATCATCGTGGCAAAAAAGGATAGATAGAGAAGATAAAGAGTAGCCCGATTTTTTTTTAAAAAATCCGGTGAAAAAACATGTTTGAACGTAAAATGAGCAGCAATTAATCCTAAAAATAAGGAAACCAGCCACCAAATTGTTAGGGCAGTGTTATAGTCAAATTGTACTAAGGGATTAAATAAAATTAATACAATTGGAGGATTTAAATTAGCTGCAAGTTTTTTAGCGACAGGTAAATAAGTGGCAAATAAAGTCTGATAAGGGTTATTCCCTATTGTTAGTGTTTGCGAGGCTGAGTAAAAGGAAGCGAAATCAATCCCTTGTTGAAAGGTCAAAATAAAATAAAATAACAGACTGTAGGTAAACAGCAGAAATAAAAAGGCAGCACGTTGCCAATAGCCCAAATTCATTATTAAATTCTTTATAAATCAGAATCTCATTTTATTTATAAATTAATCATGATTGCAAATTTATGATTATTAATTAATAGAGAGCAATGAATGTGCTTCAACTTTAACTTGATCATTTCTGGAGGTCGCGAGCCGCGGCACGTAGGCGACGAGAATAAATTGTCAACCCGTCCTAATCGTAATCGCAGACTATAACTTCAATTTGCGCGTCAGCACTACCTGTAGGCTTAATAGAAAGAAGACAGCTTATTTCCTCTCCAGTATTACTAAGTGTTAATAATAGACTACTGGATGTTTTCGATTCGGCATTTATACGCACTTTGTAATTATATGGGTTTGGCGTTTTTCCTAAAGCATTGCCAACACATCGCGACAAATCAGCATTGAGTTCTTTTTCTTGATCATAGCATTGTTTAAGCACTTTTTTTATGGAATCAATATAATCATTAGCCCGTGAATTAACAAAAGAATGGGCGAGTACATAGCTAAAAGGAGTAATAATCAATGTGACTGCCAAAATATGTCTTAAAATAAACATATTTTTTCCTTAATTATTGATGGCGTAAATATAGTTTAATCCATTCTGGTAATTTTGAATGCAAGACCGTCTGTAAGCGTATGTTATCCGCGAAAGCAAAGCGCTGATTTTTTTGTTCTAGATAACTTTTACAGAGAGTTCCAGAATAAAATTGGCTACCTCTTCAGGATTGTCGGAGTAATGAATAACCGCTTTAATTTCTATTGGTTTATTAACGCGTTGTCCTGTCGCTTTTGATTCCTCAATCATTGCTTTTACAAGTTCTCCTTGAGCACAAATAAAATAAACATCTGTTTCTGGGCGACGTAAAAATTGAGCCTGAAATGATTTAAAAGCAACAGATACCTTTAAATTAGCCTGTTCTGCATGATAAAAACTATGCATGCCACCTGCAAGGTCGGCACCTACTGCCAAGGCGCCAAAATACATCGAGTTAAGATGGTTTTTGCTGCGTCGACTTAAAGGAAGTTTTACGACAATTTCCTGCGCGTCAAGTTTAATTAATTTTGGTCTTAAATGGCCAATCAGAGGCACTTTAAAATGTCCAAAAGACCAGAGAAATAACTTAAAGCGCGTGAGAGTTTTCATGAGGCTTCCTTGTCAACTTGTAACCTTGAAATAATTTTTTTAACGCCACGGATTGCCGTTACTCTTTTTATAATGGCACTGATGGCTTTTTCTTTCTTAAGATTACCAGATAAAGTTACAGTTCCATTGCTGGTTGTGGCATTAATACCGACTAAGGGAATTGATTCATCATCAAAGACTTTTGCCTTTAATACAGCCGCCTCTACTTTAGCGGTAATGTAGGCATCTGTAAAAGCAGTATTCACTTGTTTAATGATTAATTCATCCGCATCGACTTCTTTAACTCCCTTCGTCATTTTGGCAAGTCGCAATGCATCGACAAAGGCTTGACGATCTTTTACATGACCTTTTAAAGTCACGGTTCCATCTTTAGTCGATACATAAATTTTTAGCGGATTCAGATTACGATTTTTAGTAAATTTAGCAGTAATTTTAGTGGTGATAACAGAGTCACTAAATTCTTGCTCAAAGTCTTTTAAATTACTCTCAGCGTGAGCACAGGCAACCGCTATTGTAAGAAAGATACTGATAAAAAAATTAAGTATTGCTTGCATGCTAAGTTTACGTTAAAAAAACATGGCAAGAGTATATCATTTTAATTTTGTGTACCAAGATTTTTGCCGATCAATTTACAGAATCTTGAAAATTGGAGAGTAGGATGCCCCATTTAACGCTGGAATATAGTTCCAATATCGGTGAAAAAAAATCACTAAGTGTTTTTTTCGCACAATGTCATGCTATTTTGGCGTCAGCTTTACCGACAAATTTGGCAAGTTGCAAAAGTCGTGCGATTTGTCACGATATTTACTACATTGGCAATGGTCATGTGGCCAATGCTTTTATTCATCTTGATATAAAAATAATGACAGGAAGAAGTGATAATGTGTTACAAAAAGCGAGTGAACAAATCTTTCAACTTCTAGATAGCTATTTCTCTGAGTCTAAGAAGAATCTTTCTCTCCAACTTTCAGTCGATCTTCACGAATTAGGTAAACATTATCTTAAAACATCAAATTCCATGATGACTTGAATTGTATAAGCTTTTTATTTTAGAAAGTTATCGATTAATTTCTTATCATACTTAAACTTTGTATGAGATAGGGAGGATCATTTCCCTTAATCACCAGAACGACAATATTTAAGGTAGAATTTAACTCAGGAATAATAAAAATCTGGTTCACTCGCCAATATTGAATACCAGATGTAACACCTTGCTCAATCAATATAGGCTGAGTAAAGGGTTGAGGATGTAAAACCAGTTTCTTATTCTTTACGTCCGTAATTTTGTCGCTAAAAAAAGTCTCTAGTGCTCCCCAGGCATTCAAGGTATAGCGCTTTCGCATAAGAGCAAAATCATTGGGAGTGGTTTTATAGCTAATAGCTAAAGTAGACAACAGGGTTTCTTGAGTCCACGACAAGACATTTAACTCCTTATCATCTGCATAATGAGTTGAGGGTAAGAAAAAACAGATGAAAAGAATAAAAGGGAGTAAGCGATCGTGCTTCATGACAGTTCCTTGTCTCTTATCACCTTATGATGGGTGATGTCCCTAAAGAATCGTTTGTTTAAAAAGTATAGCAGAGCTATAATTTGGTTTTTTTTGAATCAAATGGCCCATGCACTACATCAGTATTCGCGGCGCGAAAACGCACAATTTAAAAAATATTGACGTTGAGATTCCTCGTAATCAATTAACTGTGATTACCGGACTTTCAGGTTCTGGTAAATCCTCTTTAGCATTCGATACCTTGTATGCTGAAGGACAACGTCGTTATGTTGAGTCGTTATCGGCCTATGCACGTCAATTTTTATCGATGATGGAAAAACCTGAGGTGGATTCTATCGAGGGTTTATCTCCGGCAATATCCATTGAACAAAAAGCAACCTCGCATAATCCGCGCTCGACAGTAGGTACGATTACTGAAATTTATGATTATTTACGTCTTTTATTTGCTCGGGTTGGCGAACCTCGTTGCCCTAATCATGGTATAAGTCTCCATGCACAAACAATTAGTCAAATGGTCGATCAGGTTTTAGCCTTGCCTGAGGGTGCTAAAGCCATGATTCTTGCTCCTGTCATTCGCGAACGTAAAGGGGAGCATGTGCAACTGCTACAACAATTGCAGGCACAGGGCTATGTACGAGCGCGTATTGATGGTGAAATTTACGAATTGGATGAACCGCCGAAGCTAAGTTTACGACAAAAACATACGATTGAAGTGGTTATTGATCGCTTTAAAGTTCGCAAGGATTTAGCTCAGCGTCTGAGTGAGTCGTTTGAAAATGCTTTAAATCTCGCCGATGGGTTAGTAATTGTTTCTGCGGTAGATAATGATTTTAGCGAGCTTGTTTTTTCATCGAAGTTTGCCTGCTCTGAATGTGGCTATAGTTTAAGCGAATTAGAACCAAGACTCTTCTCTTTTAATAATCCGATGGGAGCTTGTCCTTCTTGTGATGGTTTAGGGGTTAATCAATTTTTTGATCCGGAGCGAGTTGTTCATGATGCAACAGCAAGTTTAGCCAATGGTGCTATTCGGGGTTGGGATAAAAAAACAACCTATTATTATCCCATGTTAGAGTCTTTAGCTCGTCATTTCAATTTTGATATAGAAACCCCATTTTGTGATTTACCAGATGCTATTCAGAAAATTATTCTCTATGGTAGCGATCAAGAAGTAATCGAGTTTCATTATCAGCGGCCGCATGGCGGCTTTATGTCAAAAAGACATAGTTTTGAAGGCGTTATTCCCAATATGCAACGACGCTACCGCGAATCGGATTCATCGATGGTGCGGGAAGAATTAGCAAAATACCTCTCGTCACGCCCTTGCGAAGCCTGTCAGGGTACAAGGCTTAGAGAAGAAGCGCGTCATGTTTTTGTCGCTGATAAAAATTTACCTGAGATTACTGCCTATCCCATCGAACAAGCGCATGATTTTTTTAAAAATTTACAATTAACCGGTTACCGGGGTGAAATAGCTGCCAAGATTAATAAGGAAATTGTTGAGCGTTTGGGCTTTTTAGTTAATGTGGGACTGGATTACTTATCGCTTACACGAAGCGCCGAAACCTTATCAGGAGGAGAGGCTCAACGTATTCGCTTGGCTAGTCAGATAGGTTCAGGTTTAGTGGGGGTCATGTATATTCTTGATGAGCCTTCAATAGGTTTACACCAACGAGATAATGATAGGCTGTTAAGAACTTTGTTGCATCTTCGTAATCTAGGCAATACTGTCATTGTGGTCGAACACGATGAAGATGCAATTCGCGCTGCTGATTTTGTGTTGGATATTGGTCCTGGTGCTGGCATTCATGGTGGGCAGATTGTGGCTCAAGGAGCGCCCAAGGAAATTATGGCAAATAAACAATCATTAACAGGTCAATACTTAGCCGGTATTCAATCGATTCCTGTGCCAGAAAATCGTTTTCCTGTAGATAAAGAGCGTTTACTTCATTTGATTGGAGTAAGGTGTAATAACCTACACAATGTTACGGTAAGTATTCCTTTAGGGTTGATTACCTGTGTTACCGGCGTTTCTGGTTCTGGGAAATCCAGTTTAATTAATGATACGCTTTATCCAATTGCGGCTAATAAATTAAACCGTGCAAGCCTTCTTACCCCTGGTGCTCTGCAGGAAATTAAGGGATTAGAACTTTGTGATAAAGTGATTGATATTGATCAAAGTCCAATTGGACGAACACCCCGTTCAAATCCTGCAACCTATACAGGTCTTTTTACCCCTATTCGCGAGTTATTTTCAGGTACACCCGAGGCAAGGGCACGTGGTTATCAACCCGGACGCTTTAGTTTTAATGTGCGAGGTGGACGTTGTGAAGCATGCCAAGGAGATGGTCTGATTAAAGTGGAAATGCATTTTCTTCCAGATATTTATGTAGCTTGTGATGTCTGTAAAGGAAAACGCTACAACAGAGAGACTTTAGAAATTCAATATAAGGGTAAAAATATTCACGAAATTCTAGATATGACTGTTGAAGATGCACGTGTTTTTTTCGATGCAATCCCTATTTTGGCGAGAAAATGCCAAACGTTAATAGACGTCGGACTTTCTTACATTCGCTTGGGGCAGAGTGCAACAACGCTATCTGGCGGTGAGGCGCAACGTATAAAACTAGCTCGAGAGTTATCTAAAAGAGATACAGGCAATACGCTTTATATTCTAGATGAACCAACAACAGGCCTCCATTTCCATGACACTAAACAGTTATTGAGTGTTTTATTCCGCTTACGTGATCAAGGGAACACGATTATTATCATTGAGCATAATCTTGATGTTATCAAAACAGCCGATTGGATCATTGATCTGGGTCCTGAAGGAGGTAGCAAGGGCGGGCAAATCATTGCAACGGGAACGCCGGAAGAGGTTGCACGTTGTCAGAACTCCTATACGGGGCAATTTTTAAAGCCGCTCCTTGCGAAATCATGATGCTAATACTATTTAGGAAGCTTGCGAAAACCAACTGCCAAACGATTCCAGCCATTTATGGTGACAATTGCCAGGGTTAAGTCAACCGCTTCTTTTTCAGAAAAATGTCTTATAACATCTTGGTATAGTTCATCGGGAGCATGCGTTTGAGAGAGTAGGGTAACAGCCTCTGTCCATGCCAATGCTGCCCGTTCTCGTTCGTCAAAAAAAGGTGTTTCTTGCCATACTGCGATGGCGTTGATACGTCTTTCCGTTTCCCCCGCTTTGAGAGCTTCCTGTGCATGCAGGTCAACACAATAAGCGCATCCATTAATCTGGGAGGCCCGAAGTTTCACAAGATTTAACAAGGTATTACCTAAACCTGAACTCTTAATAAACCGTTCAAGCCCCATCATGGCATTAACCGCATCCGGCGATGCTTTATAAAAATCGACACGAGTGCTAGACATAAAAGTCCCTTTAAAATAGCTGAGTCTATAATGTATCGCTTATTTTTTTAAATTCATAGCGATGGCTGGGTTATCTATTCTTTATAGGCAACATATCAATCATGTAGGAGATGTGGGCACATCTTGGTACGGCAAAGCAAATCAATCTTAGCTAACTAACATTCATGTTAATAAAAGGGTAATAATTATTAAGTATAATTGTATTAATTTAGTAGAAAATGGAAATTAAAATGGCTAATTTTACAGTTAAAAAACCACATCAATCTGGTCAAGGGTTACGAATTGCTGCACGTATCTTATTCCCTCCGATTTTACTTTGGGATCTTTTAAAGTTTGGAACGAATAAGTTAGCAGGACAATTATTAAGTAAGATGGTTCTTCCAGCTTCGCAATCTGACTTTATAACTACAAGTACATTTGATGGTGGTGGCTTAACGCATGAACATCACACAATTCAAACGCATGATGGTGCAAAGTTAGACACTCTTGAAATAACTCATGATTCACAAAAAGATCTAAAAAAAGAGCATCAAAAATACATTATCAATTTTGTTGGTAATGGGATGTCTTATCATCAAATTGTCGATGAAATGCAAGACGATGCCAGAGAATTAGGGGTTAATGTCATTGGTTTTGATTTGAGGGGAGTTAATCGCAGCACAGCAGAAGATGAGAGCATTGAATTCATTAATGAAGGTGAACCAAAACCGAAAAAAGTGGCACAGTCTAAGGATGAGTTAGTAACAGATGGTATTGCGCAAGTTCAACGTTTACTAGATGAAGGGGTTTCCCCAGAAAACATTACCTTAAAAGCGCATTCTCTTGGCGCAGGTATTGCCTCGTTAGTTGCCCTGCATTTTCATGAACAAGGTATACGAATTAATTTGTTCCATGGCCGCTCCTTCTCCTCAATAACTAATAATGTTGTAGGCTGGCTTCGTACGGGTCTAGAAACTGGTCATCTTGAGTCAACCGGCGGGAAGGTATTAGGGTGGATAGCCAAGCCTTTCATTAAATTAGCCCTTACCCTGGCAAATTGGGAAATTAATGCAGGTGATGCTTATAGAGCGATTCCAGAGGCCTATAAGGATTATATGCTGGTTAGAACTGCAAAAGCTGATAGAACTGAAAACGTGCCCGATGATCCTGTAATTCCCCATTACGCCTCTCTTCATGCATTCCTGAAGAGTGATCGTCAGGCTAAAAAGGCTGAACTGGACCGCCACATAGAAATTGCTGAAAAGCTTGGTGAACCTGTGGAGGTTTTGAAAGAAGAGCGTGAACATTTCAAGAATAGAAAAATGCATACCAGCTGGCAAAGCAATGGTCACGTTGAGCCTATGAACTATTTAGAAAATGGCAGAGGAACAAGTGGACTAAATTTCTTTAGGAATTTTGTTAAAAGAGCCGACATGGATCATGGTGTAACTGCAGAAAAAAACACTAAACATGGTGTAATGGAAGAAACAAACCCTATGGAAAAAAATGCTATTACTAAGTAAGTATATAGTCGCAAGGGTATAAATGGTTTTTGCCTCAAGCAAAAACCATTTATATTTGAACTTATAATGCCTTCATAAACGTCGTTAAATCGTCCTTTTCTTGCTGTGTGAGTTGCAATTGCAAAATTAAATTGAAGAATTCAACCGTATCAGCCAAAGTCAACAGGCGGCCATCATGAAGATAGGGAGGAGAGTCTTTAATTCCACGCAAGGGGAACGTTTTGATGGAACCATCACCGATAGCCTTCATGTTATTGATCATAACAGGATTAAAGAAGCGCTCTGTTTTTAGATTATGCATGGTGTTATCGGTATAGTAAGGAGGCGTATGGCAGGTGGAACATTTTGCCTTACCAAAAAATAGTGCCTCACCCCGTAACTCGGCCTCAGTTGCCTTTGCTGGATCTAAGTGGCCATCGATAGCTAATTTAGGTGCTGGCGGAAAATCCAATAACTCCTGGAATTCTGCCATAAAATGAACCTGGCTACCGCGTTCAAGAATATTCACCCCTTTTTTTGTAGCAATCACGGGATCTCCATCAAAATAGGCTGCACGTTGCTCAAATTCGGTAAAATCCTCGACATTTTTCAGCGCGCGTTGTGACCCAAATAAACGTTGAATATTAACGCCTCGTAAGCTTGGTGTATCAATACGATGGCGAATTTCCTGAGGTCTGATATCACCAACAAGATGGGTTGCTGCATTTGTATGACCATTTGCATGACAATCAAAACATGCAACACCGCGGCTTGGGGTTTTGGTACGTCGATCATCTGTCTGATTAAATTGTTGTTGTGGGAAAGGAGTGACCAGTAATCGTAAACCTTCCAATTGTTTTGGGTTAAGAATGCCATTAAAGAGTTCGAAATAATTGTTAATAGTTACCAATTTCCCTTGCGAAACATCGCCAAGATCAGGTCTGGTTGTTAAAAAAATTGGTGCAGGGAAAGGTGGAAGGAAGTGGTCCGGTAAATCAAAATCCAGGTCAAAGCGAGTTAAATCGCGATTTTCCTGCTTATTAATTTCATCAATGGCAAATTTTGGAAAAAGCATTCCCCCCTCCGGATGATTAGGATGAGGTAATGGTAAAAATCCTTGGGGATAGAGTCCTTTTTGTTTGATTTCGTCAGGTGACATCTTGCCTAACTCTTCCCAGGTTACACCATTTGGTAATTTAACACGCACGCCTTCTTGTACAGCTTTGCCGTTTGACATTTTAGTATCGGTAGAGGGTTTATTACTTAAGTCATAGCGTTGGTTTAATAAATCTTTTTGGCGATTATTAATAGCATCTTTTTCGCCCATCATTCGTTCCATAATAGTCTGAAATGTCTCTTTAATAACGACGGGCATATAGCTGGAGGGAGGTGGTGTTGTCGCTGATTTTGCTGCGGGTGATGCGTCGGTTGCATTTGCAAGTGAGGCAGCGCTGCAGGAAAAAACGGCGAGCCAGAGGGCTTTTTTAAGCATGATAAAGTCCATTTTTTAAAATGATAGTCACTGTCATCATAAAATAACTGCCGGGATCATTTCAATATACAAAAATGCTTGTTTCTCCATCATTTTTCCTGAAAATCAAGGCTTTTGCGTAGAACTTTGCGATACCCGCCGATAATTTAAATACTCTCTTCAGCCGCGTTCATTAGGGGTATTTTTGTTTTCTATCTAAAACTATTCTACTCTTATTCATAATGGCTAACTCAATGTCTTTCTTATAGTTTTTCCTGTGAGGAAAACATGAATAATTATAATAAACATTCATTCTTTTCAAAGAAAATTGTCATGATAGGGTTTGGCAGCGTGGGACAGGCTGTTCTACCTTTGCTATTTCGTCATATTAAACTTGAGCCATCACAAATAATCATTTTAACGAAAAACGATAATGGTGCGGAAATAGCGCAAGAATTTAATCTTAGTTTAAAGATTGCAACGATAAACAAAGAGAATTATGCCCATATAGTAGGTGATCTTCTCAATGAAGGGGATTTTTTATTAAATTTATCTGTTGATGTTGCAAGTGTGGACCTTATTAAATTGTGTCAGGAAAGGGGGGCTCTTTATCTGGATGCGAGTACAGAACCCTGGAAAGGTGGTTATACTGATAGTGCTTTGTCACCCTCATTGCGCTCAAACTATGCGTTGCGGGCAGAAGTTTTAAAACTTAAAACAAAAAAAAGTCCAACCGCGGTCATCACTCATGGTGCTAATCCTGGTTTGGTCTCTCATTTTGTTAAAAAAGCATTGTGGAATATGGCTGGTGATATGAAATTAAGTTTGCAGCCTCCTGAAAATGCCGTTGAATGGGCCGCACTTGCGAAATTACTTAACATTAGAGCGATTCATATTGCTGAACACGATACACAAGTAACAGAAAGAGTAAAATTGCCTGGGGAATTTGTAAATACTTGGTCAGTAGACGGTTTTATTGCTGAAGGAGGACAGCCTGCTGAGCTAAGTTGGGGGACTCATGAGCGTTATTGGCCCGATGATGCTCATCATCATAGCTTTGGTAGTCATAGTGCTATCTATTTAAATCGTCCAGGAGCAAGTACTAAAGTACGCTCATGGACGCCAGACTTAGGTTCATATCACGGTTATTTAATTACGCATGCAGAATCAATTTCTATCGGTCACTATTTAACTTTAAATGGGGAGGACCTTTATCGGCCTACGGTGCATTATGCCTATCTTCCTTGTCCCGATGCGACGCTTTCTTTGCATGAATTTCAGGGAAATGAATGGTATGAGCAGGAAAAAAAACGGCTTCTTTTTACTGAGATTTTAGATGGTAAAGACGAGCTTGGTGTCTTGCTAATGGGCAATAAAAAAGGAGCTTATTGGTACGGTTCGCAACTTTCAATTCATGAAGCTCGTAAAATGGCTCCGCATAACAATGCAACTAGTCTTCAAGTGGCGGCCGGTATTTTAGGGGGGATCCTTTGGGCTCTGCAAAATAGCGAAGCTAGTATTGTGGAGCCGGAAGAAATGGATTACCAAATGGTTTTAGGCGTCGCTTTGCCTTATTTAGGACAGGTTGTTGGTTGTTATACTGATTGGACTCCTCTTAAAAATAGAGAGCGATTGTTTAAAGAAAAATTAGATTTGGATGACCCTTGGCAATTTTTAAATATTCGCGTCTAGTTATGAAAGACTTAATTGTTTCTGGCTATAATTAAAAATGGATGGATTAGGGAGTGTGTTATGAAGAATAAAAATGTTGGAATCTCCACCTTGATAATTATTATCCTTGTGACCATTATAGGCTTTGTTTATTATCATCATGTCTCAACCCCAGTTACAAAAGCAATCGATTCTACCCCTGATATACCCGTCGAGGTTCCGGAACCTAATACAAATCCACAGCAATAATTGTCTGAAAATTTTTCACTGTTTAATTTAAATATTGAGTCTCCTGACGTACCGCGGCTTGTCTGCGGTTCTAAGCAGTTGGAGTGGTGTGCCAGTATCTTTCTAAACCACAACACGTAGGCATCTATCTCACCAGTAAACAGCAGCCTAATATTTTAAAGGCGCTATTTATATCTTTTTAATAAATCAAAGAAACTTAGCTTGAAAATTGCTAAGATTAGCTGCTTGTAGCCAATGATTTACTAAATATGAAATATAAGACGCTTTCTATTGCAGGGTTTGATGGTTCTGGAGGAGCTGGTATTCAAGCTGATCTGAAGACTTTCTCTGCGTTGGGTTGCTATGGAATGACTGTATTAACGGCGTTACCCATACAAAATACTTGTGGTGTTAAATCTTGCTATGAAATACCGGTAAAGGTTGTACAAGAGCAATTAGAAGTAATTTTTGCTGATATAAGGCCAGACAGTATTAAAATCGGTATGCTCTATAGTGCGGAGATTGTGGAACTGGTAGCTCATTTTTTAAGTCAATATGCTAAAGATATTCCTGTTGTTCTTGATCCTGTCATCATTGCGAAAAGCGGTGCGCCCTTACTTTTACCTGAGGCAATCAGTGTTTTAAAAGAAAAGCTAATGCCATTAATAAAAATTATCACGCCCAATTTGCCAGAAGCAGAAACTTTATTGGGTTCAAAAATCAGTACTGTCGCCGATATGCCAGTATTAGCAAATAAATTGTTAGCCTTAGGGAGCGAAAATGTTTTATTGAAAGGTGGTCATTTACAAAATGACCATTCAAATGATTATTTGCTTGAAGGCACAGGAAATTATCATTGGCTTGAAAGCCCGAGAATAAGCTCTAAAAATACCCATGGAACAGGGTGTACTTTATCGGCGGCCATCACGGCAGGTCTTGCTTTGGGGCTTCAATTAAAGGAGGCTTGCCAACTTGCCAAACGCTATGTGTTCCAGGCAATTGCAGCGGCAAAAAATGAAAAATTGGGTTTAGGCCATGGGCCTGTTCATCACTTTTATCATTTATGGCCAACGATAGATAAACTCGCTTAAAAAGTACTTGAATGATTTGCATTTTTCTCCAATTTAGGACTATAAATTAGAGGAAAACTAACAACAGGGAATAGAAAATGAGTACCTTTCTCATTACCATTTTAATCATCGCTGCACTGATCTTTTTCTGGTCAATCGGTATCTTCAATACTTTAATTGGAATGATTGAAGCTGTTAACAATAATAAGCGGCAGATTGATATTCAGTTAGATCGCCGTTTTAAAGTATTTGAGTCATTGATTGAGACGGTTAAAAAATACATGGATTATGAGCAAACTACGCTTAAGGATGTTGTTGCACTTCGTAACCAAGCACAAGCTGCAAAAGCCGCTGGTGATGAGAAGGCTCGTATTGCTGCAGAGAATGGAATTTCGCAGATTGCTTCTGGTTTAAATGTGGTTTTTGAACAATATCCTGATTTAAAGGCCAACACTAACGCGTTGCAATTACAAGAAGAAATAGTCAATACTGAAAACAAATTGTCCTATGCTAAACAAGCATACAATGATAGCGTTGAGCGTTATTATGCGAAGAAGAAATCTTTCTTTGAAGCCTTTATTGTTCGCTTATTTCCGGGTCAACTAGATAAAGCATTCGAATACTGGTCTTTACCCGAGGAACAGATCAAGGCACGTGAAGACTATACGGTTAAATTCTGAGTTCTATTATGGCCCTAAGCGATTATCATGCATCAGTTGGCAATTGGCGAGAACAATTGCAGCGGAATGAGCGAAAAACACGTATAGTCATTGGGATTTTTTTATGGCTATATTTTTGTGGTGGTTTATTAGCCGATACCGTTATCTTGGATTATTTAAACCCTCAGGCATCAATTGAGCAATGTTTCTTAGCACTTATCACGCTTAAGGTGGTGCCTTATGCAACACTTTTTATGGTTGGTATTGCTATCCTTTCACTACTCATTACCTACAGTCTGTATGACCGGATTATGCTATTGGGAACTGACTATCGTGAAATAACACCAGAAATGGCAAAAAATCTTGAAGAAAAGCAGCTCTATAATGTGATTGAGGAAATGAAAGTGGCGGCGGGTTTGAAGTATATGCCGAAAGTTTTTTTGATAGAAGCCAATTATATGAATGCTTTTGCTAGTGGATATAGCGAAAAGTCAGCAATGGTAGCGATTACCCGTGGTTTAATGGAGAAATTAAATCGCGCCGAATTGCAGGCGGTTATGTCTCATGAGCTAAGCCATATTCGCCATCATGATATTAAATTAACCCTTACTGTAGCCGTATTGAGTAATATTCTTCTAATTATGATTGATATCTTATTTTATTCCATGCTTTATAGACGTGATCGTCGTAATGATAACAATCGTTTGTTTATGGTTATTATGCTTTTGCGTTACCTTTTGCCTTTAATTACGGTTGTTCTAGCCCTTTTCCTAAGTCGGACTCGTGAATACATGGCCGATGCAGGTGCTGTTGAACTAATGCGAGATAATGAACCTATGGCGCGAGCGTTATTGAAGATTAGTGAAGACCATCAACAACATGCTGAGCAATATATGCAGGAATATGGCGAGACCCCCCATGAGCAAGTAAGACAGGCATCTTATTTATTCGATCCTTCAAGTATCGATCCCATCAAATCACTGCATAATGCATTTTCTACGCATCCTAGCCTGGATGAACGGTTACGTTCTTTAGGGTTTAAACGCAAAGGAAAATCTTAATTTATTGGATTCAAAAAAATTCTCCTATTACTTAGGCTGTAAAAGATTGGCTTCGCGTTCCGTAGGTGGGGCGGAGCTAAGTATCGTTCCGAATAACATCACTATAAAAATAGTGATGGATACGTAAAAGATAAGTTTGGCAATATAGACAAGCGTGGAGGGAGGCCTCCTAAAGGCAAAGATTGCAGCTACAGCGGCTATGATTAAAAAAATTAGACTCCATATTAACATTTATTTTTCCTTAAGCGTGATAACCATTTTCTTATCACAGTAAATGCAAATAGGTTATACTTATAACATTTACAATCACTGAGAATAGCTATGTCAATTTTTCAGCGGTTAAAAAAATTTTATAATGCTTCCTCAGAAAACAAAACACAGATTCGTGTGTTTCTTGGTTTTGTCATTGTTCCTGTTATAGGAATGACCCTGTTGTATATTTATGTAAATATTTTTTGGTTATAACTTCTTTGATTAGGCGACACGGGTGTTGCCACAGCGAAAAATGCTACTTATAACCATTTCTTATATTTAAAAAATTTATAAGGTAATAAGGCCGATAACAGCATCGCAAAAATTACTATCCAGTATCCCCATTTATAATCCAGTTCAGGCATCCATTTAAAATTCATCCCATAGATGCTTGCAATTAAAGTAGGTGGCAGAAAAATAACTGCAGCAACAGAAAAGATTTTAATAATGGCATTTTGTTCAATATTAATCATTCCTAAGGTTGCATCGAGAAGAAAATTGACTTTACTGGAGATAAAACTTGCATGATCACTTAAAGAATTAATATCTTTACTTTGTGTAGCTAGTCTTGCCTGGTCATCTGCGTCAAGTTGCGAACCAGCTGATTGACCAAAAAAAGTAATTAAACGACTGAAGGTCACGAGGCATTCTCGCGTATTGGTATTCAAATCCGCATGAATCCCTACATTTTGAATAAGTTGTTGGTAATTTGGTTTTTCCCCTGTTGGTGAATTTTGCTCCGAGTGAAAAATAATTTTTGATAATTTTTCAAGATTATGGGCAACTGTTTCAAGAATATCAGCGAGTCTATCCACCGTTGCTTCCAACAAGGAGATGAGTAAAACGGCAGGATTACCTTGCTCAAAATCAAATTGATGTAGTTGCTTAATAAATAATTTAAATGCTGAGGGTTCAATATAGCGAATAGTAATTAGTTTTTCTTTAGTAAGCACAAAACTGACTGCCTCGTGTTTAGGATCAGGTGAGTCAGATTGCGCTATCATATTCGCTGTCATAAAAAGGGCGCCTTTCTTTTTATAAAGGCGGCTGGAGAGTTCGATTTCAAGCATTTCTTCGCGTGTAGGAATATTTAATCCTAACTTATGCTCGAGCATTTTTTCTTCATCCTCTGTAGGACAAAGTAAATCTATCCAAATTGCCTGCTCTACCAAAGAAAGATTAGCTTCTGTAATTACATGAGCTTGTAAAGTCGCATGATCCAAGTAAGCGGTTATCATCCCCAGCCTCATATTGCCATCAATGACTTAAAGTAACTTACTTGGCGCCGATAATCTAGAGCAAGTTTCCTCGCCTTGGTAACGCAGAGTGAGTTGAATATTCAAAGCTTGCCTTATTTTTTAATAATCTCAGTAAGCGAACAATTTTTAGCAATAGCCTCGTGTACCCACTGGCCCACTTGATGATGAGCATCTCGAAAAGGGATACCTTGTAGTACCAGGGATTCAAGAACATAAGTTGCATCCAGGTAACCACTATTCGCCTTTTCTTGCATACGTTCTGTATTAAAACGAAGACTTTGCAAAAAAGGAGTAATGATGCCAAGGCATGCATGCAGGTTATTTACCGTATCAAAAAAACCCTCCTTATCCTCTTGCATATCTTTATTGTAAGCGAGAGGTAAGGCTTTCATAACGGTTAAAATACTCATTAAGTGCCCATATACGCGCCCTGTTTTGCCGCGAATAAGTTCTAGCACATCTGGATTTTTTTTATTGGGCATAAGTGAGGAACCCGTTGCAAAGGCATCATCAAGTGTCAAAAAATTAAATTCTTGCGTTGCCCAAAGAATAAGATCTTCACATAATCGTGATAAATGCATCATGATTATTGAAGCGATACCGCAAAACTCAATAACAAAATCCCTATCGCTGACGGCATCAAGTGTATTTTCAATAATTCCTTTAAAACCCAGGGTTTGAGCAACCCAATTTCTATCCAAAGGCAAACGGCTACCAGCCAACGCTCCAGCCCCAAGAGGGGAGTAATTCATTCGTTCCTGCCAATCGCTGATACGGCTTATATCCCGCTTAAACATGGATAAATAAGCATTAAAAAACCAGCTTAATAGAATAGGTTGCGCCTGCTGTAAATGAGTATAACCAGGAAGACTATTCTCCTCATGTTTCTCTGCAAGAACTTGTAACGTAGCAGTAAGTTTTACCAGCAAAGTATTTGTCTGCGTAGCAGCATCCCGTGCATAAAGTCTAAGATCAAGGGCAACCTGATCATTACGGCTTCTACCCGTGTGTAATTTTTTACCGGTCTCGCCAATTTTTTCGATGAGCAATTGCTCAATAAACATGTGGATGTCTTCACTTGCATTGTCGAAAGAATGTTGACCTTGTTGCAGTTCGAAAGCAATTTCTGCCAAGCCATCATGAATCGTTTTCTCCTCCTCCCTGCTGATTAATCCTTGGCGCGCAAGCATCTTTGCATGAGCTTGACTCCCACTAATATCATATTGATAAAGGACATGATCAAACGCTAAAGAGGCATTGAATGCCATCACTTCTGGAGCAAGTGGTTTTTTAAATCGGCCTCCCCATGTTTTATTACTCATAATTTTCTCCATGGACCATGCCATAGACTTTGGCTGATAAAGAAAAAAGATTAATGAAGCCTTCAGCATCTTGTTGATTGTAAACGCTATCCTCTTCAAAGGTGGCTAATGCTGGATCATGTAAACTAAATGGAGAATGCATGCCACAAGGAATAAGATTTCCTTTAAACAATTTTAATGTAACAGTCCCTGTTACATAAGTTTGGGTAACATTAATAAACGCATCAAGCGCTTCTTTCGCTTGTGAAAACCAACGTCCTTCGTAAATAAGATTTGCATAAGCCTGTTGCATAGATTGCTTAAGGTGCAATAGTTGGCGATCAAGACATAAACTTTCTAACATTTGATGTGCTTTATAAAGTACGGCTGCAGCTGGCGCCTCATAAATACCCCTTATTTTCATGCCCACCAGGCGATTTTCAACGATATCACAAACACCTATTCCATGAGCTCCTGCTTTTTGATTGAGTTGCTTTAGCAATTCTATCGCTGTTAAAGGTGTCTCATTGATTGCTACGGGAACCCCTTTTTCAAAATGAATGCTTATTTCCTCAGCGAGATCAGGTGTTTGCTCAAGTGGTGTTGTCATTAATAAAACATTCGTTGGACATTTATTGGCTGGGTTCTCAATGGCCCCGCCTTCATGTGAGATATACCACATATTGTGATCCCTTGAGTAGGGAGATTTGGGGGTGACAGGAACTTCTATGCCATGCTGCTTCGCATAATTAATGGCCTCTTGACGCGATTTAATTTGCCAGGTTCGCCATGGAGCAATAATTTTTAATTCTGGAGCCAAGGCTTTGATTGTATATTCAAAACGTACTTGATCATTGCCTTTTCCTGTCGCGCCATGAGCGACTGCTTCGGCTTTTTCCGCAAGCGCTATTTCAACTAATTTTTGAGCGATAAGGGGGCGTGAGATAGTTCCCAGGACATATTGATTTTCATAAAGAGCACCTGATTTCACTAATTGCCATAAATAGTGGGTGGCGAACTCTTCCTGCACATTGATAACATAAGCTTTTGCTGCACCGCTACGAATAGCTTTTTGCTGGATGGTTTCTAAGTCTTCCTGTTGTCCTACATCGCAAATGACAGCAACAATTTCGGCTTGGTAATTTTCTCGCAGCCAGGGAATCATGACTGAGGTGTCAAGACCACCTGAATAGGCTAGAGCTATTTTGGTGATAGATTTGCTCATTAAAAAGTCTCCTGATAATAATTTTTCAACTCTTGAATTGGATGAATTAAATTTTGCGGTTTGACATCAGCAACTAATTGTCCACGCTTGAGAATAAGCAAGCGATCCGCCAATTTTGTAAGGAAATTCAAATCATGCGAGGCGATAACCATAGTTACACCTAGAGCTTTAACTGAATTTAATAAGGCAATTACTTCATCAATGGAGGCGAGATCTAAACCGGAAGTCGGTTCATCGCAAAGCAAAAGAGAAGGATTCATCATTAAGGTACGCGCCAAGGCAACTCGTTGTTTTTGTCCTCCTGATAATTGATGCGGATAAGACTCTTCTTTCTCGTGTAGGCCTAATGTTCTTAATAAGTGTTTTGCCTTCAACTCATGATTCGCTGTTTTATTTTTTAATCGAGGGGCATAGACAAGATTTTCTAATACTGTCAGGTGAGGAAATAATTGAAAATCCTGGAACATAAACCCACTTGTTCCCTTAAATTTAATTCCACCGGAATTCAAACTATCTAATTTTTGAATGCACCTTAGCAGGGTTGACTTTCCACTTCCTGATGGTCCAGCAAGACCAATGATCTGATGGGGTTCAATGGTTAAATTAATATTGGTTAATACTTGCAATGGGCCAAACGTTTTGCAGGCATTATTAATTTGCAGCATAATGACCTCCTTCAAATTTTTTACCTAAGTATTCAATTAATAAAACAAGACCATAGTAATAACAGCCTGCAATGCAAAGTGGTAAGAAATAGGTAAATTGCTCGGCAGCAACCGATTGCGCCTTACGCATTAAATCCATGCCGCCAATGGTTGATATTAAAGCAGTTTCTTTAAGAAGTGCTATCATTTCATTAGTCAATGCAGGCAAAATATTTTTGAAAACCTGTGGCAGTATAATATCTTTCCATAGATAAAAATCAGGAATTTGTAGTGTTTTTGCGGCTTCAAATTGTCCTTTAGGTATACTTTCAATACCTGCCCTTAAAATCTCAGCAATATAAGCAGAACTATTAAGTCCAAAGGTAAAGATTCCTGCAACTAAAATATTTGCTCTTAAACCAAGTAGTGCTGGAACGGCAAAATAAATAAAGCTAAGTTGCAAAATTAAAGGGGTACCGCGCATAACAGAAATGAAGCGGTTAATAATTATTTTAGCCATCTTTTTATGACGTAAAATGGCGAGGACCATCCCTAGCAATAGGCCGATGAATAAGCCACCGGCTAAGAGTTCCAGAGTAAGAACAATACCCTGAGCAATAAATAAAAGCATTTTTGATAACTCTGTCATTTTGCACCTATTAACCATTTCTTTTTAAGTCGTTCAATTTCGCCATTCGCTTTGAGCGAATTCAGTGCGCGATTAATTTTAGCTATATCAGGGGAGTGTTTTTTAAAGGCAATGCCGTAACCATCTTTCGATTTGGTGATAATGGCATAGTCAAGAGTAGGATTTTTTTCGCTGAAAATCGCACCTTGAGGTCCGTCCATTAATACAACCTCAACATGACCGGCTTTTAAGGCTTCTATGGCTTGATTATTATTATCCATGGCAGTGATGATTGCTAATTCAGGGTAATTATTTTTTAACCAGATTTCCATAGTGCTCCCCAATTGACAGGCTATTTTTTTTCCTCGCAAGCCGGTCGTTGTCGTTATAGGCGTATTTTTGGGAAATACCGCGGCCATAGTTTCAAAGTAATAGGGAGTGGTGAAATCAAAATTTCGTTGGCGTTCCTCAGTAATCGTAATAGTTGAGATTGCTGCATCGACTTGCCCTGTGGTTAACGCAGGTAAAATAGTACTGAATTGCATATTATGGAATACCGCTTTCTTTCCTAAATGCTGAGCAATTAAATTGGCTAAATCAATATCAAAACCTTTAAGTTTACCCTGTTCTTGATATTCAAAAGGTGGATATTCCCCGGCGGTAGCAAAATGAATTTCATTGTTCTTTTTTTCTTGACTGCAGCCACCTATCGCAAGTAACAAAATGAAAAAAAGTGTGAGCATGAGTCTGTTCATGGTTTTGTATCCAAAATTTATGCATTTTTAGAATATATTAAATTTGCATAATTAATGTCAACCATGAATGGATTTAATTTCAAAAAAATAATTTTATATTCATTTGGACTCTTCATACTCCGCAGACATGTAGATTAGCATAGCCTGAGTAGACGAAGTGAACCTGGCTTGGTCCCAGGGACCTGCACCCACGTTACTTCGAGCATGACAGATAGCAGGATAAAAGGCTGCTTTGGTGAAAATTAAACGACTTGCAGTATTGTGACAATGAACTTTTTAAGCTGTTTATCAAGATGTTCATCGACGGTGAGCTTCATTTCATCAAAAAGCCAATACAAATATTTCAAAGATAATATTTCATCTTTTTTAGGAGAGCTGGTCTGTTTTTGCGCAAAATAAGAATAAAGCCTGTATTGTTGATAAGCTTCAGAATTAATTTCCTGGGTCAATATTTGTTGATAAAAATTCTTAACCCAAGAGGATGATTCTTGCCATTGTTTTGCGGATTGACGAGCCTGGCGAAGTGTTTTAGTGACCTGGGAATTCCAGTCTTTAATTGTGTCACAAGCCTTGATAAATTCGAAATGGGAGATTAGCTCTACACCATAAGAAAGCCAACAACAAAAAAGCAATAAATTAACATTCACCCCAGTGGTGTTTTGTAAACTTAAACATTGCTCTTTTATTTCTTGATGTTGATAGACTGTTAGTGAAAATTGCCATAAAGGATTGTCCAATGGATCGGCTGTTGTTTCATGTGGTAAATAATTTTCTTTCATGATGCAAGGCTGTTATTAAATGAGATGGTTACCACTATCCTCTTAGATGCTATTGATTAATTGTCCACCGGATAAACCACCATCAATAACAAGTTCGCTGGCTGTCATAAAGCGTGATTCATCTGAAGCAAGATAAAGGATAGCATAGGCAATATCATCAGGTTGTCCCATGTAGCCAAGTGGTTGGATTTTATCGTGTTGAGCACGAAACGCTTCATATCCTAAAGCTGAGTTTTGCGCGACGTTTTCAAGTAAAGGTGTCCAAATGTAGCCTGGATGAATTGAATTAACACGAATGTTATCTTTAGCATAAAGCATGGCATCTGTTTTGGTCATTAAACGTACGGCTGCTTTTGAGGCATGATTTGCTGGGTAATCAGGTGTACCCAGTAAACCATGAACAGAGGAGATATTGATAATATTGCCAGCCCCCATCTTTTTAAAATGAGGAATAATATATTTAGTACAAAATAAAACGCTTTTTACGTTAATATTCATGACCTTATCCCATTCTTGCTCACTAAGTTCATGGGTTGGCTTGTTATCACCTATGATACCAACATTATTTACAAGTACGTGAATTTGTCCCCATTTGGCAATAACTTGCTCAATAGCTAAATGCACTTCACCTTCATGACTGGCATTTACCAACCAAAAGGCAGCGTGTCCTCCTTGGGCATTAATGGTAGCAACGATGGCCTCTCCCTTCTCTTGATTAATATCAAATAATGCAATCCTTGCTCCTTCTTTAGAAAGCAAATAACAAGCTGCTTCACCAATGCCTGAAGCGCCTCCTGTAATAATAATAACTTTATTGCTTAACCGATTCATAAATTCCTAAAAATACGTTGCCTTGTAATGATTAAGAGCGTTTGCTTGCGCTTAACTATTTATGATACAACTATTTCTAAACAAAAATAGGGGTAATGCTTCTTCCCGCTAGTAAAAGTTCATACTCAGACGTTATTTTGTTTAACAGTTTCTTTAATTTCACAATCTCGTCAAGATTATTCTGTAGAGCGAATTTGGCAGGATCTTCAGAAAAAAGAAAACTGAGTGGTACCTGATTTGCTGAATGTTTACGTAACTCGGTCAAGGTTTTCCTTTCCTTTACTTGTAGTAGCTCTTGAAAATGAGCGATCATCTCCCCTTGGTCAACAAAAACGGCATAATTGACTGTAGATAGAAATGGCAGAAAGCCATTTTCGCGTGCCCATGTGCAATTCTTACAAGCAATTTCTAACAATTCTTTCTGATTGTCATTTTTTGCTAACTCTTTGGTAAGGGCAAGCAAATTTTTTCCATCTGCCAGTAAGGCAAGAATGACGGGTTTATTTGCCTCCCATGCAACCTTTCTCTTAGGAGAGCTTGTGTTTTCATAACTTTGATAGGTTTTTCTCAAATCACCAAGAATGCGCTCATCGTTAAAGGGCTTTTTAGGATTTAAACCTCCAATTACCCAGAAAAGAAGCTTTTCATAAGCTTGCGTACCTTGAAGTAACTCTATCTTGGACATTTTTTGATGGAGCTTTGGGGTTTGCATTTCCCTCAGAAAATTTTCTAAATTGTCCCTTTTTTCTCCTACTTGCTCTTCGGAGAATAAATATAAATGCCGCATACAGGTGGATAAAATCAGTGGATTGAAGTCCTTTTTTAGGTTTGATAAGGGGTCAAGGTTACCAGCAGTTGTTTTTTGATAATCATAAAGATGAAGTAAATATAAGGCAGATAGATTCATAAACTCCCCGGCTAGATAAATATGTGGTGACTTTGCTTAAATAAAACTCATTATTTCTAAATTTCTATAAAATTGCTACTTTTTTCAAATAATGGATAGAAATGAAAAATTAATCATATCCTCTAACGAGTTATGCCTATTAATGTCACCAATCTGCCCAAGTGCGTAATATTTCAATGTAATTACTACTCCATTATCCCTGGTTTGTTTGTTAACAAGAAAGAAATTTAAATTTCATAAAGATTATGTTTTTGTTAATATGTATAATTTTTAATACTAATTAAATCATGAAAGATATAATTTTTACACAAGAAGACGCTAATATTATTTTTCCGCAGTTCAGCGAGATTATTCAACGTGTCAATAAACTATTGAATGAAATACCTACGTTCGATCCCGATAATCGATGGCATCAGCATTATATTAAATGGCAATGGGATAACTGTGTCACCGAACATGCTCTACTTCTAAAAAAAATATCGGAAAAGTTTCCTAATAGCTCATTAACCAAGGCGTTACAGGAAAAAAAACAAAACTGCTGTAAGACAATAAGGGACTATTTAGAATTAGCTGAAAAGAAAGTCAATGAAGCGCTGACATTGAGAAGACAATCACTTAGTCAACAAGCAGCGATGACTCCTGTTATTGCTCTGCCATCGTCACCTCTACCTAAGCCTTTCTGGAATAGTGAGTTAGATTACCAACCGGAACCGCCCCCACTTCTTTCAGCTACAGAACTCTACGAATATAGACAATTTTATTGCGACTAAAGTTTTTGTTTTTATTTAGAGGTTAAGTTTCGCTTAACCTCTGCCTCATTAGTCATGTAAATTATTATCGGCGAGCCAGTGTGCTAAATTAATATTATTCCATACCCATAGTTTTTTACTGCTTAAGTAAAAAATGAAACGCCGAAGGGTTTTATGAAGATATCTACCCAATTAACCAAACTTGCTAACTTTAAAAAAGATTTAGTGCTTAAGGATATTATTGATAAATTTAGTGAAAAAAATTCCCTTGTTTTAATTATTTTATTTGCTTTACCGCCTGCCACCCCTCTTTCTTTTATACCAGGGTTTTCTGTATTTTTTGGGGTTTCTATAGCGTTGGTTGCCGCACATTTACTAAGTGGAAGAAAAAAGATATGGCTTCCTAAAAAATTATCGCAGCATAAAATAGGACATAAAAAAATTAGTGAGGCAATTAATAAAGCGTTACCTTACATCAGGACGGCCGAAAAAGTTTTAAAAAAAAGATGGTTGTTTTTGACTCGTGGATGGGTAAAAAAGTTAATTATTGGTTTTATTTTCATTTTTAGCATTTTTTTAATGTTGCCAATTCCTTATGTTGATTTTGTCTTTTCCTCTGTAATTATTCTATTAAGTTTGAGCCTTATTGCCCGAGACGGGATGGTACTAATTGGGGTGCTATGTTTTTCATTCTTTTATTTATTTCTCCTTCTTTTTGTTTTTAGAATATTAATTGGGTTCTTTATTAAATTACTCCTCTAAGCGTCTTGCTTGTGCGGGCGCGTGCTAAATATGGCAAGACCTTGAGTGCGAAACCAATGTTTATCTTCTGCGAAGAAATAATTCTCTAGACCTGGGATGGTTTGAACGTTCTCATAGCCTGTAGTTACAAAATAGCGTTTACCAGTGAAATAAAACTCTTTTTCATCTCTTGAAGGGTTAACTAAAACGTGACCCTCTGGAACCAAGCGCAGCATTTGTTTAATGAAATCCACGATTGCTTCTTTTTTCTCGATGCCATTTTTAACCCCTAGCAAATAAGGGACAAAAGCGGTATCAAAAACTTGTTTGTTAGCATGCAGTTGATTTATTTCACCGACATGGAACTGGATATTTTTATTCAACTCAAAATTTTGTTGGTGTTTCAATTGAATGGCTTGACGCACGAGTGACAACATGTAAAAAATATAAGTTCGGCGCAATAATTGTGGATTAAGCAACCAAAATAAACAGTTAGTGAATTTTCCAGAAGGTAGCGAAATGAGTGGTGGGTACCAGCAAGTTAGCGCCGTAAATAATTCACCAATTGAGGGATAAGGTTTGCCCTGAGCATCATGCTCGCAATAATGATAATATTTTTTAAAAGCTTTCAACCACGCTATAGTGACAGGATCTTTATCATAGGCAGTAATTGATTTTGCACCTGCCATCGCAAACAAAAAAGCGGTGTTTCCATATCCAGGGATCACTAAAACAGTCTTGTCTTTAATTTCAGCCTTGAGATTATATCGCTCTGGTTTATCACCAAATAAAACGGATGATAAATACCTCTCAGCGCCCATGGGATAGATTAAAACCTCCTGATTATCAGTCGCCCTCGTTACGCGTTGTTCCATAATCCATTTCTTTTCTTGTTTGCTTAAAACTGTTTGATAATCAGACATGGAGTATTTCCTTGTTAGAGAGGGCTGGATAAAAGAAGGTTGCTTCGTGCTTGTTGTAAAACAGATTTGTAATATAGGAGCCGGGTATAGCTTGAAAAGGCTTAATGGAAGCTAAATCAGTTTTACCCTGTAATTTAATGGTGAAAATCATTTGTCTAGCTTTGCCAGATGCTATCCATTTGTTGATGAGAGTATAAGCTCTGTCAGGATAACAAGCGACATCTGATAACACCCAATCATAAGTGTGTTCTAATCTTTCTGGTTCTAATGCAAAGGCGCTTTGTTGTAAAAAGTGTATACGTGGAAGTTTGGCAATATGGGGTGCTAATAATGCTTTATCCACTGCAGTAACGGTTGCGCCAAGTGACTGCATGACATAAGTCCATCCACCGGGTGAGGCACCTAAATCCAGGGCAGTGTCACCAGCTTGGGGATATTTTTCGAGAAGAGTAAGGGCTTCCCATAATTTTAAATAGGCACGATTAGGCGGATTAATTTTATCTTCAATAAAGAAACATTTTCCTTGTGGCCATTTTTTTAAGCGGCGCGTACTGTAGAGCAATGTATTTTGATCAAGAAGACTAAAGCTGCCTATCTGTGGCAGCTCGGTGACAGGAAAATGACGTTCAAGTGGTGGATATTTACGTAATTGTTCGGCAATTAAATGTGAACGTCTTATATGGGAGATAGGATGTAAGTACCAAAATTTACCCGCTTGACGAAGAATTTTTACTGCTTCTGAAATAGATTGAAATGTTACAAACTGCGGGTCAAGCCAAATATCTTGAGCAAAGCAAACGTCAAGGTTTGTATGCGGTGAGAAAACCAAATCATCAATAACTCCAGAAATCTCTTCTAACTCTTCGCAAAGCTCAGTAAGAAACTCGGGTTTTGCAACATAGATGGCAGTGGTTTGCTTTTGTAATTCCATAAAGACCTGTTTGTCGGAAGGTTAATTTACACGTTTTTGCGGCGAGGTTGTTGCCAACTTAACTACAAATGCACAATTATAAGTATGCGATTTTATATCAACAATTGCCTGCTATTCAAAGGCTGTCGCTTAATAGCCATCGCGTTAATATATGTTCTATAGTAATTTTGAGATATTAATAAAAAATGTAAAAAGAAGACAATGCTAAGGATAAATAATGACCAAAAATCTTTTTGAACTGCAGGAAATTGTGAATCATGGTGGTGTTGCATCGAAGATGTCTAGGTTTAATTATCCGCCTCCTATTGCTAAAACATTGGGTTTTAACTTAATAGCAGTCGAGTTAGGTACAGCGACCATTGAATTGCTGACAGACCCGGCAATTCACGCTAATCCGATGGGGACCATCCATGGTGGCGTGCTCTGTGATATTGCTGATGCAGCTATTGGAACAGCACATGCTACGACTCTTGATGAAGGCGAAAGTTTTACAAGCCTTGATCTGCAAATTAATTTTTTTCGTCCGATCTGGCAAGATAAGTTAGTGGCGGTGGCAAAACCAATTAATCTAGGGAAAACAGTAAGCCGTTATACTTGTGATTTGTTACGTAGCGATGGAAAACTGGTTGCCCAAGTCACCAGTACAGTAATGACTCTTCGCGGCGATGGTGCTCATGGACGTTAGTTTTATAGGGGGATTTTTTTTAAGATTGCATCACAAATCTCACCAATACTAATAGTTTCTGTATTGATGAGTAGATCACAATCATCTTGATAATCAAATTGCTTTAGCCAATGAATAGCAGAACCTTTTAGCCTATCGCCTCTAGCTTCTTCTCGCTTTGTAATCACCCTGTCAGGAGCATAGAGGTAGACAAAGAAAAGCCCAAAGTTCCTTAAAACAGCTTGGTAATGCTTTAAATCTTCTTTTGTTGTAATGAAAGAGTCGACAATGATATTAAAATCTTGAGCTGCGAGGACTTCTAAAGCCTGGGGTATGGTTGCGAAAAGTTTGGAGCACCATTTTCCGGGCATAATTTCATAAGTGCCATCGGCGTGTTGCCTGGCATAACAAATGTCATTAGGTTCGGTGACTTTTGTATTTTCTGGATGTAAGTCAAAGAGTTTATTACCTAACATTCCTAAATAACCGTCAGTACTAAAATTTAGCCAGCTATTTCCGAGTCTATTTTGTAATTCAAGACAAACGGATGATTTTCCTGAAGAAGAAGTACCACTAATGATAATAATCATTTTTATCCTGGCTTAATTTAGTACCCAGTTGTTAAAAATTATTTTTCTCTTAACTCAATAACGGTTACATGAAGCACATTCTCACCTACATTTAAGTCCTGATGGGATTCTTGCCCTTGAGCTTTGCTTAAAAAAATAGGAATTTGTTTTTCCAGATTGAGCATGACTTCGCGACCTGAAGCATAAGTTACTTTTAAACTTCCTGCTTCTTCAGGAATAACAACACGAGCATAATCATGCGTGTGAAAAGGAAGCTGCTGATGTGGGCAAAGGGTTGTTTTCCAAACTTTAGTTGCCGTATTTTCAATAAATAACTCACGTTTGGTTTCACAAGCTTCTGCTATTGCCAGTTGGCTCAGCAATAACAAGCATAAACTAAGAAATTTGGCCATTCTAATCCTTGAAAGATATTTCAACGAGCAAACCATAGCAAGATGATTTAAAAATTACAATTTCTCTAAAATATTACGCAACTTATTTCTTGAGGTTTATCACGTACAGGGGTAGGTGTATGCATCTCTCGGTAAAGAATTAGAGCGGTCTGTAGTAAATCATTTGCCAATACTTGCATGCCATTGTAATGATCGTAGTTTTTGGCATTGTCCTCCAAAAGTTTAAGGCAAGTCGCATGATTGGCATTTAATGGGCGCTCTCTTTTAAAAGTGCCAACTGTGGCATAGCAAGAAGTTTCGGTTGCAGGGATGTCAGCTAAATAATCAAGTGTTGCCTGTAAACTAGATGAGTCTAAATAAGTAAGCAAACTTTGCGAACGGCTATAAAAAAGAAAGCCTGTATCTGCAAAAATCTCCAGGAGTAAGTCGTGTAAAGGTTTAATTTTTTCCTTAAATTGCAATTTAGGAAAATTAGCAGAAAGCTTTTCTTCTCCTTCGATAAGCTTATTTACATACACAGTCCATTCTTGAATTTGTGCAAATAATTTGGGTGCTGGTTGAAGATTCTGTTCCTTTAGGCTACTTGTAAGAATCTGGGATAATTGGTGAGCTGTTGCAACATGTTGCAAGTGGTGAATTAACTGAGTTGCTATTTGTTTGATTTGGCTATTTTCTTCTTGTTTTATATACCTTTGTAGCCAGCTAATATAGCTATCGATTAAAACCATCTTAACCTCTATTAATCGCGCAAACCTATCCCTTTTTTCAATAAAATCATGTTTAAGGCTGCTAATAAAACTACAATTATGCAAATAATGATCATGGCGGTCAAGATGTTTACTTCTTGCTGGCCAATCATGGCATAGCGCAGAGCATTTACCATATAGAGGATTGGATTAAGATGAGAGATGGTTTGCCAGAAAGGTGTGAGCATATTTGTTGCATAGAATACCCCTCCCAAATAAGTCAAAGGCGCAAGAACGAAGGTCGGAATAATCATCACATCATCAAAATTACGAGCAACCATGGCATTGGTGAATCCAGCTAAGGAGAAAAGAGCCGATACCAATAAAATAACGAATATACTAAGAATCAGATTGGTAAATTCAATTTTTAAAAAGAAACATGAGACTATGAAAACCAATACAGCAACGATGAACCCTCGTAAGACACCGCCTAAAACATAACCTAATAGAAGGAGCCCATCATGCATGGGGCTAATTAGCATTTCTTCAATACTTTTTTGAAAACGCACGCTAAATAACGAGGTGGAAACATTACTGTATGCGTTGGTAATCACCGCCATCATAATAAGGCCAGGTGCTATAAATTGCGGGTAGCTTACGCCTTGAATAGGACCTATTCGCTCACCAATTAAGCTGCCAAAAATTAAAAAATATAAGGCAGTCGTAATAACTGGAGGCAAGAATACTTGGCTTGCAATGCGAAACATTCTAACTAACTCTCGTCTTACTACCGTATTCAATGCAATGAGTTGTTCTTTAATTGCCATGATTAATCAAGTCCAGAAAAAGTTCTTCCAAGCGATTCGTCTTATTGCGCATACTATGGATGATAAGACCATGTTTCGTTAACTCTGCAAACACGTCATTTAAGGTCCATTGGTTGTCGACGCGTAATTCAAACGTATTACTATCAATTAAAGTAACGACAAAAGGCGCCATAGACGGTAGTTCAACGATAGGTTTTATTGTATTAAAAATAAAAGTTTGGTGGTTTAAGGTTTTCAAGAGGGATTTCATGGAGGTATTTTCCACAATACTACCTTGATCAATGATAGCAATATGTTTGCAAAGTTGCTCCGCTTCCTCAAGATAATGAGTCGTTAAAATAATCGTTGTGCCTTCTTTATTAGTGCGTGTTAGAAAATCCCACATGCTATGGCGAATTTCAATATCCACACCAGCCGTTGGCTCATCGAGTATCAAAACTTTGGGTTGATGAATTAAAGCCCGGGCAATCATGAGACGGCGCTTCATTCCACCCGATAAGTGTCTTACAATGGTGCGACGCTTTTCCCATAATCCTAATTGATGGAGTAATGAGTCTGCTCGTGGAGCTGCTTCTTTCCGACTAATACCGTAAAAACCTGCCTGACTTATAAGAATCTGTTCACAAGTTTCAAAAATATTAAGATTAAATTCCTGAGGAACCAGACCTAAGCACGATTTTGCTAATTCTGGATTCTTATCAAGAGAGTAGCCGTAAATGTAGATATGGCCTGAGGTTTTGGTTAATAGCGTAGTAATCAAACCAATTGTGGTAGATTTACCTGCCCCATTAGCACCCAGTAAAGCAAAAAAGTCGCCCTTTTTAACTGCTAAGTCAATGCCTTTAAGCGCTTGAGTACCATTACTATAAATTTTGCTTAACTGTTTAATTTCCAGGGCATACATAAGGTTTGTTTTTGCCGAAAAACTTTCATTATACATGATAAATTACATTTGTGGCTGTGAAAACCAAAGCTTCAATAAAGTTCACTTTCTTTATAGGTAGTTGTAAAACTTAATGGAACATCTAGAATTTAAGAGAAGCGTTTATAAATGCGAATAATAGGCTGCCATTGGCAAGGAAGAGCACCATGAACAAGCACAATGAACAAAATGTCGCCCAGTTAATGGTAAGATGTTTAGAAGATGAGGGCGTTGAATACATTTTTGGTCTACCTGGCGAAGAGAATATTGATTTTATAGAAGCGCTAACAAGTTCAAAAAAAATTCGATTTATTTTAACTCGCCATGAACAAGCTGCTTCTTTCATGGCTGATATCTATGGCAGGCTCACAGGGAAAGCAGGCGTTTGTCTTGCAACATTGGGACCTGGGGCAATTAATCTTTTATTAGGCACGGCGGATGCGAATTTAGATAGCTCGCCATTAGTGGCTATTGCTGCTCAAGCCTCATTGGATCGCTTAAATAAAGAATCACATCAAATTATAGATTTGAATCGTTTGTTTGCACCGGTTACTAAGTGGAACGCAATGATTTCTTTACCTTCAGTGACTTCAGAATTGGTGCGAAAGGCATTTAAATTAGCTCAAGCGGAGCGCAGCGGGGCTGTTGCTCTGATTCTTCCAGAGGATGTTGCTAAGCTAAAAACAGAGAGTTTTCCCTTAAAGCCCCAATCTCCTAAACAAACCATGCCTAACCAGGAGCAAATTAAGCGTGCAGCTGCCTGTATTAATGAGGCAAAAAAAGTCATTATTCTTGCTGGTGCCGGTGTTTATCGCCATCAAGCAGAAGCAGCGTTAACGCGTTTTGTGGAGCAAACTAAAATTCCAGTGGCAATGACTTTTATGGCGAAGGGGGTTGTTTCAGCAGATAATCCATTGGTCATTGGTACAATTGGTTTCATGCGTCATGATTATAGTAATTTTGGCTTTGATGAGGCGGATGTTGTCATTACCGTGGGTTATGATTTGGTCGAGTATTCACCGAAATCCTGGAATCCTGCCCATGATAAAAAAATTATTCATATTCATGGTACGGTTGCAGAAGTAGATACCAATTATATTTTGGAGGTAGGTATTGAGGGCAGTATTGCAGCTTCTTTGGATGCGCTGGCAAAAGAGATAAAGCCGCATGAGCATTTATCTAAAGAGGCACGCACGCTGCGTGCTATGTTAGAGAAAGAAATTACTGATCATGCAAAGGATGATTCATTCCCTCTCAAACCTCAACGAATTATTGCCGATTTACGAGAAGCGATGGGCGAATCGGATATTGTACTTTGCGATACGGGGGCATTAAAAATGTGGATGGCACGTCTTTACCCTTGTTATCAATCAAATACCTGTATCATTTCCAATAGCCTTGCAACTATGGGCTTTACATTGCCAGGAGCAATTGCTGCAAAATTAGTGCATCCGGAAAGAAAAGTTGTTGCTGCTATGGGGGATGGTTCATTTCTAATGAATTCACAAGAAATTGAAACAGCAAAGCGCGAAAAGATTCCGTTTGTAATTTTGATTTGGCGTGATGAGGCTTATGGACTTATTCAATGGAAACAAAACTTGGAGTTTGGTCATGCTGCACATGTCACCTTTACAAATCCGGATTTTGTAAAATATGCCCAAAGTTTTGGTATTCAGGCTCATAGCATTAAATCAGCAAACGAGTTATTACCTACATTAAAATCAGCCTTGGCAAGCAATGAACTTGTGCTAATTGATTGCCCTGTGGATTATTCTGAAAATGTCAAACTAACTGATAAATTGGGTAACCTAACCGGCACAATTTAATAAGACTGACCGCTCTCATATAGAAGATTATGTTAGCGGTCTTGTTTTTATCCAGCCGGTAAGGCTATAACGTGTTTTTTGAGTTTGACAAACTTCATGAGGCAAATCACTACTAAAACAGATGAAGCGATTACCTAGCGGGTTAATGCTGGAAAGGTAGTTATCATTGCGATCGAAAAGTGTTAATTGACCTGCAAAAGATTCGTCCCATGTTTCATTTAAATAATAAACACAGGAAATGCGTCTATCTTTCGTTGTTGCAAATTGGTCGATGTGTTTTTTATAAAATGCGCCGGGTTCATAGATTGCAAAATGTGTCTCGAAATCGACAAGGCCCAAAAATAAGGATTGATTAAGTAATGTTTTTATCTCAGTGATTCGCATCATGTAGGCATTGATTGCTGCGTTATTTTGTTTATCGACCCAACAGATTTGATCGGTTCTTACACTGGAATTATGAGTGGCATGTTGGTTCCGGCCTATTTTAGCGCTTCTAAATTGACCTTGGCTGCGCAGCGTTTCAGCTGTGGAGCGCAAAGATTGGCAATGGTGGGAGGGTAAAAAATTATCAATGATATGAAATCCCTGCTGATAAATATCCTCAATCAACTGATTTTCATGATTTGCTATTAATGTACTCATAAAATAGAAGGGTTTGCCGTTAATTATTATGTTTCTAACAAATTTTGTTGTTGTCGCCAATCAGGTAAGAATTTATCCATTAAGGAATAAAATTGTTTATTATGATTGGCCTCCAGAAGATGTATCATTTCATGAACAAGCACATACTCCAGGCACGATAACGGTTTTTTCATTAAACGTAAATTTAGCCAGATACGGTGTGCGCGAATATTACACGAACCCCAGCGAGTTTTCATTGTTTTTATGCCCCAGGCATAAACACGAACATTAATAATAGGTTCCCATTTGCTGATAAGAGGAGGCAATAGCTTTTTCATTTCCTGGCGATACCAGGCCTGTAGAAGTTGATTCCTTTCTTCGAAGGTTGAATTTTCTTTGATATGGCAACGAATAACATGTTTCTCAATGGAAACACTGGCACGAGATGTTCCTTCAACAACTAATAAAGTATAAGCGTTTCCCAGAAAATGGCATATTTCTCCTGTCTTTAGTAGTAGAGGCTGTGTTTTCAAACGCTTTCGTTGGGCATGAATCCAATCAAGTTTTGTTTCAAGTTGTTGACGGATTGTTTCTAAACGAAAGCGTATGGGGGCGCTGACTTTAACTTGTCCATCAGGAGGGTAGACTCGCAGGTGCATGTTTTTTATAGGTTTTCTTAAAATTTCTACGAGAATGCCATCGATTTCAAGTTTATGTTTAACCATAGGAAAAGACGCTGTGTATTATGTGTATTAATTGATGCGTATAATACCATCTATTGCTAATATAAGAATTCTTATAAAAAACGGTAAAAATTTTATGAAATCAAAAGTCATTTTAATTACCGGTTGTTCAAGTGGAATAGGTCATGATGCCGCTTTAGCACTATCGCAGCGCGGGCATTATGTGGTTGCCGCCTGTCGTAAAGAAGAGGATGTTAAAAAATTAAAGGCCTTGGGCCTTGATGCAGTGCAAATGAATATGGATGATACGCATTCAATTACGCTGGCTTTTTACGAAATCATAAAAAAAACTTCAGGTCGTTTAGATGTTTTAATCAATAATGCCGGCTATGGTCAAGCGGGTGCTCTGGAGGATGTTCCACGAGATGCGCTGCGTTCGCAATTTGAAACAAATGTATTTGGTCTTATGGACCTCACACGGCTTGCCATACCGATTATGCGCAAGCAGGGACAAGGTCGTATCATTAATATCAGTTCAATTTTAGGCGTCATTAGCATGCCTTTCCGTGGGGCTTATAATGCATCGAAATATGCTGTAGAGGGTTTAAGTGACACGCTCCGTTTAGAACTCAAACCTTCAGGAATTAAAGTCATTACGATAGAACCTGGGCCAATTGAAAGTCGCTTTAGAGATAATGTTATCGATCATTCACTAAAAAAAATTAATAGCGAAAAGAGTCATTTTCAGGCGCAATATCATTTAATGATGTCAGATTTTCGCCATAGCAAAAATAAGTCGATCTTTACTCAAAAAACTGACTCAGTAATTACGAAATTAGTTCATGCCATAGAAGCAAAAAAGCCGAAGGCTAAATACCGTGTTACTTTCCCTGCACATTTGTTTGCCTTTTTAAAACGTGTTCTGAGTGCAAAAATGCTCGATTCGATGCTTTATTTTTTGTCCAAAAAGGAACTGGGACCTGATAAAGAAATAGCAAATAAGTAAACCAATTAGGAAGATAACTATGTATAGAGCGCTTTTAAATGCATTCAATCTTGTCGCTGATAAAATGTCTTATGAAAATCGGGAGCAAAATTCAACTCGTCTTATTTCCCTCATGTTAAATTTTGTTATGCCGCCTTATTCCACCATAATGAATGTTGAATCTGTTGAGAAGAATCCTTCAGAAGAGTTTACTGAGATGAGTCTGGAAGGATCTGCTGAGATGAGCCTGGAAGAAAATAGTAGTGACTTCAGTTGGCAAATACTTCCTCAATCGGTAAAAGCACATGTCGCCAGTTTTTTAAACAGGCGTGAGGTGACCATGCTTTCACGAATAAATAAGGAGGAAAATAAAAACAAAATGTTGTTTATCTTTGCCAGCTTGGCGAGAAATCCTGAGCAAATTAAAACTAATGATGATTTAACGATGTTTATAGCGCAGTTATTGAAATTAAAACATAAAGACATTAGTCATAGTGAGCGATTTGAAACATTAATGATACAATTTATCCAAAAATTGGAGCCTCAGCAAACACCATTTTTAACTCCCACAATAGATGTCACAAATCAAGCTCATTATATATTTGTGCACGCTAATGATCGAATTGCGTTTCAATATAAGAAATTGAATAAAGGTGAAAATATTGCAATGGCAAAGGTATTGGGGCAATACTTTTCTGAGGCTGATTTGCGTGTAGTCCAATTACAGCAAAATGCTCCTTATCATATTTCTATAGATAAAAAAATTTTTTTACAACAAATATTGCCATGGTTATTCAAAGCGGAAGGAAAGCCCCAGAAGCAAATTCAAAGTTATGAGCCTAAAGTTATTGACTATAAAGAGCCAGGCGAAACAAAGGAATATTATTATATTCGTCGAAAAGATGGGAAACCATTTACAGCAGAAGACAACGAAAAAATTTATAGCATTACTCATCACAAGGGATTATAAAATTTTACTGGTGAAATTAGCTTGCTTGAATCTAAGGAAAGGATAGAAATCGTTCAGCAGGAATACAGGGACTATCAATATATTCGCCATTCACTTTTAATACCATATTAACATTGGCTCGCTGATAACGAGCCAATACCTCATATTCGGCCTGGCTAATATAAAGGCGGGTGTTACCACAATAAACTAAAGAGTATGCGGATGAAGAGGGTTTAACCCGAGCAGGAAGATCGCAGTCCCATCGAAAACGAGTCAAGTCACAATTCGCAAAAGCACTACTAAGTGGCAATAGGAGCAACATTGTGGTGATACTCATTTTTTTCATGATGACCACTCCATGTTATCTTATTTATACTATCGTCATTGGAATAAAATTCTTTAATCATAGGGAGATACCATGCATACAGAAATTTATCTAGATGCATTACGAAAAGGAGATTATCTACAAGCCCTCCAATGGTTAGAGTTTCTTGTTACTCATTACTCCGTACCCGAAGGAGATGCTGATACTATTTTGCAGCTTGCTATTTTTGAATTAATTCATCATGGATTTACGCCAGATGATTTTTGCCATATTGAAATTCTCTATATGTTGCTTTATGACCAATTACCACCTTTTGTTGAAAGGGTATCCTATAACGCTACGGTATTATGCAATGCCGCCATGCAATACATGGTTTTGCATGAGCATGAGTTATTAGAATTTTATAAAACCGAGGAATCTTTGCATGCAAAGGCTATCCATAAATGGATGAAGCGCAGTCCCCCAGAGCTTCCACCTGAAAAAAATAATGATGAATTAATGAAAAAATATACGGCTTTAAATAAATCCAGTCTCAAATTTCAAAAGCAAGCACAAATGATTCGCGACAAAGTTAATTATATTATCGACTGTCAGGTTCTTCTTAAAGAATACTGCGAAGAGTTAGCCAAATATCAAGATAAGGAAGACTTCGCAGCAGTACGTCTTGGAGTAATTAAGTCGTTATATGATTATTTAATGAAGCAGACTATTACTTCACCTGAAGTGCTGGCAACCGTTACTGATTTTGTTAATACAATTGAAAAAATGAAGCCTTATCCCTGGGAAGTAACGGTGTTATCGAAACTGTCAGTTAAGAATCCGAAGCCGTTCATTTCCTGGTTCTTTGATAAATCAGCTGAGCAATTTCAATTTTTTGCTGTCAAAGTCATAGGCACTATCTTGCCTTCAGTACCTGCTACAGAAGACTCTGTGAGACAAGAGCCAAAATAAATTTAAATAGCACCTTCATGAGACAGTAAATTAGTTTTATAGCATAGCGCTTCTGGACGTCCCATGTAGCCACCTTGATCATGTTTCCCTACTACTCGATGACAAGGAATGAAGAGTGTAATTGGGTTCTTTTTGCAAGCTTGCCCAATGGCTCGAGGACTGGTTTGCAATTTTTTTGCAAGCTCACCATAAGTGAGTGTCCGGCCAACAGGAATAACCATTAAAGCATTCCAAACGAGTTGTTGATAAGGAGAGCCCTGAGGTTTCAGTGACAGCTGAAAGCGATAATGAGGGTCACTAAAGTAATTTTCTAATTCTTGTTTAATTGTTTGGGTTAATTGATTCGGAGGGCTATCTTGTTGTAGCAGCGGTGGATCAATAAAGATTGCATGATGAATATAATGCTCATCGTACGTAATTTCAAGCCAACCTACAGGGGTGTTGAATGCAGTAACGATGAGCATAAATTAGAAATTAATCTTCTTTTTTACCAGTCGATAATTTTTCTTTAATACGTGCTGCACGACCAGCTAAATCACGTAGGTAATAAAGTTTTGCACGACGTACATCGCCACGACGTTTAACAATAATGCTGTCAACTATTGGGCTATAAGTTTGGAAAACACGCTCAACTCCAACGCTATGAGAAATTTTGCGCACGGTAAAAGCTGAGTTCAAGCCACGATTTCTTTTAGCAATGACAACACCTTCAAATGCTTGCAAACGCTCGCGAGTACCTTCTTTTACTTTTACTTGTACTAAAACGGTGTCGCCTGGGCTGAAATCAGGAATGTTTTTGCCTTGCATTTGCTCAGCATTTAATTGATCAATAATGTTGCTCATGGTCACTCCTCAAATTGGTATTCCTTCAGCAGGAATTACCCTGTTCGCTTTTAAACTCGATAAGTAATTGCTTATCGATATCACTTAATTGTATTTTCTCTAATAAATCCGGGCGCTTAAGCCAGGTTTTTCCGAGGCTTTGTTTTCGGCGCCAGCGTTCAATGTCACGGTGATTACCACCCAACAGCACTGATGGTACATCCAAGCCGTGAATGCTTCCTGGTCTTGTGTAATGGGGACAGTCCAGAAGGCCATTCATAAACGAATCTTGCTCGGCCGACCTCAAATGTCCCAGGCTGCCAGGTATGAGACGAATAATCGCATCAATAAATACCAGGGCTGCCAATTCACCACCACTTAAAACAAAATCTCCTAACGACCATTCTTCATCAACATGATGAACAATGATTCGTTCATCTATTCCTTCGTACCGTCCTGCTATGAAAAGCAGTGGGGTTCGTTCTTTGGCCACCTGATTTAAATCAGACTGGCGAATTACTTTGCCTTGCGGGCTTAAATAAATAGTCTTACAAGCAGATGGCATTTTTGTTTTTGCATGATTAATTGCGCCATGCAAGGGTTCATACATCATGACCATGCCTGGACCACCGCCATAAGGTTTGTCATCAACTTGCCGATATGGTCTTGGTGCCCATTCGCGAGGATTCCAACAATCAACTCTCGCTAAATTTTGCTCAATTGCCCGACCAACTACACCATGCTTAAGTACATCAAACATTTCGGGCATTAGGGTTATTACACCCAAATGTAACATCATTTAAAAATCCGCATCCCAGTCAACGGTAATGATACGTTGGCTGCTATTAATGTCAGCAACAAATTGTCCGGGTAAATACGGAACCAGGTGTCGCTTTTCACCTTCAATAACTAAAACATCATTGGCGCCTGTTGGCATAATTTCTACAACCTCGCCAAGAAGAACGCCTTGTTGGTTAACCACTTGCATACCAATAAGATCATGCCAGTAGTATTCACCTTCTGCTAATATTGGTAATTGTTCGCGACTGACAGCAATGTCCACATTAGTCAGAGCTGCCACTTGTTCTCGCTCGTTATAACCCTCAACTTGCGCAAGAATAGATTTTTCATTCATTTCTACATGCAGCAGTTTAAGCGGTTGCCATTGCTTATTAATATAGGCATGCCAATCGGTATAACGCAGAATGTTATCGCGTGGTTCTGTAAAAGAATGAACCGTTACAAACCCTTTAATCCCATGTGGGCGACCAAAGCGACCGATAACGATTCTATCAGTAACCTTTTCCACAGTTATTAAGCTTCAGTGTTCTTCTTATTGTATTCTTTAATCAATGCGCGAACACGATCAGAAAGTTGTGCGCCAACACTTTGCCAGTGAGCTAATTTATCCACTTCCAAGTGCAAACGAGGCTCTTGACCACGTGCAACTGGGTTAAAGTAGCCAATGCGCTCGATGTAATTACCATCGCGACGTTTGCGGCTATCCGTAACAACCATATTGTAAAAAGGACGCTTTTTAGCGCCAGCTCGTGATAAACGTATAACTACCATTATTTCCTCTACTTTAAGAGTGTTTACGTAAAAATGCCGTGTATTGTACGAAAATTACCTCGGCATTGGAAGTCATTATTGGAATTATTTATGGTCATTCGTCAGGGAACAAACCTTTTAACCCCGTCATCCCACCCATTCCGCGCATCATTTGCTTGATGCCGCCTGGTTTGGTAAATTTTTTCATCATTTTTTGCATTTGTTCAAATTGTTTTAATAAACGATTAACGTCTTGTATCTGAGTACCTGACCCCATGGCAATACGTTTTTTGCGGGAACCGACAATAATCTTGGGTATACGTCGCTCTTTGGGTGTCATTGAATTAATAATTGCAACGGTTTGGGCCATGGCTTTGTCATTGACCTGACTCATTGCCTTTTGTGGCAATTGTCCCATACCTGGCAGTTTACTCATCATGCCTGAAATTCCACCCATTTTATCCATTTGCAGTAATTGCTGTTTAAAATCCTCTAAATCAAATCCTTTTCCTTTTTTTAATTTCTTGGCTAATTTTTCGCTGGCTTGTTTATCTGCTTTACGTTCAACTTCTTCAATTAAAGTTAGGATGTCACCCATCCCTAAAATACGTGAAGCAATTCTGTCGGGATGGAAGGGTTCAAGAGCCTCGATTTTTTCGCCACTTCCAAGAAACTTAATGGGCTGTCCTGTTATGTATTTAACTGATAAAGCTGCACCACCGCGTGCATCGCCATCTGTTTTCGTGAGAATCACGCCAGTTAGAGCAAGAGCCTCATGAAATGCTTTAGCAGTATTGGCCGCGTCTTGCCCAGTCATACTGTCTACGACAAAGAGCGTTTCTACAGGATTAACTGCTTTGTGAATGTCTTTAATTTCCGCCATCATTTCTGCATCGACATGCAAACGACCTGCGGTGTCGAAAATAATGACATCAATAAATTGTTTTTTGGCGCTCTCTAAAGCTTTTTGAGCAATAGCGAGAGGTTGTTCATGAGTTTCCGCAGGATAAAAAGCAACGTCAAGTTGAGCGGCTAATAATTTTAATTGTTCAATCGCAGCGGGTCTATACACGTCTAAACTGACGAGCATGACTTTTTTATTTTCGGTTTCTTTTAGGTAGAGGGCTAGTTTTGCGCTGCTGGTGGTTTTACCTGAGCCTTGTAAGCCTGCCATTAAGAAGACTGCAGGTGGTTGGGTTTTAAAATTCAACTCTGCTCGAGTATCGCCGAGCACATGAACCAATTCATCATGAACAATTTTAACCAAGGCTTGTTCAGGTTTTAAATTGAGATCTACTTCTTGACCTAATGCTTTTTGTTTTACCTCTTCAATAAAATCTTTCACAACAGGAAAAGCTACATCCGCTTCAAGAAGGGATAAGCGGACTTCTCTCAGTGCGTCGTGAACATTGTCTTCGGTTAAGCGCGCTTGGCCACTTAAAGTTTTAAAGGCACGTGTTAGGCGGTCAGTTAAATTTTCAAACATGACGATTACTCGAATGCAAAATGATTACTATAGCATAGTTGCCAGAGTTGCTAAAACTGCTAAGCAGTAGAAATGCATTAATTTGCTTGTTTTGGTCTTTCACACCACCAAAATAGTCTCAAATCTTATCTGTCTTAATATTTCTTAATGTAAAAGATAAAGATTTGCATAAATTATCTTACTCTTTTAGAGTGCGATACTGGTTATGTTTTTCTTGGCATTAAAATGCTATCTGAAAAAGAATTTTTAGCAACAGATTATGAGATAGTTGAATTTACTAATCAAATTCATTCGCGTATTCAAGTCCGCCCTATATATTTTGAGCAGGGTTTTAGTCCTTACCCATTAATTTTTGGAAGACGCGCAGTACTTGATGCGCTTTTGCAAGCATTGAACAAGTTACCTGCCAGCTATGGTTTTTTAATTTGGGATGTTTATAGACCACGAGAAGTTCAGCAAAAACTTTTTAATTGGATGAGCGAGGAAATTCGTAAGAAACTTCCTCATTTAACTTTGCAAGAACATGAAGCTGAGGTTTTAAAATATGTCGCAGCACCTGCAAGTGTTGGTGATAGTTATTGTTCGCCTCATTTAAGCGGTGGTGCTATTGATCTGACACTCTATGACCTCTCTTCAGGTGAAGTTTTGGATATGGGTACCCCGTTCGATGATTGTAGCGAGCAAGCTCACCGCGATTATTTTAATTTAAAACCAGAATTATTGTCTTCAGAAAAAATTATAAAAGAACGACGGGATTGCTTACGAGCCGCGATGGAAAGTGCTCATTTTACTTCTTACCGTTATGAATGGTGGCATTTTGATATCGGCAATCTATTTTGGGCAAATATTATGGAGCAAGAAGCGGTGTTTGGTCCGCTTTTTGGCGATGAAGAATGGCCCTCTTTGGTAGGAGAATAAGGTACAGTTTGTTATGATGGAGTTTCTTGACTACCTGAGGGAGGCACGGTGCAGTTTTCTTTGACAACGTTATCTCTGACGTTATTAGCATTAGTAATTATTTCAGCCTTTTTTTCAGGTTCAGAAATCGGAATGATGTCTTTAAATCGATACCGATTACGTTATTTAGTCAAAAAAAATCATAAGCAGGCAATTCGCGTAAACCAGATGCTAACAAGGCCGGATAGGTTGCTGAGCGTTATTTTAATTGGAAATACTTTTGCCAATATCGTTGCGTCTATGGTCGCAACTTTAATAGGCCAACGCTTATATGGGGATGCAGGGGTTGCTATTGCAACCATATTATTAACACTCGTCATATTAGTATTCTCCGAAATGACGCCGAAGACATTGGCCGCCCTTCACCCTCAACAGGTTGCTTTTGCGGCCTCATTGCCGTTGAAAATTATGCAAACAATGTTTGCACCTATTGTCCAAATTATTAGTTGGATCACCACAATCATCCTTCGCTTGTTTGGTGTCACTATAGAGAGAAATCAAAGAGAAGCTTTATCTGGTGAGGAATTGCGCTCGGTAGTACACGAAGCAGGTGGTTTGTTACCCGTTGAACATAAAAGTATGTTGCTAAGCTTATTGGATTTAGAGCAAGCCACAGTTGAGGATATCATGATACCTAAAGCCGATATTGTGGGACTTGATTTAGAGCAACCTTGGCATAAAATTCTAGAAGAATTAGAAACAGCACAGCATACAAGACTTCCTCTTTATCGCGATACAATTGATAATTTAGTAGGACTTGTGCATGTAAGAAGTGTTTTAAATTTGGTTCTTGAAGAGCGGTTGGACATGGATAATCTCCTAAAAATTGCCGATACTCCCTATTTTATTCCTGAAGCTACACCTCTTAATGTACAGATTTTAAATTTTCAAAAAATTAAAAAACGTAGTTGTTTTGTGGTTGACGAGTATGGTGACTTGCTAGGATTAGTAACCATGGAAGACATTCTCGAGGAAGTGGTAGGCGAATTCACAACCGATGTAGCTGACCTAAGTAAAGATGTCATCCAACAAGAAGATGGTTCAGTAATTGTGGATGCTAGTATAACACTTCGTCATTTAAAGCGCTTACTAAGCTGGCAACTTCCGGCAATTGGTCCGCGAACTCTTAGTGGTTTAATTATTGAACATTTGGGATATATTCCGCCGCCAGATTGCTGTTTACAAATTGAAAATTTTCAAATTGAAATTTTGAAGGTGGGAGAAAATATGGTTAAAACCGTGCGTATGCTTAAAGTAGGTAAACGAAAATAAGCACTGTTTAATTATTTAGTTTATTCACTGCCTTCTTTGATAGTTAAAACTCGGGCAGTGAATAAATAACCGCCATTTCTAATGGTTTTGATAAGAGCTGGTTTTTTTGCATCCGTTTCTATCTTTTGCCGTAATCGACTTATTTGAACATCAATACGCCTATCAAAAGGCGCCAAATCACTATTTTTAGTGAGTTGTAACAAAAAATCTCGACCTAAAACACGCTGAGGCTGGCGAACAAAGGCTAAGAGTAAATCGTATTCTCCTGCACTAAGTAGTAATTCTTCATGATTATTGTCAAAAACTTGACGAGATGCGGGATATAAACGCCAATCGGCAAAGAGCAAGACTTCTTTTTCCTGTTCAACTTCCTTTGTGGCACGTTGAACTCTTCTCGATATGGCACTTATCCGCGCATGAAGTTCACGAGGATGAAGGGGTTTTATTAAAAAATCATCCGCCCCGGCTTCTAACATGCGAACACAAATATTCTCATCTTTTGTATTACTAATAACGATCAAAGGAACTGGATAGCGGTGATATAGCTCATCGATTGTTGTGGGGCTTGCTTGAATAATAGACCAATTAATAAGGAGGGCCGTTGGGGCTTCAACTTCTTTATTTAATTGTGTCAAATCTGGGTATTGCACAATGTCATAATCAAATTTAGCAAAATATTCGCTAAGCTTTTCGTCTAAGGGTGCATCGTCAATAATGAGCAGATATTTACGATGCAATGACATTGGTATTCTCCTCTACCTAACTGAGTAAAATTTAAAAAATAAAATTATATACTGCTTATGGAATAATTTGCATTGAAGATAGTATATTTTTTAATAATAACTGTCAGCACGTATAAATGATATTGATCTTGTCCCATACTGATAGCTGACAGAAATTGATGCTCGCAAGTTGTCAATATAACCGTTGCCTAAGTTTATCTTTTTATCTTACTGGTAATACGAGATGCTAATTTGTAGAATAGAGCAGATTTTTTATCCAATCCCTCATGAAAATATTAACCAGGAGATAAATAAAAATGAATAAACTGTTTTATGCGCTGGGAATTGCACTGTGTTTGGTTTTAGGCGGCTGCTCTAAAGATGCGCCTCCAGGAGATTATGATGTTAATGAAGTTGGCAAGTTAAAAAAAGTTGCTTCAGGCGTTATTATTTCTAAACGTCCAGTCAAATTTCACAGCAAAGCAGCAACAGGTAAAACCGATAAGGCGCCTGGCAGTGAATATCTGGATGGTGGTCACGGCTATGTTTATGTTATCAAATTAAATAGCGGTGCGATCGTATCTGTAGCGCAAGCAGAAGATTTAAAATTGAAAGTTAAGCAAAAAGTATTAGTCGTTTATGGTAAAACCACGCGAATATTGCCAGATAGCGGTACTGATATGTAATTTTTTAGAAGGAGATATCACCCTGATATCTCCTTTTTCTCTTTAATAAAAAATATTCTTACTATCAAAACGAGTCAATGGTATCCATATATTTCATATAGTGGCAAAAATAGAGGCAGCATGCTTAAATTAATATTACTAAAAATAGTATGTTTCTTATTTATGTCATTCTGAGCATAAATGCCTAAGAATGATGCGTCCTAAGCAAGGATGGCTTTAAGTACGCGCAAGCACGAAATGGGGGCGAGTAGGCTCTAATCATGTAAAGCGCTCCAGCTTTAGGATAATAGTTGGAGATACTTATGACTAATATTAATCATTTTAAAATACAACAGCTGGTTAATGAGCGCTGTCGAGCCAAGGCCTTAATTAAGTATGAGATTAAACAAATCGAAAATCGTTTACAGAAAGCAATGGGCGATGGCAAAAGCGCACGACTACGAATTCAGGATGCGGCACAGTTTTGTTCAGAGTTATCCCTGAAATATGAAAATCTTTTATATTTACTAAAGCCTGATTACCAAGAGTCAGATATAGCAGTTTCTATCTCAGAAAATAGTCCTTCTCGTTGCTATGTAATGATCCAGACGCTGAAGCAACAAATTTGCTTACCAATGGAATTGGCTGAGGAAACAAAAATAGTTCGTAAATTAAAATATTATTATAAATACTTACAAGAGCAATTAAATGGTCTCCATCCGCAATCAGTTGAATATATTCAACGCTCGCTAACAGGACAACTTAAAACTTTAGTAGAAGCAAAGTCTAGTGCTGATTGGTTGTATGCTATTGTCGCTTTTGCAAATAATGCGGGAGAAAATATTCTTTCTTCATTGGCATTAGTTGCTCAAGTAGATGATAAAGAAATGTTAATGTTGGCATCTTTATTTGAACGTCCGGAAATTACACTCATTATTAATCATATCTTTTTCTATAAGTTAAACCCTCACCAACTCTTCAAACAAGCATTACATCCTGAAAAATTACTATCTGTGAAAGCTCGACTGTCAATGCTTCATCAGTTCATTGAAAGTATTCATCAAACAGTTTTGCAAGCTTTAAAACAACGGGGAATAGGTGAACTTCATGATTATTTATTTCATGGAGAGGAGGAATTACCTCAGGGCATTACTATTAATATAGAAAATGAAACACAGCATTTAATTATTACTGCTTTAAAGGAATGGCGGTTGCCTAATATTGTTTTATCTGAAGAAATAATAACAAAAAGTAAATTAAATGATTTTTTTCGTGCTTATAAGTTTTGGTTTAATCCAAATCGACTCATTGATACCGCTATGGCATTGCGGCAACAACTAGGACATTGTAGTGAATCCCATGAAAGCTATAAGAAATTTTTTCAGGATATGCAGGATTTATTCAAACAACTAGCGACAACGGAATGTCTCGATCTGTATGGTTATTTTGCGAATAAAGATAGTTGTTATTTGATGCGTACTTTAGCCGCCATGCTAGAAGATCAAAAAATTGCGGCCCTTCCTCTGGCTACACCCCAGCAAAAAGACACTATTGCTCGAGTTTACCAGGTGCTGGATTGTGTAATGGAAGCAGTTCGCGAAGAGTTAAGTAATCGCTCAATAACCACAACCCCCTACGCGCGACATAGCACCCATAAACCGTTAAAGCCCGGGCGCAGAAATATTAACGCGATTACAAGAATCATGAATCTTTATTCAGGCTCTATTGTTTTAGAGAATCAAACGCTTGAACAATTATTCAAGGAGGTTGGGGGTAACCTTTGATTTAGGATAGGAAGATAATTCCTTTTGATAAAATTCTAGCAATTGCTTGAGCATTGGCCCCACAGGAGAAGATTTAGCGAAAGAAGAGTTTAAATCATCAGTCCATTGGCCATCATTTAAATTAAGAATTACCGTAATATATTTTGAATCATCGGGATATAATGCAACAAGCCACTCGCCCTCTAAAATGCCATAAAGTTTAAGAGCATCAAGTAGTGGGAGTCGCTCTTTTCTAATCTGCAGTTGGTTATTCTGAAAATTTACTTCATAGAGTAATTTTCCTAAAACCCTGGCTCGTTCACGAGAAACAATCTGATTGGGAAGTTCCCCGCTTTCTAAAATAAAAATACGTTTTTCTGGAAGTGGTTGTTTATTAAGAATGGCATCAAACAGGGAAATGCCATCAAAATTGGGGCGTAATGGAAGGTTAAGAAAGGAAAAGATGGTTGGTGCAAGGTCAATTAATGCCACTCTTGTCCCAATTTCTTGTTTCGGATTGATTTGCTGATTTTTATTATAGATATTAAAGGCTAACAAACAGTGAAATTGAGAGGGGCTTAGTAAGTCAGAGCCATGACCAGCACTCATTTCAAGTTCTGTAGATGTTTTGCGTTTAAAGTAATCAACAAGATGGCTTTTTTGTGTTCCTTGATATTTTTGGGGATTTGTTTTGCGACTCCCGGATTCGTATAAGGATTCGCCATGGTCGCTTAATATGATTACCATGCTATTTTCAAGAAGCCCTGCTTGTCGTAAATAATTTAACAGAAGACCCACTTGTTTATCGGCTTCATGAATCGCAGCGAAATAAAGCCCTTCTCGTTCCTTAACACTATAGATGTCACCTACTTCGGCAGGAGATGAGGCTGCCCAAGCATAGGGCCAGTGAGGGATAGCAAAGTGCACAGCAAGAAAAAGTGGTTTTTGCGGATTACTTTGAGCAATGGAGTTTTCCAAGGCTTGACTAAAGCTGTTGGGATAATAAGAAAAATGACTGGCACGATTTAAGTAATTATAAGGAAATAACCAGCGACTTATAGGAAGATTAATAAGGAAATTACTTAAAGGAAAGTCATAAAAGGTGCCTAGCAAAATATCATTGACGCCTAATTGCGGACCAACGATTGTTTGGAAGCCAAAATCTTTATCAATAGTACTGAAACGACGTTCATCGGTCGCAAATATTGTTTGATATCCCATATTTTGCATCGTCCATGCAATGCTTTTTGAACTTTTTACTAACTCGGCAGGCATTAAATTATAGCGAGCTTGATGGTGTAGAGGATAAAGGCCTGTAAGAATACTTGCCCAAGCGGAATAAGTTCGTGCCAGTGGGCTGATAGCTTCTTTGAAATGCGCACTGTTACTAATAAATTGATTAAGATTAGGTGTATCTGTTTTATTAATGCGTTCAGGACTTAACGAATCAACGCCAATAATAATAATATTAGGTTGCGTGCTTTGCCGATTACTATCAATTGGTATTTGGCGATAAGTCATGAAGAATAATAAAGATATTGCTCCTAACAACGCACTAATAGAAACTGGAGCCAATAAGTAAGCTTTTAAAAGAGCTTTAAGCATAAGTAAACTGATGCCTAGTAAACAGGCAATCATGACGAGCTGAATCACGTGGATTGAGATCTCTGGTAAGAATAAACGGCTAAATAAGCTTAAAGGAAAGAAATAACAATTCAGACTAAGTATTGTCAGAAGAGAAAGAAAATAGATGATAAGTAGCCAAAATTCCAAGGATGGCTTTTCAAGGTAGCTATCTTTTAATCCCCAAAGCCAAAAAGTTTGTAATATTGTTAAGCAAAGATAAAGACCGAGTTGAATCAATGCGGCCATTGCTATTTGTAGATGAACTGCAAATGGAAGTGGAATAGCTTTTAAAAAACTGCCCCCCTGAGCAAGAACATAAATAAATTGTAAAATTAAAAAAATAAGATTAAAAAGAGCAAAGTGAGTAAATGCATGGCGAAAGAAATTTGTCTTCACGATTTGGGAACAATAGTACTATTTAAATGCCAATTATAGACGTATCCATCGATAGTATTGATATGTTTTAATTGACTACGCAATGGTTCTTTAGCAAATTGCTTAAGATGCGTGATGATATCAGCCTTAGAACCACCAAAATCTTCGTTATACCATTCATAAATTTTAGACACAATTAGTTCACCCTCTATGACCTGTACGCCACGAAGAGAATTAATATATTCAGAGGCTGCGTCATTAAGGGAGGTTTCAATGGTACTTCCCTTGTAAGCCTTTTTATTAAGGTTAGCGGCGCCTATTGACCCATTGTTAATTGCATAATGAGTACGTGGGTCGTTCCAAACAGGACGAATAATACGGTTATCGATTTCATCAAGTGATAAAGGGGTGCCATTGATAGTCACTAGCTTTGCGCCCCAGGGTCCGACGCTAAATAGCCCTGGAGAAATATTAATTTCTTCAATACTACCTACTGGGTAATAGTCAGCAACAATTTGTACAGTGAGCGCGTTATAAAGATTTAACCAAAAGGCAAGTTGTTCATCACGATTATAGGCATCAATGTCAATATGGCTCATTTTGGTAATATAACTTTTAAGTAAGTCATAATCTGCATCAGTCAAGTTGGCATAATCAACTAAGTTGATACCTTCCTCATTGGTAATAACCCGTCTATTTAAAAACTCTTGCCATTCATCATGGGAGATAGTCGCTTGAGATAGAGGATTATTAGTTTCCCAAATAGGCCAAAGGCTCTTATTAAAGGATGCACTGACGATATGGCTAATAAAGAGTAGGATAAAAAAACTACAACCCTGTAGTAATCGATTCATTTTATACATTCACAATAGCTCGATTTCGCAATGCATTGCCTATAGTATTACCATCTAAAAACTCTAATTCGCCTCCAGAAGGAATACCATGCGCCAGTTGGCTAACTCGCACAGGGTAATCCTTTAGTAAGTCATGAATGAAATGAACCGTTGTTTGCCCCTCCACAGTTGGGCTTAATGCTAGAATCACTTCTTGAATTTTTTCATCAATAACGAGATTACGTAATCGTGGCAAACCTATATCATCAGGACCCATCCCATCAAGTGGTGAAATTTTTCCCATTAATACATAGTAACTACCACTGAAAGCATTACTTTGTTCAACGGCTGCAACATCGGCGGGCGTTTCAACTACACAAAGAACCTGGGCGTTGCGAGCGGGATTTTGGCAAAGCTTACATAATTCTAATTCAGTATAATTATTGCAGCGTCTGCAATGATGAATACTTTGCATGGCTTCTTCTAGGCAAGAAGCCAAATGCAAGCCGCGTTGGCGTTGGTGTTGCAATAGATGAAACACCATACGTTGTGCTGACTTGGGACCAATTCCAGGTAGACAACGCAAAGCATCCACCAAGCGACTCAATGCATCCATCAGTTATCTTATTCCTTATCCTCGTCCTTCATAAAATCAGTAGGAATATTAAGACCCGCAGTCAATTCACTGATTTTTTGTTTGGATGCTTGCTCAACTTTGCGTGCAGCGTCATTGAAGGCAGAAGTTACTAAATCTTCCATCATTTCAACATCTTCTTCCATTAATGTTTGGCTGATCTTAACTTTATTTACTTCGTGGCGGCCATTCATTTCCACTTCAACCAAACCTCCACCAGAGACGCCTTTTACAACTAATTGACTTAATTGTTTTTGGGCTTCTTGCATGCGCTGTTGCATCTTTTGCGCTTCTTTCATTATGTTACCAAGATTTTGATTAATATCCATGTTGACCTCGCAGTAGGATTTATTGAGTTAATTATAATTCATCTTTAATAGGTGCAATAGAATTTTTGACCACTTCGGCTGAAAACTCTTGTTTTAACTGTTGAAAAAAGACATCCTGTTGTAACGAAAGTTCAGCTTCCTGTTGGCGTTGATTTTGCACAATTTGCTTTTGTTGAGCGGGGGATGATTGCACTGCATCGTCACTCGTTAATGTAATTTTAACAGTTTCCTTATAATAAGTCGCTAAGGCCTGCTCAATACGACTAATTACCATAGGTGTAAACAATGATTGGTGGCCCTTTGCTACCCGAAAGACGATATCGCGTCCGGATTTTTCTACAAATTCGGCATTCTCAGCGGCATTTAACGTCAAGCCAGTCAATTGAAGTTGATTTAATATTGCTCCCCAATTCTCAGCCGTTGTCATTGGCATTGCTGTTGGTTCTGCTTGAGTGGATGTTACAAGTGCTTCTTGAATAATTGTTATAGGTTTTTCCTGAATAACTGTTACAGATTCTTCTTGAATGACTGTTAGCGATTCCTCCTGAAGAATAGAAAGAGGATCTGTTTTGGTGTCTTCAGGTACTTCCGGAAATGATTCTTCTATTATGGGAGAAGCATCAATGGCTACTGAAGGTAGTGATTCTGATGCAACCGATGCAGCAGTTGCATCATTAACAATAATTTCATAAGCAAGCTTAGGCGGCAGTGTTGGTGGAGCAGGTCTAAAGGTCAGCATTCGCAACAATACCATTTCAAAACCAATAGCAAGTGTTGGCGCCAAATACATTTCTTCTGAACCTTTAATGCCAATTTGATAAAATAATTGCAGATCTTCGGGGCTTAGTTGCTTAGCCAAAGCTTGAATTTTAGGTTCTGAAATGATGAAAGAACTATCGCCGGAAAGGTTCTGGCAAATTGTAATATGATGCAGGTAATGCAAAAGCTCATCGAGTACATAACGAAAATGACCGCCTTCTACAGCAATTTGTCGGCTAATGTAAATAAGTTGTTGTGGATCTAAAGTTGCTAATGCATGGAGGAGCTGCATAGCATAATCCTGCCGTGTATAGCCTAAAATTGTTTTTACTTCTGACGCAGTTAACTGTGTACCACAACATGCAATGGCTTGATCTAATAAACTTAAGGCGTCTCGCATACTGCCTTTTGCTGCTTTTGCTAAGATTTCTAAAGCCTCTGTTTCAAAATTCAAATTTTCTTCTCGAAGAATATATTGCAAATGCTGAGCAATTAATTCGTCGGCTAAATGTTTAAGATGGAATTGCAGGCAGCGTGAGAGGACTGTTACTGGCAATTTTTGAGGATCAGTTGTTGCTAATAAAAACTTAACATGCGCAGGTGGCTCTTCTAATGTTTTCAATAAGGCATTGAAACTATGCTGGGAGAGCATGTGTACTTCATCAATTAAATAAATTTTAAAGCGACCATTTGTTGGTGTGTACTGCACATTGTCCAAGAGCTCGCGAGTATCTTCAACACGTGTTCTCGAGGCGCCATCAATTTCAATCAAATCTAAAAAACGGCCTTGCTCTATCGCAATACAAGCTTCGCATTGAAGACAAGGCTCAGCACTGATACCTTGCTCACAATTAAGTGCTTTTGCTAAAAGACGTGCGACACTGGTTTTACCCACACCGCGGGTCCCAGTAAAAAGATAAGCATGATGCAGTCGCTGTTGGTTTAGCGAATTAACCAATGCTTTATTAATATGCTCCTGGCCAACCAGTTGGGAAA
>NZ_CP119078.1:1052500-1252500 GCF_029026145.1 Legionella cardiaca | reverse complement strand
TTGATGGTAAAAGAAGAACTTGCTCAAAGGTTCAAGGATGTGCGGCAGAAAACAGAAGAATTATGCCAGCCATTATTTACTGAGGACTATGTTATTCAAAGCATGCCTGATGTGAGTCCACCTAAATGGCATTTGGCACACACGACATGGTTTTTTGAAACATTTATCCTAAGTCCTTACTTAAACAGTTATAAAACCTTTCATCCCTCTTTTAACTATAAATTTAATTCCTATTATCAGACAATCGGTCAACCTTATCTACGTCCAGAACGCGGGTTATTATCAAGACCTACCGTTAAAATTATCTATGACTATCGTCAGTATATTAATGATCATATTTTATCTTTACTTGAACGTTTGCCAGAGAGCGAACTATCTACCATCAAAATGTTACTTAGCTGGGGATTGCAACATGAACAACAACATCAAGAATTACTTTTAATGGACATTAAACATAACTTTTCTCGAGATCCTGATTTTCCCTGCTATCAAATCGTATCAAGACCTAAAGAAGAAAAGATTAACAAAGAAATAATTAAAACAATGATGGAAGTTGCCGGAGATATCGTTGAGATTGGTTATGACGGAACTGATTTTTGTTTTGATAATGAACTACCCCGACATAAAAAAATCTTAGAACCCTTTAAAATTGCATCACAATTAGTCACTAATGGTGAATATTTAGAATTCATAATGGATAACGGTTATCATGATCCACGTTGGTGGCTTGCGGATGGGTGGGATTGGCTTCAGCAACATCATTGCGAAGCCCCTTTATATTGGCAAAAAATTGATAATGAATGGCATATTTTTACCTTAGGTGGACTAAAACAATTACATCTTGCCGAACCTGTTTCGCATGTCAGTTACTACGAAGCTGATGCTTATGCTAAATGGCGTGGTTGTCGTTTACCTACAGAAGATGAATGGGAGCACTTTGTAACGAAAACTGGACTTTCCCCGGAACAAGGAAATTTCCTGGAAAGTGGTTTATACCATCCGCAAGCTTGTGTGTATCAAAAAAATAATCCATCTCAATTCTTTGGGGATCTCTGGGAGTGGACTGCTAGTCCTTACACACCTTATCCAGGCTACAAAGCGATGGATGGTAGTCTGGGTGAATATAATGGCAAGTTTATGAGCAATCAACTTGTTTTACGTGGAGGCTGCTGTGTAACACCACAAAATCACATCAGAGCAAGCTACCGTAATTTTTTCCAACCTGAAAAACGCTGGCAATTTAGCGGAATTCGTTTAGCAGCAAATCTCAAAGGAGAAGCCTAATGAGCGCTAAAATTCAGACTTTACAAGATTACCAGACAGCAGCAAATGATCAGCAGGAATTTATGCATGATGTTTTAAAGGGACTCTCATGTGAGAATAAACAAATCCCTTCGAAATATTTTTATGATGCCTCAGGATCAGAGTTATTTAATCAGATTACCCATCATCCCGATTATTATTTAACTGGCTGTGAATTAGAAATCCTCACTACTTATAAAGAGGAATTATCCGATTTATGTAAAGACCAGGATTTTAATCTTATCGAGTTCGGACCTGGGGAAGGAATTAAAACAAATATCCTGATTAATCAATTTATTAAGGATAAATTAGCCTTTACTTATTACACTGTAGATATTTCAAAAAAATATTTAGAGAGTCTGATTGCTAAATTTCATACACGCCTCCCCAAGCTCAATATCGTTGCTCTTAACTCAGATTATCTTAATGGTCTTAAATGGTTAGGATTAAATTCCAGGAAACGCAACTTTGTATTATTTTTAGGCTCAAGTATCGGTAATTTTGACATTTCAGGCGCTAAAAAATTTTTACAAGCAATCAGATCTTTGCTTCATGAGGGAGACTATATTCTCATAGGTTTTGACTTGCGGAAAAATATTGAAGTATTAATGCGAGCGTACAATGATGGTGCGGGTCTTACACGTGACTTTAACTTAAATTTATTAAAACGCATCAATAAAGAATTGGATGCTAATTTTGATTTAAACACATTTTGCCACTATGAAACTTACAATGCTTATCTTGGAGCGATGGAAAGTTATCTTATAAGTCTTAAAGAACAGAAAGTCTCTATCCCTGCTTTAGACCGTTCATTTTTCTTTCAAAAATTTGAACCAATTCATGTTGAATCATCTTATAAATATCTGGAATCGCAAATAAGCGCATTGGCAGACGATAGCGATTTCAAAATTATTAAAAATTACAGTGATTCCAAACAATATTTTATTAACTCGCTATGGCAAGTTCGTATATGAAATTGCAACGAAATCCCCCAAATCATGAACAAGAGAAATTTTTTTATTTGTTTATATGGTATTCGACATTTTATTGCATTTTTTTGTACTTTAGTTGCAATTTCCCTTATTAAGGAAGTCACTCAATATTTGTATCTACAACCCTATCACGCAATGGGTATTTATCAATTAGGAAAAAGTCTATGGGATTCAAATGATCTTTTCCTGCAATTTATTATGGTTTTTAATTTTATTATCAAACCAATTTTTCTCTATATTTTTATTATAATTATTCTCACTGTTTTAAAAGAAAAACATCTATAACCCATAAAAATGGATTATAGAGTATTAGGCTGCTTTTGAATTACCGACGGTGAAACAATGCAGATAAAATATATCCAATTCCACCAGCAATAAGCAGAGAGGTTATCGGTCTTTCATACACTTTATCTGCGACTTTGCTTGAATAGTCTTTAATATTGTTTTGTACTTCGTAAATTCTGTTTCTCCCTTCTTCATAGAGTTCATTCGCTACTCTTTTTCCATCATTAATGAAGTCATTAGTAGCCTCGCCAAGATGAGATTCTCTTAAATTTTTAGAAGAAGTAGAATTAAAATTGTGTGCTTTACTTGATGCCGTTGTATGAGATTTCTTTGCTTCCATCACAATCTCCTTAATCTGTCAATTTTGATTAGGGGACTTCCTAAATAAATTAACTTCTTTAAGTATAGCAAAATGAAAAAAATAGATAGGATCTTCTATAATTAAAGGACTGATAATTATTTTAACTTAAAAATTAATTACAAATTTCTTTCGCTTATGTAGGAATAGGGAGAATCCTCATGACAACAAGAAATGGGCTTTTATTGCATTGGTTGCGTGATGCCCATGCAATGGAACAGCAATCAGAGCAAATGCTAAAGACTCAAATATTTCGCTTGGAAAATTATCCTCGTTTAAAAAAACATATGAAGCTTCATTTGGAAGAAACAATTTTTCAAAAAGAACAACTTGAAAACTGTATTAAGCGCTTGGGAAGTCATTCTTCTGTGTTGAAAGATTTCTCTGCAAAATTGATAGGCCTAGGTCAAATGGCTGGAAATATGCTTGCTTGTGATGAAGTTATACAGGGGGCGATTGATAGTTATGTTTTTGAAAATCTTGAAATTGCTTCCTATACAATTTTAATTACTGCCGCAGAAAATGCTGACGACCTGGAGACTAAGCAAGTTTGTCAGCAAATTCTCTCGCAAGAAAAAGCAATGTCAGCCTGGCTGCTTGAGAATTTAACACAACTGGCCAAGGCTTTTCTGGTCCGCTCTGAATTAGCTGTTGAGACTGCAAAACGATAATTTTACCATTCATTAAACCAATAATCAGCCAAAGCTGTATTACGATAGTGCGATAAATGTTTAGAAAAAAATTGTTTTGCCTTCTCTTCTTGCTTGCTACCTAACAAACTAAGTAGATAAGTCTGTGTATACAGTTCAGTTTGCGCATCACTTCCTCCCAATTGGTAGCAATTTTCTATAATTGGGTCTATTTTCTCAGCCGCGAGTTGATAGTTATTTTGAGCAAATGCATTAACCCCTAAACACATAGGGAGAGCAACATTTTTCCATAAATTACGTACAGCACCCAAAGGAAGCGTACTAATATATAACTCCAAATCTTTTATTGCCTTCTCAGCAAGTTCAGTCTTTCCTAATTTAGCCAAACAATAAATAAAATGGACGTTATTGAAACCAATGTAATATTCAAAGGGGTGCACACCGAGATGTAATAAAATCTTCTTAAGTAATTCTTCCTGTGGAAGTCCAGCCATATCCATTCGCCACAATAGTGAAATGGCATCTAATTGTTCTAATAATGTATCAGGCAATGTACCAAAAATATCTGGGAACAACTTCATTGTTTCTGTTTCATCACGATTTGCCAAATGAAACAAGGCCAAATGCCAAGTATTATGGCCTTTCAAAAGTGGTAAAATATTAGTCCAGCTATTTCGCAAATCTTCCAGGCGCTTAATTCCGCCATTAATGTCGTTCTCCATAAGATAAACATGAGCCAAGGTATGATGACTCCAGGGCGTAATTGGTCCCATCGCAATTGCTTGCTCAGCCACAGCTTTGGCTTGAGGATAATGACCACATAATTCCAGTGCAAACGAATGGATCGCTAAAAAATGAGACTCATCTTGATTATGTTGTGAACAGCTTTCACAAAGTGCAAGAAATTGCTTCGCTTGAAAAGCCTGGCCACTGCAATAAAAAAGCCATTCAGCAAATTTTATTGCTAAGGTATCCCGTGGATAAAGTTCAATAATGGTAGTCAACAAGGTAATAGCAGCAGCATAATCCAAGCGTAACCAGGCTCGTGCTGCATAATAAGTCAATTTTTCGCGAAGATTTGCTTGCCTTAGTTGTTTTTCAGCTTGTAAAAGATAATTTGCTGCAATTTCAGTTGCCGCGTTTTCCTGAGCATATAAATAAAAAGCTGCAGCATAAGTCTGTAAAAGCAGATTGTCTGGATTTCTCTTTACAGCATCAAGAATTGCGATGGCATTATTACCAGAGCCCAATATCTGGTTATGGAAATAATTAATATCATCGATGACTTGATCTGAATTAGTAGTGACTTTTAAACCTCTGTATGTTTCCATGGTTTATATGCGAGATAAGTTATAAATGAAATCTTAGCATATTATTCCATTTCTCTTTAAACAACACTCCCAAATCGGGTTTTAAGTAAAAAATCCCCGCCAAAACCTGGCCCTTTCTCAAAGCCAGGCGTAGACAATTCTTTTTTCTTAATGTTGTGGTGTTTGGTGATGTCCTGGGTGCGATTCTTTCAATATAAACATTGCAATAATTAAACTGGCCAAAAAGCACAACGGCATCACTAATAACGCTTTGTTATAGCTTGCGACGGAATAGACTGGAATACCATTCATTAGTGACCAGGCATTACTATGATGTAAAATCACCCCTACAAGCGGCTGAAAAATTGCCCCGCCAACAAGCACTGACAAATTATTAAATCCTGAAGCTGTACCTACTAATTCAGGCGGATTATTATCTTTTACCACAGCAAAACTAACCGTTTGCCCACCAGCACCGAACCCCAGCATAAACAACACCGCATACATCCAATTAATGGACACATTAGGTAAATACAATAAGACCAATGTGGCGACTAATCCAAATAAAGAGCTGAGAGCTAAAGCTAAACGGCGACTATAAAAACGATCACTTACCCATCCAAGCAAAGGACTACCTATACCAATACCCAGCCATATCATGCTACATAAACCAGAAGCCATAATGACACTAATTTGATATTTTTGCTGTAGATAAGGTACACCCCATAATGCAGCAAAAACAGCTATTGGAGTCCAAATTGAGAACGCATAAGCACCCGTTAACCAAGTGTAAGAACGTTTACAGACGCTAACAAGTCGATGCCACTCATCAATAAATTGACGCTTTGGAGGGCTTTGGGTAGGTTGATGAGGATAATCTCGAATAACACACCAGATTAGCGCAGCTAACGCTAAGCCAATTACTGCCAAAATAAAACTTGCATTTCGCCATCCCACTTGTGCAATAAGGGCAGCTAAAGGCATTTCCCCAAACATAGCTCCTACAGAGCTCATTAACTGTGCTATCCCCGCCAGAAGAGCAAATTGTTGCGGTGGAAACCAGCGAGACACTAATACTAATACCCCTATAAAGGAAAATGCAGAGGCAATACCAATTAGAAAACGTCCTAAAGCCGCTGTAAATAAACTATCGGTTGATGCAAAAAAGAATGAGCCAACTGCACATAAAACCAATGCAAAAGTCATTAATTTACGTGGTCCATAGCGATCAAATAATAATCCTGCGGGCAACTGCATCGGTGCATAGGCATAAAAATAGAAAGCAGAAACAATACCAAAGCCGGCAGCGCTTACCTTAAATGTTTTCATCATCGATTCAGCCATGACGCTGGGGGCTACCTGCAAAACAAATTCATATAAGTAAAAAGACGCGGACAATAAAAAAATCATGTACGCCGTAAATTTGCCAGGATGTTGATAATTTGATTGGTGTGCGTTCAAAATAGCTTCTTGTTAAATTGGAAAATGCACATTACACCCCAAGCGAATTTCATTTGTCAATGCCTGCTGGATAGATTGTTCCCAATATTGCTAAATGCTTGGCACCGGTGATTTGCCTCATATCTAAAGGAATGTTATTTAATGTTTTTTCAGCCAGCCAAGCAAACATGAGAGCTTCGATGAAATCGGGATTAATGCCATAAGCATGCGTACTCTCAACAGGAGTTGTAGGTAATAATTTTTTTAAAGCATGTAGCAAAGCGTGATTATGCGCCCCGCCACCACAGATTAATACCTGTTGTGAACGTTGTTGCTCCTTATTCACTGCTTCAGCAATAGTATGAGCAGTTAGCATTAGCAATGTTGCTTGGATATCTACAGCGGAATAGGAGGATTGCAAATGCTTATCAAGCCAGAAGAGAGAAAAGTACTCTTTTCCAATACTCTTAGGCAGTTCTCTTTTAAAATAAAAGTCATGTAAAAGCGATTCCAAGAGAGGTTCAATAATTTGACCTGAATTTGCCCAATCCCCATTACGATCATAATCCTGCCCTAGATGTCTTTTGATCCAGGCATCCATGAGACAATTTCCGGGGCCAATATCATAACCATAAATTGTTGACTCATCAGCAAGATAAGTAATATTAGCGATTCCGCCTATGTTAATTACAGCTAAGGGAAAGTGATGATTTTTAAACAGGGCCTGGTGGTAAATAGGGGCAAATGGCGCTCCTTGGCCCCCAACAATAAGATCACGAGTTCTAAAATCCGCGACAACCGTCACGCCAGTTCGCTCAGCAATAGTATGAGGGCAGCCCAGTTGCAGCGTATAGGGAATTTCAGCAGTCGCATCATGACACAAGGTTTGGCCATGACTTCCAATCGCTTTAATTTGAGCTGCTGATATATTTGTTTTTTCCATCAAATCAAGGCTTGCTTGAGCAAACTCCCTCCCTAATAGGGTGTTTAACTGACTGACAGCTTTTAAAGTCAATGATTCTTCTGACAAAACTTGATTGAGAAAATCCTTGGCTATCCCACTATAAGGGCGAGTAAGTCCAGCTATGAACTGATTTCTCTCTAAATCAATTAAAGCAGCATCAACTCCATCCATGCTGGTTCCCGACATTAGACCCATGTATAGTTTTTTTGTATTCGCCATAATTAGTTTCTTTTTTTGATTTTTAATACTGCTTGAGCCACACGGCAACAAAATTGATTTGAAATCACAATAAGCTCTAAATTAAGCTATTAGATCTGCCGTATCAAGTTTAAGTAAGAACTATGCAGAATAAAGCATCTTCTCAACCACATAAAAAAACACCTTTTTTATTTTTAGGGTCTCTTTCTGCATTTTCTTTGCTTACTTTCGATTTATATCAGCCTGCATTACCCGCAATTACTGCCTATTTTAATACAAGTTATGAATTGGGTCAGTTAACATTGAGCTTATTCTTTTTTATTTTTGGATTTTCTCAATTATTCTGGGGACCGCTGATTGACCATTTTGGTCGCAGAAAAACTTTGCGTATTGGTTTAATTCTATTCCTAGTTGCCACATTAGGATGTATTTTTTCAAGGAATATTGAAATGCTCATTGTGGCACGTGCACTACAAGGGTTTACTGTATGCTGCGCTCATGTCGTTGCTTTTTCATCTTCTCGGGATGAAGAAGATAGCACTGATCGTGCCCGGATTTTATCTCATATTGCGATGATTGTTTCAGTATCACCTATTTTTGCACCGCTGGCAGGCTCCCTGATCTTCATGCATTATGGTTGGCAAGCAACTTTTATTTTAATAGGTCTTCTCTGTATCATTTTGTTTGTTTTTGCAGAAAATGTCTTATGCGAATCCCCTTACTGGCTAAAAAAAACTGATTTTGGTTTTCTATGGCAAACGTCATGGAACTCTTATAAAGAAATATTAAAACATAAACGCTTTTGGATTAGTGTTTTTATTGTTACCAGCTCTTATTCGTGTGTCATGATAGTTATTGTCAACGCTGCTTACCTCATCATCGATAAATTAAAAATTTCACCTCTTAATTTTGCTATTCTTTTTGCAAGTAACGGCATTGTTCTCATTCTGGGAAACTATTTAGGTATACGCTTGCGCGAAAAAAAATCTCTGTTTTGGAATATTCATACAGCCAGTGAACTAATGGTTTTCGGCTCAGGCCTAATGATTATCTTATTCTACTTCCAGGGTTTAAGTTTATTGAGTTTAGCTCCTACTTTGCTCATCAACTTAGGGGTTAGTTTATTAAATCCACCTGTTTTTGCTTTAGCCCTGTCTGATTATCAACACCAAGCGGGAACAGCCACAGCGGTTCTCAATACCGTTAGAATGACTTGTTCTGCGATTGTCGGTGGTGGTATCGGGATTTTGATTGTAAAACACAGCATTTTTTTAGCACTCGGCTTGTTCTTTTGCTCTTTAATTTGTCTGTTATTAAGTTTTTTTGTAACGCCGCCAACCCCGTCATCCTGAAATGGCGCAGCTGTTTCAAGGATAACGAGCCAGAATGTTAAGTTGGATTGAGAGCGTGTTAAAAAGAATTAAGGCGGGAAACCCTCATTTAGCGGAGTTTTTAAATCAGGCGACAAATTGAAGCACCGATAAAAATTATCTGTTGTTTGTTGAGCAATTTCTTCATAGGTTACTTGTCGTAACTCACTTAATGCCATAGCCACGTGCTTAACTAGAGCAGGATGATTTTGCTTACCGCGATAGGGAACTGGGGCGAGATAAGGAGAATCGGTTTCAATTAATAGCCGATTCATAGGGACTTTTTTAGCCACCTCATGCAAATTTGTGGCATTTTTAAAAGTCAAAATACCGGATAAAGAAATATAGAAATTCAAATCCAAAGCACGCTGAGCAATATCCCAATCCTCAGCAAAACAATGCATTACCCCTCCTACCTCACTTGCCCTCTCCTCCCTCATCAACAGTAACGTATCCTCTGCTGCCTGACGTGTATGAATAATTAGTGGTTTAGAAGAGCTCAATGCAGCATGAATATGCGTACGAAATCGTTCTCTTTGCTGCTCTTGAGCCTGAACACTTTCAGTGCGGTAATAATCAAGCCCAGTCTCACCAATAGCAATGCAGGCAGGATGTTCTGCGAGTTGACACAAGGTCCTCACATCTGGCTCCCTGGCGACTGCACTGTTAGGATGAAGCCCAACAGAAATACTAATGTCCGTATACTTATCCGCCAATTTGCATAATATAGGATAATCACTGAGTTCAACACAAACACACAGGAAATGTTTAACGTCATTTTCCTTAGCAGCAATGATGACATTAGCTAACTCATTGTTAAAATCGGTTAAATCAATGAAATTGAGATGACAATGTGAATCAACAAGCATATTTTTTACATAGTATCAGTAGCATGTATTGATTCTAGCATGTTAGCGAGATACGTCTCTATTTTATTACTAAAATCTTGATGATTTTCATCCACAAATTGTAAACCAATCCCTGCAACTCTATTCCCTAAAGCGCCAGTTGGCGTGGACCAGATAACTTTAGCCCTTATTTTATAGTTTAGGGGTTCCTTCAATAAAGAGATACACAAAATAACAAAAGTTCCTGGCTTAATATGTTGATAGTTTCGAATAAATAATCCGCCATTTTCAATAAATGGCATATAGGCAAGATACAGTGAGTTTTTATCATTAAAAGAACAGCTTATCTTTTGGTCTGTGGTAGACATGATTTAGTAATCCATTAATTATCCGGGAAATATTTTATCTTATAAAAGAACGACTTCAAGTTCTGTAAAGATTAATTTATAGCGCAGTAGCCTAATAATAGGTTTTCTAAGACCAATAGCTGATTGATGGAAGTATTCTGATTTAATTTTCTTATAATGCTATTTAATTCATCTATTTGATGGAACAATTGCGGCGGCTTAAAATACTTCGACAAATGTTGCAATGGTTTGGTTGAACTTTTCTCTTCAGAGAGACCAATTAAATGATAGTAAAGCATTTGTGAATTAATTAAGTACATTAGCCAAATTAAATCATTTAATTCATAGGCGGCCCATTTTGCTGCCAAACCACAGACCGAAATCTTTTGGCTTACCAAATTCTGTAAGTCACCGAGAATAGTATGCAGTTCGCTAAAAATTTTCCCCCGTTCACTTTCAGGTGTATAACATTCGCCAATTGCCAAATAATCAACAGGTAACGATTCAGTGCGTGAGAGGTGCCACTGTTGGCATCGACTCAATATCGTCGGCAATACAGTGCTAAGCTGCTCAACAATCAATACAAAAATAACACACTCCGGGGGCTCTTCAAGTAGTTTCAATAGAGCATTTGCAGCAGCAGCATTCATTTTTTCAGCAGGATGAATAATAATAAGACGCTTGTCACCCAGTTGTGGCGAATTATATACAACAGTCTGTAACTCCCTAATTTGATCTATCTTTATGATCCCGCCTGCTTTTTCAGGTTGTAAATAATATAAATCAGGATGCTCTTTTGAGCGCATTAAGCGACAGGATTTACATTCCCCGCAGGGTTTTTCTTCTTGAGCACAGAGTAACGCGGTAGCCATTTTGTAAGAAAAATCAATAATACCTGCATGTTGAGAGCCAATTAATAGCAGGGCATGAGGGAAGCGCTGACGTCTATTAATAGTAGAAAATTGCTCCCACCAGTCAGCGTAGGTAGTTTCCATAGATTTAAGCGATTGCATTATGGGCTATGAACGTTTGAAGTTGCATAATTATGGATTTTTGCACCATTTCTAATGGTTGGCTAGCATCTATACAAACTACATTATCCATTGTCTTGATCATTCGATGATAACTATTATAGACATCAGTAAAAAATGACAATGCCTCTTCCTCCATGCGATCAGTAGCTCCACGCTGTTTTACTCGATGCATACCCTGTTCTGGATCAATATCTAAAAAAATAACCAGATCGGGCTTAAAATCTTTTAAACAAAACGAAGATAGGGCTGAAATCATGTTCTCATCAAGATGCCGACCTCCTCCTTGATAGGCATAAGTGGACAATTCAAAACGATCGGCCAGTACCCATTGCCCCCTATTTAGCGCTGGATAAATCACTTGTTCTAACAGTTGCACTCTTGCTGCATAAAACAATAACAATTCAGCACGAGCGTCTAACGTTTCTTCATTAATTTTCTCTTTAATGAGTTTCCGTATGATTTCACCTACCCTTGTGCCACCTGGCTCACGAGTTAATAAAATCTCGGGAAGAAAGCTTTCTAAGTATTCTTTAATAGTCTGGATAGCAGTTGACTTGCCTGCTCCTTCAAGACCCTCAACAACGATAAAACGGCCGCGTTTTGTCATGATGGTCCCTTATTTCGATAACGAGATATTGCTTTTTTTTGCTCTTCATAGGTCACTGAAAAATGATGAGAACCATCACCTTTTGCTACAAAATAAAGGTAATCGGTTGCCTGTGGATGAGCAGCAGCATCAATTGCATCCTTACCTACCATTGCTATGGGGCCAGGCGGTAATCCACGATAACGGTAAGTGTTGTAGGGAGAAGCCACGGCCATATCATTATGGGACAATTTGCCATGATAATTTGGTCCTAAAGCATAAATCACAGTAGGATCCATTTGTAAAGGCATGTTTTTTTTCAGACGATTAGCGACTACACCAGAAATTAATTTTCTTTCCTCAGGAATAGAACTTTCCTTTTCCAGAATCGAGGCAGCAATTAATAATTCATAAGAAGACTTATACGGTAATCCGGGAGTCCGATTTTTCCAACAATCGTCTAAATATTGCAATAAATTTTGATTTGCAAGTAATAACAAGTGTTTAGCATCACTACCTGCATCATAGTGATACGTATCGGCTAACAGCAAGCCTTCTAAATTAGAATTCTGAGTTCTAATAACCAACCAATCATTTACATCATATTTTAAATATTGTGCACTAATTAAATTAGCTTTAACCTGACTAAGCGTTGTTCCTTCTATTATGCTGAACGATTCAACGAGTACATTGCCTGTAACTACTTTTTCAAGAAATTGGATAGCAGTTTCCCCTGGAAGTGCCTCATAGATCCCGGCTTTTAATTGAGGGGCAAGCCCTTTTGCACGAATAAATGCCAAAAATAAACGAGGAGATTCAATGAGATGTTTAGATTTTAAAGTATGAACAAATGCAGAAGCTGAGGTATTTTTATTAATTGAAACGATGACTGGTTTTCCACCAGCCATCGGTTTTGTAAACAATAAATAGAGTTGATAACCAACTATTGAGAAGCTAACGAAACTGAGAATAATAGAGCTCAGTAAAACAAAGCGTAACCAACCTCTCATTTATACACGCTTAAATATCAAGCTTCCGTTAGTGCCGCCAAATCCAAGCGAATTACTTAACGCAATATCAATTCGCCTTTCTTGCGGCTTATGTGGCACGTAATTTAAATCACAATCTTCGTCCGGGTTATCTAAATTGATTGTTGGAGGTGCTACCTGATCTTTAATGGCAAGAATACTAAAAATAGCTTCAACTGCTCCTGCTGCTCCTAATAAATGCCCAGTCATGGACTTGGTTGAGCTAATTGCCAACTCATAAGCGTGGTCTTTAAATAGACGTTTTACAGCTTTTGTTTCGTTTAAATCATTTAAATACGTTGATGTTCCGTGGGCATTAATGTAATCAATCGCACTAATATCAAGTCCGGCATCATTAACTGCTGCTTCCATTGCACGAGTAGCACCATCTGCATCCTCATCTGGGGCAGTAATATGATAGGCATCCCCAGACATTCCAAAACCAACTAGTTCTGCATAAATTTTGGCACCTCGAGCTTTTGCATGCTCATATTCTTCAAGAATTAATATACCAGCACCCTCGCCCATCACAAATCCATCGCGATCTTTATCCCAGGGACGGGAGGCTTTTTCTGGTTCATCATTTCGCTTCGATAATGAACGAACAGCCGAAAAACCAGCAAGGCACAAAGGGGTTGTTGTCATTTCTGCACCACCGCAGATCATAACATCAGCATCACCATAGGCAATCATACGTCCTGCCAAACCAATGTTATGTGTGCCTGTTGTACAAGCAGTTACCACAGAAATATTTGGGCCTTTCAATTTATGTTTAATTGAAATCTGTCCTGCAACCATGTTGATAATGCCAGCAGGAATAAAAAATGGCGATACTTTACGTGGTCCGCCTGCCACTAATCTATCCTGGTTGTTGGTAATGGTTTCAATACCACCGATTCCAGCACCAACAGCGACGCCAGCTCGTAAAGAAAGCTGCTCATCAATAACCAAACCCGAATCAGCCAGCGCCTCATCTGCAGCCGCCATGCCGTATTGGGTAAATACATCCATCTTGCGAGCTTCTTTAAGCGGCACGTGGTTTTCAATATTAAAGTTTTTAACCTTAGCCCAAATTTTTGTCGGATAATCTGTTGTATCGAACCCTTCAACCATTCCGACACCACTTTTACCTGCTAAAATATTTTGCCAGGTTTGCTCTACATTTAAACCGACTGGGGTAATCATCCCCATGCCGGTAATAACAACACGCCGCTTAGTCAATGAAAACTCCTTGAAGTTATCAAGCTTCTTCTTTATTAAGATTTGATTCGATGTAATCAATAGCTTCTTGAATAGTAGTAATTTTCTCAGCTTTTTCATCTGGAATTTCAGTTTCAAACTCTTCTTCCAGAGCCATCACTAATTCCACAGTATCAAGTGAGTCTGCACCTAAGTCATCAACAAACGATGCGTCATTTTTCAACTCTTCATCTTTAACGCCCAATTGCTCAATAACAATCTTGCGAACTCGTTCTTCAACTGTACTCATAACTTGTATTTCCTCTTCGGTTAAAAAAATTTCTGTAGGCTAGTTTATTCAATTATACAAAGAACGCAAGCCTATTTAATCCATGTACATCCCACCATTTACATGGATGGTTGCACCTGTAATATAATTTGCACTATCAGAAGCTAAGAAAGCAACTGCTTCGGCAACATCTTCTGCAGTTCCCAAACGCTTCATGGGAATTCGTTTAAGCATTTCTTCCTTTACCATATCGGGCAAAGCACTTGTCATATCAGTATCAATAAAACCCGGGGCTACCACATTAACAGTAATGTTGCGACTTCCAATTTCCTGTGCAAGTGATTTTGTAAACCCTGTCACACCTGCCTTTGCTGCAGTATAGTTCGCCTGCCCAGAATTACCACTGGCTCCCACAACAGAACCAATACTGATAATACGTCCCCATCGTGCACGAAACATTGGCTTAAGACAAGCTTTACTTAATCGAAATATAGCACTTAAATTAGTTTCTATAACTTTATACCACTCTTCGTCGTCCATTCTTAAGAGTAGATTATCGCAGGTAATACCTGCATTGTTAACTAAAATGGAGGGAACTTTTTCTGAGTCGGAAAGTTCTGTCATTAAATTATCCACACCCTCTCTGCTTGTTACATCAAGGATTTTTCCTTCCCCTTGTAAATTTTCTTGCGCGAATAACGCGGTAATGCTCTCAGCGCCTGACTCTGTAGTAGCAGTTCCAATTACGTAAGCACCTTTTTTTGCCAGATTTAAGGCAATTGCCTTACCAATCCCCCTACTGGCACCAGTAACCAGCGCAATTTTGCCTTGTAAATTTCCCATGCAAGATCCTTAATAAGATTTTTCAAGTAATTGCGATAAAGCCTGCTCTAAACTTGCATTATCGTTAATACTAATTGCTGTCAAACTTTTATCAATGCGTTTAACTAGGCCACTTAATACTTTACCTGGCCCGCACTCAATAACTCGTTCAATACCACGCTTTTTCATCAACTGGATTGTCTCAACCCATCGCACGGGGCTATAGAGCTGCTCTTTTAGCATAAGACGCATTTGCTCAGGTGATTTATAAATACTTAAATCAACGTTTGATATTACTGCAATCTCCGGTGTTTTAAAATTCGCACGCTCGAGATACTCTGCAAACGCATTAGCAGCATTAACCAGTAATGGACAATGACAGGGCACACTCACAGGTATAATTTTCGCCATGCGAGCATCCATATCCTCAGCAAGCACTAAAGCCTTTTCGACTGCTTCAATATGTCCAGCAATAACCACTTGTCCTATAGCATTATAGTTAGCTGGTGTTACTTGATATTTTGAATCGCTGGCTTGCCTGCAAATTGCATCAACCTGTTCATCAGTCAATCCAACTATCGCGGCCATAGCGCCTTGTCCCAATGGAACATATTCCTGCATTAATTGGCCACGTTTAGCTACAAGTTGTGCAGCATCAGTCAAACTAATCGCATTAGCACAAACTAAAGCGGCATATTCACCCAGGCTATGCCCAGCCATTATTTGAGCTTGTTCAACACCTAATTTTTGTAAAAGCTTAAACACGGCGACATCAGCAGTAAGCATAGCCACCTGAGTGTTTTCAGTTTGATTTAATATTGACTCCGGCCCTTCTTGGGTCAATTGCCATAAATCATAACCGACTTTGTCAGAAACGAGGGAAAATAAGTCCTGAATTAGAGGATACCTGGCAGCAAGTTCAGATAACATGCCGACGAATTGAGAACCTTGACCAGGAAAGATAAATGCAGAATTAATCATTAATTATAACTCCAACAAGCAGTCTACTTAATAACGAACAACCATTGCACCCCAAGTCATTCCTCCGCCGAAAGACTCTAGTAAAAGCAAATCACCGCGCTTAATACGGTTTTCTCGGATTGAGTAGTCCAGCGCCAAAGGAATAGAGGCTGCTGAAGTATTACCTTGCTTTTCAATAGTCACAATAACTTGCGACATAGAAAGATTTAATTTTTTGGCAATTGCTTGAATAATTCGGATATTAGCCTGATGAGGAATTAGCCAATTTATATCTGATTTTTGTAAATGACAAGTTTGCAGGACTTCATCAACGATATCTCCCATAATGTTCACGGCAATCTTAAAAACTTCATTACCCCGCATACCAATGAAAGCTTTTTCATCAAGAGATGCATAATTTGGGAGAGTTAACAATCCATCAGCATCATGCGAAGCATGAAGTGTGCTTGCCAAGATACCTGGCTTATCACTCGCACTTAAAATAACCGCACCCGCACCGTCACCGAATAACACACACGTCGTCCTATCGGTCCAATCCAAAGCACGAGACATACTTTCACTACCCACCACCAAAACGTGCTTGGCACTTCCAGTGCCAATATATTGTTTTGCAATATCCATAGCATAAACAAAACCACTACATGCCGCACTGACATCAAACGCTGGAATAGGCCGTTTTATCTTTAGCGCATGCTGCACATGGCAAGCCATACTGGGAAAAAAATGATTAGGAGTACACGTAGCAACTAAAATCAAATCAATATCATCAGCCTCGATATCTGAAGCGGCAAGTGCCTTTATTGCTGCTTGAGAAGCCATAAATGAAGTTGTTTCGTGTGGGGACGCAACGTGCCGACTACTAATACCCGTTCGTGTATAAATCCACTCATGACTAGTATCTAGACTGGATTCTAATTCTTGATTAGTAACAAATCGCTCAGGTAAATAACTGCCTGTTCCATTAATAACGGCATTTTTCATAGTAATAAACCTTGATTGATAAAGTCAGTAATTTGATCGCGAACTAAATCGACCACATTATTTTTTACCTGACGAACCGCCTCTTCAATAGCATATTCAAAAGCTATGTCACTGGCTCCGCCATGACTTTTAACCACAATACCATTTAAACCAAGCATACTAGCTCCATTATATCGAGCTGGATCCATGCGTTTTTTTAAATGACCTAGAGCAGGCTTCGCGAGTAATCCCACAAATTTGGTAAGAACGTTTTGCGAAAATGCTTCTTTAAGAACAGAAATCATCAATTTAGCTAAACCTTCGCTAGCTTTCAAAGCAACATTGCCCACAAAGCCATCGCAAACCACCAAATCAACCTGTCCAGAATAGAACTGATCACCTTCTACATAGCCAACATAATTCATTAAACTACATTCAGCCAGCATATGAGCTGTACGCTTAACTTGATCATTTCCTTTAATTTCTTCGACACCAATATTGAGCAAAGCAATTTTTGGATTGGTTTTTTTGTCAACAGCCTGAATAAGAGCAGAACCCATTACAGCAAATTGAAAAAGATGCTCAGCACATGAATCAACGTTTGCGCCAAGATCAATTACACGCGTTTTCCCTTGCATGGTAGGCAGTTCTGTAATAATTGCAGGCCTGTCTATACCTGGCAAAGTTTTTAAAACAAAACGGGCAGTAGCCATCAAAGCGCCGGTGTTTCCTGCGCTCACACATGCCTGTGCATGCCCCTCTTTCACTAAATTGATAGCAACGCGCATTGATGAGTCTTTTTTGTTACGCATTGCCTGCGATGGAAGTTCATCCATAGCAACAACTTCTGAAGCATGAATGACAGAAAATTGATTACTATTGGCAACGCCAAATTTTTTTAGATGCGCAGTTACCTGATTTTGATCACCAACCAACAACAACTTCAAATCAGGGTTGTGTCGAACAGCACGGACACAAGCAGGAATCACAATTTTTAAACCATGATCCCCGCCCATCGCATCGATAGCAATGGTGATATTTTTCAAGCGATTACTCTTTATCTTCTTCGTAAACGTTTTCAGGATTGTCTAATACTTTCTTGCCACGATAGTAACCATCGGGGGTAATGTGGTGACGTCGATGAGTTTCACCAGTTGTAGGATCTACTGATAATGTAGGTAAACCTAAAGCATCGTGCGAGCGACGCATATCACGACGTGAGCGTGATTTCTTATTTTGTTGTACAGCCATTGTATTACTCCTAAACAATTTGCATTCGTTGGGGCGGAATATTACCGATTTTTTAATGGTAATCCAAGTGTTACAGCGATAATTTACGATTTTATTGTGTTATCAGCTACAATAAAACGATTAATTTCACTATCACAGTAGGTAATTTCAGGATGTGCTTCTGGGCTATATAGATGTAATTCATCCGTCACTAACTCATTTAAATCTACCTGATTGTCTTTAGCAATTATACATTCATACTGCTCCATTAGCTTTTCAGCCATTTCGTCTGAATAACAAACAGCTAACGCGGTTGTATTAATGTATTGATAATTAAACTCTTTTAGACATCGCTGGCAAATTATAGTTAATGTAGAATCAACAACTAAATTTAAAAGATAATAATTATTGAGCTTCTCAACCGTATATTTGCAGTTGACCACACAAGGTGACTTGACATGTATGGGCAATCTTTCCAACAACTCTAGTTTTACATGCCCTGGCTCGGCACTTGCTGCCATGCTTTTTAAATTTATTAACATAATTTCACTTAAAACAATAACTTGTGTCCAAAAATAAAACTGTGTAGGTAATAATTATCTACAAAAATGAGATAATAAAATAATCGCTAAATAACATAAACAACATTTTAAAACTTATGCATAAAATATATTTATCATCGAATATGAACCGAATTTCATATTAATAATGCATAAAGAATTTTAAAATACTCTATTATAGCGTAAAATTAGATTTTTTTTTATACATCTTGATAATCTATGAAAGCCAAAGTTATTGTTGGTATGTCCGGCGGCGTTGATTCATCCGTTGCCGCCTGGCTATTGCTTGAACAAGGCTACCAGGTCGAAGGCCTTTTTATGAAAAATTGGGAACAGGATGATAGCGAAGGCTATTGTGCTGCAGCCGAAGATTTAGCTGATGCACAAGCAGTCTGTAACCAATTACATATACCCCTTCATAGTGTTAACTTTGCCAAAGAATATTGGGATCGCGTATTTGCACATTTCCTTAATGAATATCAACAAGGCCGAACCCCTAATCCAGATGTTCTCTGTAATAAAGAAATTAAATTTAATGCTTTTTTAAATCATGCTCTAACCCTTGGAGCCGATTACATTGCTACCGGACATTATGCAAAAGTTCGTGTAGATAATGGAATTGGTACATTATTAAAAGCAAAGGACAGGGAAAAAGATCAGACTTATTTTCTGCATGCAGTTGAGCCTACAGCGCTAGCCAAGACACTCTTTCCTATTGGAGACTATCACAAAAGTCAAATTAGAGAATTTGCTAAAGCACTAGGCTTGGTTACTCATAATAAAAAAGATTCTACAGGAATATGCTTTATTGGTGAAAAACGTTTTAAAGCCTTTCTTAAAGAATTTATTTTAGCCAAACCCGGTGACATTAAGAGTAGTGTTGGCGAATTACTGGGACGACATGATGGTTTAATGTTTTATACTCTAGGGCAACGTCAAGGTCTAGGAATAGGTGGTCGCCAGAGTGCAAATGATGAACCTTGGTATGTTGTTGATAAGGAAATACCAACAAATACATTGATTGTTGCTCAAGGCAGTGACCATCCCATGTTGTACGCTCAGGGATTAGTGTGTGGTCCACTCCATTGGTTAGATGATCGCAGTGAAAATTTGCCATTAACTTGCTATGCAAAAACACGCTATCGTCAACTTGAGCAAGCTTGTGTTGTATCACCTGCCAGTAATGGGCAGCATTATGTAATGTTTTCTACTCCACAGCGAGCAGTGACACCTGGCCAATATATTGTGTTTTATGAAAAAAACCAATGTTTAGGTGGTACGACGATAGAACAAATTATTCGATAATATTGTACAATTAGAATAATTACCGCTTTAGTACATAACTAAATATCTTTTGGAGTAAATAATGGCCGCAATTAATGCTTCTTCTGCTTCAGGTATTCATTTTTCGGTAAGTGCAGCAGATAAAGTTGCATCACTTATTGCTGAAGAAGAAAATCCTAATTTAAATCTGCGCGTTTTCGTAACCGGCGGAGGGTGTTCAGGATTTCAATATGGGTTTACTTTTGATGAAAAAATTCAAGATGATGACACTGTAATTGAACAAACCTGTTCCAATGGTGAGTCTTCAGTCAAACTTTTAGTTGATTCAATGAGTTATCAATATCTCAGTGACGCTGAAATAGATTACGTACAAAATATACAAGGCGAGCAATTCGTTATTCGCAATCCTAATGCCAAAACAACCTGTGGTTGCGGATCATCTTTCAGCATGGATGATGAAGATGAATAAGATTACAAAAATAGTCGTTAATCATAGCGATTAACGACTATTTTTTTAATAGGGCAATACCACTACTTTAGTCCCAATCTTTATAAAATTTCGATGCAACCAAAGTGCATCACTGGGCCTTACACGAATGCAGCCATGGCTTGCATTGTAATTAGGTACATCATAAGAGCCATGAATAGCATAGTATTTACTGTAAAACATGCAGTATGGCATTTTAGCCCCACCCCCTCCCAAAGGATATCGACTCGAACGACAATTCGCGCCGCCTTTACTAATGATATGATAGGTGCCTGAAGGAGTTCGGCAAGCACGTTTTATATCACGACAATAATTGCTCCCTCCGGAAGCTTTGCCGGTTTTCACCACCTTCCCATTTTGAACAGCTTTCCAGCTTCGTGAGCGAGGATTGAAAATAAAAGTGTTTGATGCGAGGGTTAAATAAGGACCATTTGCCGGGAAGGATGATGCGTGTAGGGGATTTTCAGCCCCTGAAAGCAAAAAAATCAAGCTAAACAAAGAAATAGACCAATACTTACGACTCTTTACTTCTTCCATGATTGTCCTTTTGAACTAAGTAAGCCTGACTTAAATATAGTTCAATAATTAGACAATTTCCTCATCGGTACTCCACAAATTAATTCCAGCTTTTTTTGTTAAAAAATTAATAAAATCCTCATGTCTTTGTTTTTCTTCTTCTGTGGCAAGGATAATTGGGGAGCGACTTATCAGGGCATTTAAATTCTCAACGACGTTATGAGCAGTAGTTTTTACTGACTCTTCTTCATCACCAAAAAGAGTTCCTTGGCCACCAGTCATTGCCAGATAGACAGAAGCCAAAATCTCAGCGTCTAACAAAGCCCCGTGCAACGTACGGTTTGAGTTATCTATTTCATAGCGCTTACAAAGCGCATCGAGACTATTTCTTTGCCCAGGATGCTTCTCTCTGGCGAGCATTAATGTGTCACAAACCGAGCAATAATCATTAATAACAGCGGGCCAATTAAGTCTTTTGAATTCAGCATCAAGAAAGCCTACGTCAAACGCAGCATTGTGAATAATTAATTCAGATCCTTGAATGAATTCTACAAAATCTTTAACAATGTCTTTATACAAAGGTTTGTCTTGCAGAAACTCATTACTAATTCCGTGAACGCGAAATGCACCTTCATCGACTGCTCGTTCAGGATTAATATAAACATGAAAATGATTTCCGGTTAATTTACGATCGAATAGCTCAACACAACCAATCTCAATGATTCGATGACCTAATTCGTGCCCAATACCTGTGGTCTCAGTGTCTAAAACTACTTGGCGCATAAAAAAACTCGAGAAAATAGGAACAGCACGATTCTATCGTAAATAAACATGAACTTAAATCTAAGTAAGGGACTATTTAGAAACACCACTTAAGGGGTGCTCATGAGTTCAATAATCGCTATATTAGCTAATTCATCGGCTCGTTCATTTTCAGGGTGCCCGGCATGACCTTTTACCCAATGCCAATGAATAGTATGGGTTTGAGTTAATACATCCAATTCCTGCCATAAATCAGCATTTTTTACTGCTTCTCGCTTAGAGTTACGCCAGTTATTTTTTTTCCATTGCGCAATCCAAGTAGTCATACCAAGGCGTAAGTATTGGGAATCAGTATATAAATCAACTTCACAAGGACGTTTTAAAGCCTCTAGTGCTTTAATTGCAGCAGTTAATTCCATGCGGTTATTGGTTGTATGGGGTTCAGCGCCATAAAGGGTTTTCTCATGGCCGTTATAACGCAGCAACGCTCCCCAGCCACCTACCCCAGGATTTCCCTTGCAGGCACCATCTGTATAAATTTTTATGGTCATATAAAAAGATCTTGGTAAGGCTCAATATTAGGGTCAATAGCATACCTTGAAAAATCTGTAATACCAGCTTTTACTAGTACTTCTTCATCAATAAAAAACTGTCCAGTGAGCATGTTTGCCGGTTGAGTTAAAATCCAATAAGCCGCATCAGCAACAATCTCAGGCTTTCTACTGGCCTTGTAAATTTGTTCAGGAAAATTAACGCGGATGGCTGCTGTTCCGATGGTTGTTCTAGGCCATAGAGAATTTGCAGCAATACCAGAGGATTTTAATTCTTCAGCAAGGCCTAAAGTACACATACTCATGCCATATTTACTGATGGTGTAGGCAAGGTGCGGTGCAAACCACTTACTATTCATCGTTAGTGGCGGAGATAGCGTTAAAATGTGAGGATTTTTTGATTTCTTTAAATGGGGAATTGCAGCTTGCGCACAGGCAAAGGTTGCTCTCGCGTTGACAGACTGCATTAAATCATAACGTTTCATCGGTGTAGAAACAGTATCGGTTAAACTGATAGCACTGGCATTATTGATCAAAATATCAAGTTGTCCGAAAGTATCAACTGTCTTTTCTATAGCACGATGAATTTGCTCTTCATCCCTTACATCCACCATCAATGGTAAAGCTTTTCCTCCGAGTTGTTCAATCTCCTCGGCGACGCTATGTATGGTTCCTTCAAGCGTTGGATGAGGCGTGTCAGTTTTGGCGGCAATGGTGATACATGTCTTTTCCTTTGCAAATCGATGAGCAATAGCTCGCCCTATTCCACGACTACCGCCCGTAATAAATAGAACCTTTGTCATCATTTCTCCTTAAGATTAATTCCAGCTATCCATCCAAGTACAAATCTGATAAGCCGTCCATGAGGTGGATAAAACCAAGAAACCGTTGTAAAGCGTCGCTGTATAAAAACAGGTTTTAATTTGGAAAAAATATCAAACCCTTCTTGACCATGATAATGTCCCATGCCACTTTGCCCCACTCCACCAAATGGCAAAGAATCAATGGCAACATGAGTTAGGGTGTCATTGACCGTCAATGCGCCGGACAGTGTTTTCTTTTCCAATAGTCTTATTTCATTAGAATCTGTACCAAAATAGTAAATCACTAAAGGATTAGGCAAGGAATTAATTTTTTCAATTGCCTGTGTTAAAGAATCGTAACTTACAACGGGTAATATTGGTCCAAATATTTCTTCTTGCATAACCCTCATCGTGCTATTTACATCAAACAGTAAGTAAAAAGGCAGTCTTCTACTGTAATTACCACCATTTTTGCCGATTTGCACAAGACGAGCGCCTTTTTGGCATGCATCGTCGATAATACGAAGCAACCTCTCTTGATGAGTCATTGAAATAATACTGGTATAATCCTGATTGCTTAATAATTGTGGGTAGTGATTAGCAATAAACTCCTGTGCAAAATTTTCAATTTGTTCTTCCCACGATTTTGGTGCTAATAAATAGTCAGGAGCGATGCAGGTTTGCCCAGCATTGACCATCTTTCCCATAAAAAGTCGCTCAAAATAGTTGTGATGCATTGTTGTAGAAACAAAAGCTGGTGACTTCCCTCCCAGTTCCAAAGTAACGGGTGTCAGATTCTCGGCAGCCTCTTTCATCACTAACTTGCCAACTTTTGGTGAGCCCGTAAACAAGAGATGTCCAAAAGGCAGATTGGTAAATTTTTGAGCAATTTCACTATCACCATTAATTATGATAATTTGTTTTGCAAGACTTGAGGTGCTTATTAATTTTTCCAAAAACGCACCTGTCTGAGGTGTCAACTCGGAGCATTTGATCATGACCCGATTGCCTGCGGCCAAGGCATAGGCTAATGGGCCTAAGGCTAAAAGAATGGGATAGTTCCACGGGACAATAATACCAACAATACCTAAAGGCTGAGGATATAAATAACAGTATGCTGGTTTAAAAAGCCAGGAAACATGGCGTTTACGGGCTTTGGTCCATTTTTTAAGATGCTTTACACAATAGTTAATAGCATTAATTGTTGGAAAAATTTCTAGCAACAATGTTTCATAACGAGATCGATGAGAAAAATCCTGACTAATGGTCTTTGCGATTTCTTCAGCATTGATTTGTAAAATTTTTTTTAAGGTAACCAGGTGGTTTAATCGCTCTTTAACAGAGGGATAAGGATGTTTTGCAAACTCCTCTTTCAACTGGGCGAATAAAAAACTCAACTCCATTTGCTTATATCCTTATCCATGAATGCATGCTCGCTAAATATTGAATCAAGAGCCTGCCAACGTCAATGAGCAGTCTCTTGAGGCAACGAAGTTCACATGCATTGATTAATTACAAACTCACCTTTGAAAATCATTTGCTTAACTACCTCAATATCAGGTGCAAAATAGCGATCTTTGTCATAAGGCTTAACATACTCTCTTAGTTTTTCATAAATTTTTTGTAAACGAGGTGATGTCGTTAAGGGTTTATGAAACTCTAATCCCTGGCAGGCAGCTAAAAGTTCAATGGCAAGAATAGTAGCAGTGTTATCAACCATTGCATGCAATCTTCGCCCAGCATTCGTAGCCATGGATACATGATCTTCCTGATTTGCAGATGTTGGTATGCTATCCACGGAATGTGGATGCGCAAGAGCCTTATTATCGCTGGCACAAGCAGCAGCGGTAACATGAGCAATCATAAAGCCTGAATTTAAACCACCTTCTTTTACTAAATACGCCGGAAGACCACTGAAATTTTTATCGATTAATAAAGCAATACGACGCTCAGAATTTGCTCCAATTTCTGCAACAGCAAGCGCTAAATTGTCTGCAGCCATAGCGACAATTTCTCCATGAAAATTACCACCGGACAAAACGTCTTCTTGCTCGACAAAAACCAGGGGATTATCTGATACAGCGTTTGCTTCCACTTGTAATGTTTGTCCAACAAACTGCATCTGGTGTAAAACTGCCCCCATGATTTGTGGCTGACATCTCAAAGAATAAGGATCCTGCACCCGGGAACAATCCCTATGTGACTCTCTGATAGGGCTGTCAATTAACAATTCTCTATACATTGCTGCTACATCTATTTGCGCTTGATGACCACGTGCTTTATGAATACGCTCATCAAAAGGCACATCACTACCACTCGTGGCATCGACAGATAAGCTACCAGCCATTATTGCAGTTTCAAAAAGCAATTCACTGGCAAAAAATGCTTCCATACACAATGCAGTTGATGCCTGTAGTCCATTTAACAGGGCTAATCCTTCTTTAGGAGCTAATTCTAGTGGTTTTATGCCAGCCAACTTCAATCCTTCTGCTGCACTGATGATTTCACCAGCAACACGGACTTCTCCTTCACCCAATAAGGGAAGCGCTAAATGAGCAAGAGGGGCTAAATCACCCGAGGCACCTACTGACCCTTTTGCAGGGATACATGGATAAATGCGCTTATTATAAAGAGTAGATAAGGCTTCAATCAGTTCTTGACGAACCCCCGAGTAGCCTTGTGCCAAGTTATTAATTTTAAGAAGTAAGATCAAGGAAACTTGATTATCCGACAATAATTCGCCCGTTCCGCAGGCATGAGAAAGGACAATATTTCGCTGGAGTTGTTTCAGATGTTCGGCACTTATTGATTGTTTCGCCAAAGAACCGAAACCGGTATTCACGCCATAAACCGTTCTTTTATCATGAAGAATTTGCTGAATAACTTCACATGAAGCTTGAATCAACGGCAAAGAGCTCTCATCGATTACAAATGGTTGCTGCTTACTTAACAACATTCTAATTTCTTGAAGAGTCAATTGTCCGGGAACAAGAGTAAAAACATCAGTCATTGTTAGGACCTCCAATTGATTCCATCGGTAACCATAGATTATTTTCTTTAGCGCATTGTTTGGCTATTTCATAACCCGCATCTGCATGTCGCATAACCCCTGAGGCCGGATCATTATGAAGAACTCGCTTAAGTCTTCGGGCAGCTTTGTCAGTACCATCCGCGACAATTACCATCCCCGCATGCTGAGAAAAACCTAAACCAACACCCCCACCATGATGGATACTGACCCAAGTAGCCCCACTAGCGCAATTTAATAAGGCATTTAATAAAGGCCAATCAGAAACCGCGTCGCTACCGTCTATCATCGCTTCAGTTTCACGATTGGGGCTTGCTACAGAACCTGAATCCAAGTGATCACGACCAATTACGATCGGTGCTTTCACTTCTTTATTTCTAACCATTTCATTAAATGCCAAAGCCAGGCGTGCTCTATCTTTTAATCCTACCCAACAAATCCTGGCTGGCAATCCCTGAAAGGCTATCTTGTGGCGTGCCATATCCAACCAACGATGTAAATGCTTATCATCCGGGATAAGGCTCTTTACTTTTTCATCTGTTGCATAAATATCTTCAGGATCACCTGATAAAGCAACCCAGCGAAATGGTCCTGTTCCTTCACAAAATAGTGGACGAATATAAGTTGGCACGAAACCAGGGATAGTAAACGCGTCAGTCACCCCTTCTTCATAAGCCATTTGACGAATATTATTGCCATAATCAAAGACAGGGATACCACGTTGTTGAAAGGCCAACATTGCTCGAACCTGCTCGGCCATTGATTTCTTAGCAGCAGTAATAACCTTTTGTGGCGCTGTTTCCCGCATCTTTGCAGCTTCCTCCAAAGTCCATCCGAGGGGCAAATAACCATTCAATGGATCATGGGCGCTTGTTTGATCTGTTACTAAAAAGGGTTTAATACCGCGTCGAACTAATTCAGGATAAATTTCTGCGGCATTCCCTAAAAGCCCTACGGAGAGCGGTTTTCGCTGCTGACAAGATTCGTTTATCCAGGTTAATGCTTCATCAAGATTTTCTGTATACTTATCTAAATAACGCGTTTTTAAGCGTTTTTTAAGACGTGCTATATCACACTCTACCGCAAGTACGCTTGCTCCTGCCATGATTGCTGCCAAGGGTTGAGCGCCCCCCATCCCTCCCAGACCAGCAGTCAAAACCCACTTTCCAGAAAGATCTCCATGATAGTGTTTTTTGGCACAAGCAACAAAGGTCTCATAGGTTCCCTGAACAATCCCCTGAGAACCAATATAGATCCAGCTTCCTGCCGTCATCTGCCCATACATCATCAGCCCTTTTTTATCGAGCTCGTTAAAATGCTCCCAGGTAGCCCAGCGAGGTACCAAATTAGAATTTGCTATTAATACACGCGGAGCATCTTCATGGGTTGTAAATACACCCACAGGTTTACCTGATTGAATAAGTAATGTTTGGTTTTCTTCAAGCTTCTTTAAAACTTCTACAATTTTATCGAAAGAAGGCCAATTGCGTGCTGCACGACCAATACCCCCATAGACGACAAGTGATTCAGGGGCTTCAGCTACCTCAGGATCCAAATTATTACGTAGCATTCGCAGAGCGGCCTCGGTAAGCCAGTTTTTTGCTTCCAGGTGCTGTCCTCTTTGAGCAGAAATATGGCGCTCTTTATCGTTTATATTCATTATCTTACTCCATCCTAGGAATTCCAGTGCGTTATCATACTGGCGGAAATGACTAAATGACAAGCCATACTGTCAAAGGAACCATCAACATGGTAAACTGGAGGGATGTTTTAAAAAATTTAGAGCCTTATCTTGAACAATCTACAAGCAAAGCATCCACCGTCTCTAGGTATTTTTTTTGCAACTGAAATGTGGGAGCGATATGGCTTTTATGTAGTACAAACATTACTAGCACTCTATCTGGCGTTTCACTTCAAATGGCAAGATGAGCGCGTGTATGCCCTAGTTGGCACCTTTACTGCGCTAACTTATCTTTCACCGGTGATTGGTGGTTGGATTGCCGATCATTTACTAGGCCAAAAAAGAGCTATTTTAGTCGGTGCAGTTTTTTTATTTTTTAGTTATTTGTCTCTTTTCCTGATAGCGTCAGATAATGCGCTTACTGCAGCTCTGGCAGGAATCGCTGTAGGAACTGGATTATTAAAACCTAACATATCCTCCCTCTTAGGTAATGAGTATCATGAAGGCTCACCTCGCAGAGAAAGCGGTTTTACCATTTTTTATATGGGCATAACCACCGGGATTATTCTCGGAACGACCCTTCCAAGCTTGCTACATTATCATTTTGGTTGGTCCATTGCCTTTGCAAGCGCTGCATTGGGAATGGTCATTGCCTTTTTTGTTTTTCTTTTTGGGGTTCATCGTTATAAAATTGCAGACTATCACCCTTCCGAATTAACTCCTCCAAAAGCTATTAAAGCTTTTTTTATAATGTTTTTACTATGGATAGCTTCCTTCACTATTCTTCATTATCCTTCATTAGCTGATATTACTTTCGCGGTGGTTATTCTTTTATGTTTTATTTATTTGATTGATGTTATTAAAAGAGAGACTCCCAAGCAGGCAAGACAAACCATTGTTATTGGCCTCCTATGTATTATCTCGGTTATGTTTTGGGCCTTTTATTTTCAAATGTTTTTATCGCTAACCTTGTTTATTTCAAGAGTAGTTGAGCCAAAACTTTTCGGGATATTATTTCCACCACCCTACTACGTGAGTATTCAGAGTATCGGAATGATCATTTTTGGCTATTTTCTCTCCCGTAGCCGTCCTCAACTTGACTCCACGCACAGCGGCATTAAAACGGGAAATAAATTTATTCTTTCTATGATTTTTATTACTCTGGCTTATGTATTGATTATGTTAGTTTCAAAAAGTAGCCATGGAACAACCTTGCTGTCTCCACTTTATTTCATTCCTGCCTATTTAATGATTTCAATTGCGGAGTTATTGCTATCCCCAGTAGGTTTATCAGCAATTACAGTGCTCGCCAGTCGTAAAAAGGTTAGTACCATGATGGGCATATTTTTCGTCTCTTTAGGAATTGGTGCTTTTTTATCTGGGAAATTGGCTACACTCACTGCGGTTAAACCTGAAGAGCTTTCTATTTTGCAGCTGAAGGCGCATTACACGCATACATTTACTCACCTCTTATACATTCTTTTAGCAGCCACTTTTATTTGTATCATCCTAAATAAAGTTATTAAATCGCTGCTAAGCAAGACTGATAGTGATGAGCCGAACACAATAAAATCTTAAATTGACGGTTACCCGAATTGTAACCCAAAAGTTCTCTTCACTTACATTCGGGATAATTAAAAGTATTGTCGGTTTTTTTTCCAAAAATTGACGCTTAAATACAGATATGACATTATTCACCCACTGCATTTTAGGTTATCACCATGACTCACTCTAAGTCCTCCAAATCAATCCTTCCTTTATTCTTGGTATTATTTATTGATGGAATGGGATTAGGATTATTATTTCCAATATTAAATACAATTTTAGTTGAACCACAATCAGGTTTTTTATCCCCAACAATTAGCGTGGGGCTGCGTGACTTTTATTATGGCTTAACTATAGGTATTTTTATGATCTGCTGGTTTTTTGGCGCAGCAATCTTAGGCGATTTATCTGATAATGTGGGTAGAAAAAAATCGTTAATGATTTGTTTAATCGGCTCTTTTTTAGGTTATTTACTCTCTGCAATTGCGATTGCCATTTCTAGTTTTTGGCTTCTGCTTTTAGGACGAATTATTGCAGGATTTACTTCAGGCAGTCAGCCAATAGCGCAGGCAGCAATTGTGGATGTAAGTACCGAAGAGAATAAAGCAAGAAATATCGGACTCATTTTATTAGCAGTTTCTTTAGGTTTTGTTTTTGGCCCTATCTTTGGTGGACTTTTGTCTGATAATCGCCTGATAAGTTGGTTTAACTTTCAAACTCCTCTTTATTTTGCTGCTTTGTTGTCATTAATCAATGCCTTTTTACTTCATTGGTTTTTCTCAGAAACATTTACTAAAGCTCATAATAAAATAAAAATTAAATGGCATCATGCCATCAATATTTTTATTTCTGCTTTTAAACATCCGTCAATAGAGCAATATTCTCTGGTTTTGTTAATCATGATTTTTGGTTGGTCGAATTACTTTTCATTCATTTCATTCTATCTATTCCAAACCTATCATTACTCAGCATTAGCAAATTCTTTCTTTCTTGCTGTATTGGGCCTGGGCTTTAGTATTGGCTGTGGTTATATTGTCAACTATTGCACCAAACGTTATAACTATGACTCTATTGTTATTATGACTCTATTGCTCACTGCCACAAGTGTATTTTTTACCGTTATGATTCAAATACAATGGGTTGCCTGGGTAGCAACTTTGTGCATCGGTATGAGCCTCTCTGTTGCCTATTCGGTTCTTTTGACAATTTTCTCCAACCAGGTCAATGAAAACGAACAAGGGTGGGTCATGGGGGTAACTGGTTCCATTTCGGCACTTTGCTTTGGACTTACATCCATCTTTACTGGGGTCATTGCCCAAGCTGGCGCAGTATTGCCAATGATATTATCAACTATAGGTTTAGCAGGAAGCGCTGCTCTTTTAGCTATGTTCAAGCGCTCAGGGACACTTGAACAATCAACAGAATACTAGGACATGTTTTAATTAAAAGGGATATTAACTACTGAAGGAACAAACCATGAATGAAGAAATTTCATATTTACCAGAGGGTTATGCAACAATTACCCCTTATTTAGTTGTTACAGATGGTGTGAAAGCCATTGAGTTTTATAAAAATGTTTTTGGGGCTAAAGAAGTGATGCGTATGGAAAGTCCGGATAAGAGAGTCGGCCATGCAGAATTAACCATTGGCGAATCAAAATTCATGCTTGCAGATGAATGTCCTGAATCAAATGCAAAAAGCCCCAAGGCATTTGGTGGTTCTCCTGTTGGCATTCACCTCTATGTGAAAGATGTAGATGCCACTGCTGAAAAAGCCGTTAACCACGGCGCCAAAATAGTTAGAAAAATTGAAAATCAATTTTATGGTGATCGTAGCGGCTCGTTAGAAGATCCTTTTGGACACACATGGCATATTGCGACTCACATTGAAGATGTTTCGGAAGAAGAAATGAGTAAGCGATTGCAGAAACTATGCGAATAAACTCAGGCCCAAAATGAGTAACTCATTATGAAATGAGTTACTCATTTTGCTCTAGCGGACTGCTCTTTTTTAAATTCTCTAACCATTTGTTTCTATTGGACATTCCCATATCAGGTTCTTTGATAACATAATGAAGTACATAAAATCCCTTTTCCCCTTTTGTAACTAACTGCAACTCATCCTGTGCCATATTTTTCGGGCTGGTAATGCGAAACTCAAAAAGAACTCGATTAGGAGATTTTTCAAAATAAGTGACTTCCGGTTTAAATCCTGAGCGGTTTAGCGAATAGAGGATTTCTTCGCTAAATTGCAAAGGAGTTGTTTTTTTCTGAATTCCGGGAATAAACTGGCTGGTAATTAACTCATACCAATCCTCCACATTATCCCCCGCTGGCACATACTCTACTGTGGTAATATTGTTAGTCTGCTTTCCCCAGGCTGTTTGCCAGGGTCGATTATCAAAAATAATTTTTTGTTTTTCATAGGTAACAATTTGTGGATCAGGCTTATCTTGTCCTGAGGCAGTAGGACTGCAATATAAATCATTTTTGTAATGATAATAGATAACACATTTAGGATTGTTATCATTGGTCACTTTGATTAAGTTTTTCAAATCGACGGATGATGCATAAGCGCATCCAAAAATTGCAGTAAGGGAGAGAGCGAAAAGGAACCTGATAAATTTATACATGATGTTCTTCCTGAATGAGGTTCTTTATAAGTCTAGCAATTTTAATTTAAAAATTTTGCTCCATAAAAAATATTTAAGGACATCTTCTAATATCTTAAACTTAATATCACTCATTGAACAATATTATAGACTTCTTTACTACTTCCAGGATATGAGATGAAACAATTAATTATTGAGCAGTTGAGAGATGAAACTCCCGGTTGTCACCATGTTCTGCATTTCAATAATGCAGGTTCCTCTCTGCCGCCCATCGCTGTGTATAATGCAGTAAAAAACCATCTTGATTTGGAGTTAATAAACGGTGGTTACGAAGCAGCTAAAATGGCCTCTGATAAAATACAGCAATTTTATGACAATGCTTCTTCATTAATTAACTGCAGTCCGAGCGAGATTGCTTTCCTTGAAAATGCCACAAGAGCATGGGATATGGCATTTTATAGCCTTCAATTTAAACCAGGTGACAGAATATTAACTGCCGTTAGCGAGTATGCTAGCAATTATTTGGCCTTTTTACACCGTGCCAAAAAAACTGGAGTCATTATTGATGTCATTGACAATGATGAATTTGGACAATTAGATTTAGATGATCTCAGAAAGAAAATTAATGAAAAGGTGAAATTGATTGCCATTACCCATGTTCCGACACAAGGTGGCTTAATTAATCCAGCACACGAGATAGGAAAGCTAGCAAATGAGTTCCAAATTCCTTATCTTCTTGATGCAACACAATCAGTCGGGCAAATGCCCATTGACGTTAAAACGCTAAGATGTGATTTTCTGTGTGCGACAGGTCGTAAATATTTACGCGGTCCACGAGGCACTGGTTTTTTATATGTAAGCAAGGAGATTATTCAACAGTGTAACCCTCCTTTTATCGATCTTCATTCAGCAATATGGACTGCAGATAATACTTACATTTTACAAGATGATGCCCTTCGCTTTGAAACTTGGGAACAGAATATTGCAGCCAAAATAGGATTAAGTGAAGCAATTCACTATGCCCTGCAACTCGGCATCCTCCATACGTGGCATCGAATTCAACAATTGGCAAATAAACTACGCCAGAAATTAGAAGAGATCGATTGTGTGAAGTTACAAGATTTGGGTAAAAATAAGTGCGGTATAGTAACATTTTCATCGCCTGATAAATCCCCGGAAGAAATTCAGCAATATTTAGCAACTAAAAAAATCAATATTTCTATTTCTTTCCAAGAGTACGCGCGCCTGGATATGGCAAAAAGAAACTTGCCAGCCTTAGCACGTGCCTCAGTGCACTATTACAACACTGAAAGCGAAATCGATATTTTTTGCGATGAACTGCAAAAATTTTTAAAGCAATAAACTGTCAAAGTCAGAAATATCATCACTTTTATATATTAGATTTTTTAATAATCACCATTAATTGCAATAGTACATTTTGATCTAAAATTAACGTCGCTCCCGCGTAGACGGGACAATTTTCCAGGCAAATAAAGGAATTAATAGGATAGATAGACTCCCGTATCCGTGAAAATGACACCATATGTTATTTTTTTGGAGTAAGTTCTTTTTGGTAATAACAGTTTATTTTTTAATAAGTAGTCGCGCTATTCTACTTAGATCCTTTGAGAGTTTTATCATTTACTGCTATTATCCCCCCCTTTTAAAGAAGATTCCTACTCGCTATGTCTGAGCAACCATTACTTTTAAAGCAGCTTGTTAAAGCCCTGGATGACAATCAAGCAATTGATATCGTTACCATTAATGTGACACAACAAACTTCAGTAACTGACTACATGATTATTTGTAGTGGACGTTCGTCACGTCATGTTAAAGCGATTGCTGAACTGGTTATTGAAAAAATGAAAGCTGAGGGCCTATCCCCCTTGAGCCAAAACGGCTTGGAAACCGGCGAATGGGTTTTAGTTGATTTTGGTGATTTCGTTTTACACGTTATGCAAGCAGATATTCGCTCCTTTTATAATTTAGAAGGCCTTTGGCAAAATCCCAATAAATAAAATACGATGCTTAAAATTACACTACTTGCATGTGGTAATAAAATGCCACCTTGGGTTATAGAAGCAGTTTCTGAGTTCTCGAAGCGCCTGCAGGAGTATGCCAATTTTAATTTAATTGAAATTCCTTTAGCTAAACGCGGTAAGCCCAGTGATTTAGCTCGGATTTTGGATAAAGAAGCAGGTCTAATCGCTGGCGCCATTCCCCAAGGAGCAAGAATTATTGCATTAGATATGAAAGGTGAGACTTTTGATAGTGAAAATTTAGCGCAAAAAATTGAACAACTGCAAAATATTGCGAGTCATTTATGTTTTATCATTGGTGGTCCAGAAGGTTTAGCTCCAGAAATTTTGAATAAAAGCCATGAACGGTGGTCTTTATCGAAATTAACGCTTCCACATCCTTTAGTAAGGATTATTTTACTCGAAGCACTTTATAGAGCTTGGTCTATTCTTCATAATCACCCTTACCATCGATGAAATTTTACGTTAAGATGTGTTGTTTTGTTCTTCTATTTTATAGCAATTTAATATGCGTTCAAACAGATCTGTAAGACATGACCGTGTGGATTCACACCTACAACGCTTTCGATTAAATTTGCTGGTAGCTATTATTATTTTATTGTCGTTTATTCTTTTTTTCCGTCTCGCCTATCTGCAAATAGCACAATTTACTCGGTATCAAACTTTATCGCTTAAAAATCAAATGAATATTATTCCCATTGCCCCACCAAGAGGAATAATTCTTGATAAAAATGGTGTGGTTCTGGCTGAAAATATTCCTGTTTATGTTTTAGAAATCATTCCTGAACGCATAAAAAACACATCCCACACTTTAGATGAACTAAAAAAATTACTTCCCTCCATCACAGATGAAGACATTGATAATTTTAATAAAGCTCGCAAACAAAATCGCTCCTTTGTTCCAATTCCGCTAAAACTCAAATTAACGCAAGAGGAAGTTGCAGTTTTTGCCAGTAATCAATATCGTTTTCCTGGCGTTAGCATCAAAGCACGATTAATGCGTTTTTATCCTTTAGGGGAGGAAACGGCTCATATTCTTGGCTATGTAGGACGCATTAACGTTCAAGAATTACGCCAGGTTGACCCGACTAACTATCGCGCCACTAACTTTATTGGTAAATCTGGTATTGAGAAATTTTACGAAGATATTCTTCATGGCGAAGTCGGCTATCAACAAGTAGAGATTGACGTTAGTGGTAGGACAATACGTGTTCTTAACAAGCAAAATCCCGTTTCAGGTGAAAAACTTTATTTAACGATTGACTCACGTCTCCAAAGAGCAGCATACCAGGCATTGCAGGACAAACGTGGGGCAGTCGTTGCTATGAACACTCGTAATGGTGAAATACTCGCCATGGTTAGCTCTCCGAGCTTTGATCCCAATATTTTCGTTAATGGTATTACTGCAGGTGAATATCAAAAACTTGCTACCGCCAAAGATAGACCTCTCTATAACAGAGCAGTGAGAGGTTTGTACCCTCCTGCCTCAACAATCAAACCTTTTATGGGATTAGCGGGCTTGGAAAAAGGCGTTGTGGATGCGCACTACAGTATTTATGATCCAGGATGGTTTCGCTTGCCAGGTGTAAGCCATGCCTATCGTGATTGGAAGAAAACAGGCCATGGAGTAATCAATTTAAAACGAGCGATTACCGTGTCTTGTGATACTTATTTTTATCAATTAGGGCATAAAATGGGAATTGCAGCTATTGAAGATATGTTGGTGCAATTTGGTTTTGGTCAATTGACGCATGTTGATCTCAACGAAGAAGCAGCAGGTTTAGTCCCTAACAAGCATTGGAAAGCCCAAACTAAGGGTGTTTCCTGGTATCCTGGTGACACGGTAATTACTTCCATTGGTCAAGGTTTTATGTTGGTTTCACCTTTGCAATTGGCTAATGCTACCGCATCTTTAAGCCAACAAGGCAGGCGTTTTCGTCCACATTTATTACAAAAGTCTGTTCAGAGTGATAAGGGCGAAACCCACGAGTACCAAGTTTTGGAAGAATATCCTATGCGTCTTAAGGATGACAGTTATTGGGGCATTGTTGCTGAAGGTATGCAGGCGGTGATTACCAGCAACGAAGGAACAGGTTATCGTTTTGGTCGCAATGCTCCCTACTCTGTTGCGGCTAAAACTGGAACAGCGCAAGTTTTTGGTGGCCGTCAGTATGAAAAGGCACGTTATGAAGATATTCCTGAATATTTACGAGATAACTCACTATTTATTGCCTTTGCACCTGTTGAAAATCCTGAAATTGCAATTGCCGTCATTGTTGAAAATGATGTTGCGGCTTCTTTTGTAGCACGTAAAGTTTTGGATACTTACTTTGAATTGAAAAAAAGTGAAGAAAAACCATGAAAGCACGTTCTGTAAGACCCGTTTATCGGTTTACCACCAAGTCAATTCATATTGATCTACCTCTTTTAGGTTTCCTGCTGACTTTAATTGTCTTTGGCATGTTAATTCTTTATAGCGCATCTAATCAAAATATCAGTATGGTCTTTCGTCAATCAATGCGCCTTGTTTTTGCATTGGGAATTATGATGATTTTTGCCGTCATTCCACCTCATAAATACAAAACATGGACACCTTGGATCTACGGCATAGGCTTAGGCTTGCTTATTGCCGTTATGCTCATGGGAAAAATTGGTAAAGGCGCGCAGCGATGGCTAGATTTAGGATTATTTCGCTTTCAACCTTCTGAAATCATGAAGCTGGCGATACCCATGATGACCGCTTGGTATTTTGATCGTAAATCGCTCCCTATCGATTTAAAATCATTGATCATTGCAGGTGTCATTATATTTTTTCCAGCCTTATTGATTGCAAAGCAACCAGATTTAGGTACAGCTATTATGGTCATTGCCTCTGGTTTGAGCGTTGTTTTTCTTGCAGGAATTAGCATACAAATTTTACTGAGTCTGACTGTAATAATCGGATGTTCAATCCCTTTAGTGTGGCATTTCATGCATGACTACCAAAAACAACGAATCTTTACTTTACTCAACCCAGAACATGATCCCCTAGGCTCGGGATATCATATTATCCAATCAAAGATCGCTATTGGTTCAGGGGGTGCCTTTGGTAAGGGTTGGCTCGAAGGTAGTCAATCTCACTTAAATTTTTTACCTGAACATGCAACTGATTTCATTTTTGCTGTGAGTGGAGAAGAGTTTGGTTTTGTTGGTAGTAGCATTCTAATTATTTTAATTATTCTCATTTCTTTGCGTGGCCTTTATATCGCAAGAAATGCTCAAACAAGCTTTACACGTCTATTGGCTGCAAGCTTATCCATGACATTTTTTCTCTCGGCATTTGTAAATATTGGGATGGTCATGGGTATCTTACCTGTTGTGGGGATTCCTTTGCCATTAGTTAGTTATGGTGGCACGGCTATGGTTACCTTCTTAACCAGTTTTGGCATCCTCATGTCGATTAGTTCACATCGAATTTTATTCAATAGTAATTTTTAAATTGTGCAGTTGATAGAGGCATTGTATGTGTGTCATTCCCGCGCAGGCATAATTCTTTACCCTGTTTGGGGGGATGGATTCCCACCTGCGGGGAATGACATGGATTTAAAGAAAAGCAAGCGTAGGTTGAGCCGTTAAGCTCAATAATTCTAGATAAATTGCTATACCAATGCTGGGCTCCGCAACCGAACCTAGTTGAAATCTATGTTTAACCTAGGTTTTCTGCTGCTAAAAGTCCTGAAACAGGTGCAAAACTTTTACGGTGAATAGCACAAGGACCTAATTCCAGTAACGCATTCCGATGCTTTTCTGTTGCATATCCTTTATGGGCTGCAAAGCCGTAACCGGGATAGACTAAATCTAACTCCTCCATTTCTTGATCACGTAATACTTTGGCTAAAATTGATGCAGCTCCAATGACAGGAATTAAACCATCACCGTCAATGATTGCTTTGCAAGGTATTACTACCTGAGGAACAAAAATACCATCAACTAAAATTTCATCTGGTTGAACTGGCAATGCCTCAATGGCTCTTTTCATTGCTAATAAAGTTGCAAAATGGATGTTTAGTTGTTCAATTTCTTCGACTTCTGCACGTCCATAAGCAAAGCAATAAGCTTCTTGTTTAATTTTGGCAGCAAGTTGTTGACGTTTTAAAGGAGTGAGCTTTTTTGAATCCATAACGCCCTCAATGGGTTTATGCAAAATAACTGCCGCGGTGACAACAGGGCCTGCCAATGGACCACGCCCAACCTCATCAACGCCAGCTATCAATCTATCCACTGCTTAAGCTCCTACTTTTCCTAAAAGAAGTGATAATACCCATTTAAATTCGATTTAGCATCTAAAAAATGGGGGGAAGCAGATAATTTGGACTTATAGATTAATTATTAACCTTTTTTGTTTTTTTGAAAATAAAACCTGGCTTAAATGATGAATTACTGCGTTTTAGAACAAGTTTTTAAATCGTTACCCATTAATGCTTGTTAAGTTAGCTACCTATTTTTACCGGTATTAAAAACTTTGCCTTACGGTGATAATCAATACTCAGGAATATTGAATTTAATTGATTTATCACTGGGGAAATGCGATCATTCGCACAAATTATTACCAATGTTGTGCTTATGACTATGTTAAAATGCGCTGTTATCGGAGTAGGCTATTTAGGCCGTTTTCATGCTCAAAAATATCAAATGCTCCCTCATGTTGAATTAATTGCTGTGTGCGATGTTAACAAAGAAGCATGTGAAAACGTCTCAAGAGAACTTAATGTTCCTGCTTTTTTCGATTACCGCGAACTATTTGGTAAAGTTGATGCGGTCAGTATTGCTGCAACTACTAGCAGACATTATGAAATAGCAAAAGAATGTCTTGCAAATGGTATTCATGTATTAATTGAAAAACCAATTACAGAAACTGTTGAGCAGGCGAATGGATTAATCGCTTTGGCAAAGCAACATCAGGTCAAGTTGCAAGTTGGTCATTTAGAACGTTTTAATGCGGCTCGTTTAGCGCTTGATGCTCACCTTGAACATCCTCTTTTCATCGAATCACAACGTCTGGCACCATTTAATCCGCGAGGGACTGATGTGAATGTGATTCTTGATTTAATGATTCATGACATTGATTTGATTCAAGCCATTGTCAAAAGTCCAATTGTCAATATTGATGCTCAAGGCGCCCCTATTTTGTCGAAATCAATCGACATAGCTAACGCCAGATTAACATTTGAAAATCATTGTGTAGCGAATGTCACAGCCAGCCGCATTAGTTTTAAAACCGAAAGAAAAACAAGAATTTTTCAACCTAATTCTTACATTTCGATTGATTATCAAAATAAACAATTTGCCGTTTTTCAAAAGGGAGAGGGAGAAATGTTCCCAGGTATCCCTGAAATTACCAGACACCAATCCGTATTTGAAAAAGGTGATGCATTATTCGAGGAAATCAAGGCATTTGTAGATTGTATTCAACAGAATACAGTACCATTGGTTACAGGTGAGGATGGACGCGATGCCTTGGAAGTGGCTGCTAAAATTACCTCTTTAATTCACAATAACTTAACGCTACGCAATGCCATCTAATAAAAAGATTGTTATTATTGCTGGTGAAGAATCAGGTGACAAACATGCCGCGAACCTGGTGCATCAGCTCCTTGCAGAAAATCCTAATCTTGAGATTAGCGGGATTGGGGGACGCCATATGCAAGAAGCCGGTGTTCATCTCATTAGTGATTTGGCACGTTTTGGAGTTACTGGTTTAACTGAAGTTGTACGCCATTTAAAAGTAATAAAAAAAGCCTTTAACGCGATTAAGCTGCATCTGCAGGCAACCAAACCTGACTTACTTATTTTGGTTGACTATCCTGGCTTTAACTTGCGTTTGGCTAAATTTGCCAAGCAAGAATTAGGTATTCGCATTTTATATTACATCAGCCCTCAAATCTGGGCCTGGAAGCCGAATCGCATTGAAACTATTCGCGCCAATATTGATAGAATGGCCGTTATTCTACCTTTCGAGAGAGATATTTATCAAAAAGCCGGTGTCCCTGTATCTTTTGTAGGTCATCCGCTGGTTGAGAAAATAAGCCCTTGCCTAGACGCAGAAAAAACGCGCACCAATTTAGGATTACCAACGAATAAACGTCTTATTGCCATGCTACCAGGCAGCAGGAATAATGAGATAGAAAAACATCTTCCTGTATTAATAAAAACTGCCAAGATACTAAGTCAAGAACATGAGAATTTACATTTTGTTCTCCCCATTGCAGGGAGTTTAAAACCGGAATTTGTGACTTCTTATTTTAATAACAGCAATCTACAGATATCGTTTATACTTGGTAAAGCAACAGATGTAGTCGCCTGCAGTGATTGTGTTGTTGTTGCCTCGGGTACAGCTTCTTTAGAATGTGCTTTATTAGAAAAGCCCATGTGTATCATTTATAAAGCCTCTTTGCTTAGTTACATTGCTGCTACTAAAGTAATTCGTGTGAAATACCTCGGCCTATGTAATTTATTAAAAAATGAAATGGTTGTACCGGAATTATTACAGTATGATTGCAATGCGAGAGAATTAAGCCGAATGCTAACTCAATTATTGACAGATAATGACACCATTAATCGCATGATTACTCGTCTTAAACAACTAAAACATTCTCTTTCAGGTCCTCAAGCTGATTGCAGTTTAAGTGAGTTGGTTAAACAGGAATTAAACCTAATTCCTTAATACATTATCGCAAAAAATCCTCTTAATTAATCATAAAAAGGCTGCAATTTTTTCGTAAATTCTAGATTATCAATTAGCCTTCATGTACAATTAATTTTGCTTTCATTTGATGATGAAAGTATTTGGATAGAATGATTTAACTAGAATAAGGAAGTTATGATGAATGTCATTGAAACACAAGCCACTTCACAAATCGTGAAACAAGATCAAGGGCTTCAAGATTTGGTATATAGTTTAGTAACCCGTTTTCTTGCTGAAAATAAAAATAAGCCTATTGACGATCTCTATGACATGATTCTTTCAGAAGTTGAACCACCTCTTTTACAAGCCGTTATGGAAAAGCGTCGTGGAAACCAACTACAAGCAGCAAAAATGCTTGGAATCAGCCGTGGTACAATAAGAAAAAAATTGCAGCGTTACTTTGGCACAAAGTATTTCCGCTTAACAGACGAGTAATGCTTCAGGTCTATATCAGACTATTTCTTTGCAATACTAGAATTCTGCGTAACCATGGTCGTTGGGCTTATAAACAAGCCCAACAGAAAGCCATTAACACAGATCACTAAACTCGTCTCTAGCGTGGCAACACTGCTGCGCTTTATTTCTGTTAACAAATTCACTTTAACGATTATTTTTGTACGATATAATAACTATTCAATATATCGTGTTCTAAATAATGTCGGGAAATTTTTGTAAATCCAGCATCCCGCAACATCTCTTCGGCCAGCTCCTCTCCCCATGCAGCTCCAAGCCCTGCACCATTTTGAGACAAGGAAACAGTCATACAATGCATACAAGAAATTGTATAAACGAACGGTGCTATAGGATTCCCAATATTTTTTTCTACAGCGGTTGAAGTTCTGATATCTTGCATAAGAAAAAAACCATCCGGCTTCAGTGCATCGTACACTCCTTGTAAAACATCTTTTGGTTTTGCCTGATCATGAATAACATCAAAAGCAGTAATCAAATCATATACTTCCTTTTCATGCCAATTGGCTAGATCTTTTTGGATAAAATCGATATTGGTCAATGCGTTTTCTTTAGCTAGCTTCTGCCCATGCTCAATCGTTTCAGTACATAGATCATAGCCAACAAAATGGCTTTTAGGATACGTTTTTGCCATATGAAGAAGTGCATGACCATAACCACAACCAATATCCAATACACGAATACCCCTTTCTAATTTAGGTACTAACCCATTTACTAATGGTAAAATACTATCAATCAGGGCAGATAAAATTGTTTGTGCGCTTTCTTCTGCCATTACCTCATGAAATCGTGGATAAGCTTCATAAGGTACCCCACCACCGTTAACAAATGAATCCACAAGTGCATCCTCTACATTTGCAAGAACGGGAATAAATTGAGCCATTACAGCTAAATTATTGGGGGAGGCTTTTCTAGTGAGAAATGCGGCATGTTCCAAGGGTAAGTAATATTTTTTTTCATTCATGTCATAGTGAATAATGCCACCAGTGACTAATGCGTTAAGCCACTCACGAACATAACGCTCATTCAAATTAGCCTCTTTTGCAATTTCAGAACTCGTCGCAAAAGACATCTTACTCATTGCATCAAACAGCCCTGTCCGATGCCCAATTGATAACATCAATGTCAATGCAGCTTGATTCATCATAGTTAGTACATTTTCGGCAAACTTATCTGCTGTTGCTTGATTAAATTCTGCGGCTCTCATGGTGGCTCTCCTTAAATAATCATTCCCTTTGACATGATGATTAAATAATTTGTAGCCTTGACGCCGCTGATAATTATAAGGACCAGATGAAAATCTTGATTTTGCTGCTCGACATCAAAGCTACATCTGTATACTTCCATTAAATTCTGTATATATTAAATTTACTTACAAGTTTAAACACCCTACATTCAATTTTAGGCAACTTCTTTAATAATCTGTAGATACTGTCTTTCAATAGTGTCTGCAATATTCTAGTTTATCTCTGTTTATTTTGATAATATATAAACCATTTTGAGCAAAATCACACTCTCATGAAAAAACAGTTTAAAATTTTTTTACCTATCCCATCAGTAAAAACTCTATCCCTTGGTGGGGGTGGAGCCAGAGGCGCAGTCTATGCTCCGGTTTTGGGGTATTTAGAGGAAACAGATGTTTTATCAGGTATTGAATGTGTCTATGGAGTATCTGCTGGAGCCATCACATCTTTGCTTATAAGTTACGGCGCTACTGCTGAAGAAATTAATGAGCTGACTCAAACAGATTTCCGTTCTCTCCTTACAGACTGGAGCATATTCAGAGGTGGAAAAGGAATTTATTATACGACTCAATTAAAACACATGATTGAAGAGAATGGAAAACGATTTTTCTTAAAGCGACTCATGGAAGCTAAGGAAATTTGTCAAACCAATAAAAATGAAGGTTTACTAAAACAAATCATGATGTTGGAAACCCATCAAGATAAAATTACATTTGAGGATTTGGAAAAGCTGAAAAATGTGTTTAATGAGTTAGGCTTTCTTAACAAGGTGAAATCATTGTCTGTTTTAGCGGTAAGTCTGGCCGATGGTAAACCGCATCTATTCTCTTACTCCACTCATAAAGACATTCGCATTGTGGATGCAGTCGCAGCCTCTTGTGCTATACCTCCGGTTTTTAAACCTCATTATATTAATATAGGCGGTCAAGAAGTTGCCTTTGTTGACGGAGGTATGTATCGCAGTCTGTTAACGCCGACGCATCAAACTGCCTTTGCTACTGATCTTGAGAAACGGCTTGATAGCCTCTTACTGCTATTATTGCCTGAGGATGAGGCCAACATGCACACCTATGGCCCGGGCAAACCATTAAATTTTATAATGGCTTTTATTGGTTATTTAATAAAAATCTTTTTTGGAGCCAATGGCGTGAGCGGTCGTTATGAGATGCAAAAAAGCGTTAAGGAATATGGTCCTAATGTAGTATCCATGAATGTAGATATTAAGCCCAATGATTTCGGGGTCTCTACAGATAGAAAGAAAGCCGCAGGCGAAAAAGCAGTTGAAAGCATTAAAAATTATTTTGCACTCCGAAGAGATAGCGATTCCGGTTATTTGCTTGAAGGCTCTTTTATTTTTTGCTTATATCAAGTACCTCTTCATCAATTTCAAATTGCAAAAGAAGAACTTGTCAAACAACTAGACGCAGAATCTGAAGAAGAAAAAAACTTTTTTATATCCATGGCTCAAAAAATTAGCGACCACCGAACTATGCAGAAACAATGGGAAGAGCAGATTAGCGAGGAAATTAAAATAACCATCCAGCTCTTGAAGCAAAACCCCGCTGAAGCAGAAAGTGCAGGATTAAATCGATTAAATAATCTCTTGGAGAACTATTGTACTCTTCCTTTTGAAATGCAAGATCAACAAATTTTTGACATCAATAGGGAGCGTTTGCTCAATGGAACCCAATACCAATTAAAGGAATTATTTTCATTGTTAGAAACACAACAAATTTCTCTGCCAACCGGAGGCTTGTTGGAAGATTTGTTACACAATAGTCAAATACAATCGTTATCAATGGGATAATGACGAGTTATATATCAATCAGTAGAAGGTTGCGTTCATACAACCTTCTACTGATTTAATTATGCTTCGAGCAAAAGCTTATTAACCCGGCTAACAAAATCAGCTGGATTATCTAATTGTCCTCCTTCAGCCAAAACTGCCTGCTCAAATAACATAACCACCCACTCAGCAAAACGACTATCATCCGTAATGCCGTGCAAGCGCTTAATCAAAGTATGTTCAGGATTAATCTCAAATATTGGCTTGATATCGGGCAATTGTTGACCTGCAGCTTGTAAAATACGTTGCATTTCCAATCCCATGTCATTTTCATCCGCCACAATACATGCTGGCGAATCGGTTAGGCGATTTGTTAATTGCACATCTTTAATTTTGTCAGCTAAAACTTCCTTAATATGTTTCAACATAGGGGCTAATGATTCCTCTTGCTGTTTAATTTCTGGTGCATCTTCTATATCTAAATCAATTTTACCTTTGCTAATTGACTGTAGCTTTTTACCATCAAATTCACTTAAATAACTGACTAACCATTCATCAATACGATCACCGAGCAAGAGAACTTCAATATCTTTTTTCTTAAAAATTTCAAGATGAGGACTATGCTTTGCCGCATTATAGCTTGATGCAGTGAGATAATAGATTTTATCTTGCCCCTCTTTCATGCGAGAAACATAATCTGTCAATGAAACATTTTGTTTTTCAGAATCATTCTTGGTTGTAGTAAAACGCAACAATTTAGCAACTGCTTCGCGGTTACTATAATCCTCAATAGGGCCCTCTTTCAGCACTAAACCAAATTGATCCCAAAATTTTTGATAAGTCTCTTGATCTTGAGTACTAAGTTTCTCCAGCATTGAAAGCACACGTTTAGTAGATGCTGACTTAATCGCTTCAACCTGCTTATTTTCCTGTAAAATTTCGCGTGACACGTTTAAGGGCAAATCACTCGCATCAATGATTCCTTTTACAAAGCGCAGGTATCTTGGTAAAAATTGAACAGCATCATCCATAATGAAAACGCGTTTTACATAAAGTTTTAGACCATGCTTCGTTTCCTGCTGCCATAAATCAAAGGGCGCATGAGAAGGAATATATAATAAACTGATATAATCTTGTTTCCCTTCAACATGATTGTGAGACCAGGTTAACGGCTCCTGGAAATCATGAGAGATATGTTTATAGAGCGTTTTATAATCTTCATCACTGATTTCAGATTTCTGTAATGTCCAAAGTGCGGTTGCTTTATTCACTGTTTCAAAATCATTGGATTCCTTACCGTCCTCTTCTCTTTTTTTCATAATGATTGGCCAGCAGATGTGGTCCGAATACTTAGTAATGACATTGCGCAGCCGCCAATCACTTAAAAACTCATCCTGATCTTTCTTCAGATGTAATATTACCTCTGTACCCCGCTCTGCTTTCTTTTCCTGGCTTATAGTAAATTCGCCCTCGCCATTAGACTGCCAAACAATTCCGTCTTCGGGTTTCAGGCCTGCCTTGCGACTTTTTACTGTCACCTTATCAGCAACAATAAATGCTGAGTAAAAACCCACCCCGAATTGACCAATTAGGTGAGCATCTTTAGCCCCTTCGCCAGTTAGATGACTAACGAACTCTTTTGTTCCTGATTTAGCAATAGTACCTAAATTTTCCACCGCCTCATCCCAGCTTAAGCCAATGCCATTGTCTTTGATACTGATGGTTTTATTTTTTTCATTAAAATCAATAGAGATACGTAAATCAGAATCATCTTCATAGAGAGCAGAATCTGAAAGAGCAAGAAAACGCAGTTTGTCTAAAGCATCCGAAGCATTAGAAATTAATTCGCGTAAAAATATCTCTTTATTTGAATAAAGAGAATGAACCACTAAGTGCAACATTTGCTTTACTTCAGTTTGAAAACCCATCGTTTGCTGCTTACTTGCCATTTATAAATCTCCAAATTTCTACAAAAAATAGTCTATTAGGTCATGTTATATGAGGGTTATATCGATAATTTCAAGAGGGAATTTCGTTATTTCCAGCACTTCTAAATCTTGTGGTCAGGATGGATATAAGGTCTATGCATATAAAAGATTACTGGTTTGCTGGTAAAAAGAACACTGTCTTTTTCATCAAGTACTTCTACAACTAAATTATGCGTACCTCGCTCAATCCCATTCAGGATGAAAGTCAATGTTGTTTTAGACTGCTTCACTTTTTTCCCATCCAAAACTAGTATTAATTGATAATTAGGCCTCAACAACTGGTTAATATGTACATTGACGATTAATTTCCCCTGATTATTACGAATAGTCGCTTTATCTTCAGGTTGAATAATAGTGAGTTCATAAGGTTGTAATTTCTGCTGCTGATTAACAACCTTCTCTTTTTTTGCTGGTACTGGGACTAAATTATATTGTGTGGCAGGCAATTTAATATGGTTGCCACCTTCATGAGGAGAATCACTAAAATGAGTAATACCCTGGTCATCAATCCATTTGTAAATTTCAGCAAACAAAGGATTAATGACCAGAAACAATAAAATGGCGAAATACTTCACTATTTAGAGACTGTAATACCATTCAAATTCAAGTGGATGAACCATGCTTCGAATTAGCGATATTTCCTGTTGGCGAAGTTCAATATAACTATTGATGAAATCCTTGGAGAATACATCGCCTTGTAATAAAAATTCCTGATCTTGCTGCAGATGATATACAGCCTGTTCCAGAGAGTTGCACACTGTGGGTACATCAATTAATTCCTCTGGTGGTAAATCATACAAATCTTTGTCCATTGGTTGTCCAGGATGGATTTTTTTCTGTATTCCATCAAGTCCAGCCATCATCATTGCGGAAAAAGCAAGGTAGGGATTCGCCATAGGATCAGGGAAACGGACTTCAATGCGACGTGCCTTCGGACTGCTAACGTGTGGAATACGAATTGCCGCAGAACGGTTACGAGCTGAATAAGCCAGAAGTACAGGCGCTTCAAAACCAGGAACTAACCGCTTGTAGCTGTTGGTTGCGGGGTTAGTCAATGCGTTTAGAGCACGAGCATGCTTGATAATGCCACCAATATAATAAAGTGCTGTTTCTGATAAACCTGCATATTGATCACCGGCAAATAAGTTTACACCATCCTTCACCAATGATTGATGGCAATGCATCCCGTTACCATTATCACCAACTAAGGGTTTTGGCATAAAGGTTGCTGTTTTACCGTAATTGTGTGCCACGTTGTGAATTACATATTTTAATAGCTGCATCTCATCTGCTTTCTTAGTCAAACTATTAAACTTGGTTGCTACCTCACATTGGTTAGCAGTAGCGACTTCATGATGATGAGCCTCAACAACCATCCCTAATGATTCTAGTGTCAAACAAATAGCTGAACGAATATCCTGTGAAGAGTCTACAGGTGGCACAGGGAAATACCCGCCTTTAACACTTGGTCTGTGTCCAATGTTACCGCCTTCAAAAACCTTGGCTGAATTCCACTGACCTTCATCCGACTCTATTTCGTAAAATGCTCCATGAATATTGTTGCCCCAACGCACGCTATCAAACAGGAAAAATTCAGGTTCAGGTCCAAAAAGCGCTTCGTCGGCAATCCCGGTTGATTTCAAATAGATTTCAGCTCGTCGTGCTATTGAGCGAGGATCCCTGTCATAACCCAACATGGTTTGTGGATCGACAACATCACAGCGAACAATAAGTGTATTATCTTGGTAAAAGGGGTCTGGTAGAGTAGTCGTTAAATCAGGTATAAGCGCCAGATCCGATTGATGAATCTTCTGCCATCCCTTAATAGACGAACCATCAATCATCTTTCCATTTTCAATAAAATCATCATCCACTGCAGATACTGGAATTGTTATATGCTGTTCCTTCCCGCGAGTATCGGTAAATCGCAAATCAATAAATTTAGCATCATGTTCTTTTATTGCCGCAAGTAGTATATCTTTACTCATTTTTCTCTCCAAGATTAGCCACCGCTAGTCTACCTTAAGTGACTTACGAAACCCAATAGATTAAACTGGTTTATCAGTAAACTATTTTTAATTATTATGGGCGCCTATCATTACCAAGCGCTAAACAAAACTGGAAATATCACCAAAGGCGTTATTGAAGCTGATTCAGAACGCCATGCACGCCAATTATTGCGTGAACGTGGGATGATCCCAACTCAAATTCGCACCTTGGCTAAACAGCAGCAAGCTCGAAAAAAAGATAAACTGTCGGCGCAAGAATTAGCGCTATTAACTCGACAATTAGCTACTTTACTTGCAGCAGGGATTCCTGTTGAAGAGTCGTTACGTGGTGTAAGTGAGCAAACCGAAAAAGATAAGGTACGTGAATTAATTATAGGTGTTCGTGCGAAAGTTGTAGAAGGATATGCCCTTGCGCAAGCAATGGGAGAGTTTCCAAATGCCTTTCCGGAACTATATCGAGCAACTGTCGGAGCCGGCGAACAAACCGGACGATTAGATTTAGTACTTGAAAAACTGGCTGACTACACTGAGAATCAGCAAGAAACCAGACAAAAAATTCAACAGGCCTTGATTTATCCTTCACTAATGATTATCGTTTCCACGGCAATTATTAGTTTCTTGTTAGCTTTTGTTGTTCCCAAAATTATTGAAGTATTCACCAGTAGCGGCCAATCCTTACCAGCAATGACCCAGGTATTGATTACTATCAGCGAATTTATTAAATCCTATGGGCTAATTGTTCTATTAATAATTATTGCGCTTTTAGTTGCATTCAAGAAAAGCCTTGCCAACGTTAACATTCGCACAGGCTGGCATAGAATTCTGTTAAAATTGCCCATTACGTCTTATCTTGTTCGCTCAGTCAATGTGGCGCGTTATATTCATACTTTTGGGATTTTATTTGCCGCAGGGGTTAGTGTTCTTGAAACGATGCGAGTTTCTGCGAGTTTGATTACAAATCTTGTGATGCGAAATGCATTTGATCAAGCCACTATCCGCGTTCGTGAGGGAACAGCGATAAATCAGGCACTTAAAGAAACTGGTTTTTTAAGTCCTATGGCAACACATCTTATTGCAAGCGGTGAAAAAAGCGGACAGATTGCCATAATGATGGAGCGTGCGGCTTCTCATCTGGATAGTGAAGTAAAACGCTTAATCGATACAGCATTAACGTTGCTTGAGCCGATGGTTATTTTATTTATGGGGGCAGTTGTTCTATTTATTGTTTTAGCAACCCTGCTCCCTATTTTCTCTATGGAGCAATTAGTAAGTTAGATATTTAAATTCAGTCAATTAGGAGTTTTTTAATGAGTAAACAAAGCGGCTTTTCATTAATTGAAATTATGGTTGTAGTGGTTATTCTTGGTATTCTTGCCTCAATTGTTGTGCCTAAAATTATTAGCCGCCCAGATGAGGCTAGAGTTGTTAAAGCAAAACAAGACGTATTAGCTATTCAAAATGCACTCGATCTTTATAAATTAGATAATGGCGTTTATCCAAGCACTGACCAGGGTTTAGTAGCCCTCGTTGAAAAGCCAACCAGCAATCCCATTCCAAGAGATTGGAAACAATATCTGCAGTCCCTCCCTAAAGATCCATGGGGCAGAGATTATTTATATTTAAATCCAGGAGAACATGGTGAAGTGGATGTTTTCACATTGGGTGCTGATGGACAACCCGGAGGTACTGGAATCAATGCTGAAATAGGTAATTGGAATGCGCGCTAAGGGTTTTACCCTTATCGAAATTTTGGTGGTACTGATTATTATTGGTATCACCATAGGATTTGCTTTACTTTCTTTTGGCGATTTTGGCGCCTCCAGACGAGCAGTGGTGTCTGCTGAACAGTTTGCAAACTATATTAAACTCACTCAACATCGCGCCATACTGGAAATGACCCCGTTGGGAATTACCATTAACAAAGAAAACTTTCAAACCTTCAGATTTGAACAAAACGTATGGAAACCTATGGTAGAGAAAACAATATTTCGTACCCAATATTTTCCAAGTAATATTACTGTTAATTTGCAAAGGATGCACACTATTACTAAAAATCCAGACATTATCATTAGCGCTTCAGGAGATATCACTCCTTTTAGCTTGGATTTTGGTACGAATCAAAAACCAAAACTTGCTACTGTTGTTGGCAAACCTAATGGCATCGTCACTGTATTATTACCGCGAACACCATGAAAAAATTCTCTTCCCCCAAGCAATGTGGTTTTACACTGATAGAAGTTCTTATTGCTCTATCTGTTATTGCCATTGCTTTAACCGCCCTTCTTAAAGCAACTGCACAAAATGTTGCAAATACGCAACGACTGCAAGAAAAAACCATCAGTCATTGGATTGCTATCCAAGGTGTGACCATGGTCCAATTAGGTCTATTAACGGTTACACCAAGCAAAGAAGTAACCCAAATTACAAACATGCTTGGGCAACGCTGGTACTGGCGAGTAAAAATTAACGCGACACCAATCAAGTCAGTACAGCAAATTACGATAACAACGAGTAAAAATCAGGCAGGGCCTTTCACTAATCCCCTAATTGCTTTTCGGTATTTAAATGAGTAAAAAAGCAGGTTTTACATTAATTGAAATTCTTATAGCTCTGGCCGTGTTTGCTATTCTTGCAACCATTACCTCTTCTGCAATGTATTATTCATTTAATACGAAAGCCCGAGTTAGTCAACAAGCCGAGCGTCTTAACATTTTGCAATTAGCCGTCATTCTGATGCAAAGAGATTCGATACAAATTATCCCACGCTCTATTCGCGGTAATGAAATGCATCTGTTTCCTGCCTTTATTGGTCAACCTCAATATCTTGAATTTACTCGAGTTGGTGTGGAAAATCCCAATAGCCAGGAAAAGCGTAGTACTCTTCAACGTATTGCTTACGTTTGCCATGATAATCAATTGTTGCGTCGAAGCTGGCAAGTTCTTGATCCGGTAAATCGTGATCATTATAGCGATAAAGTACTTATTGATAATCTCCTTGCTTGTCGTTTTGCATACCTGAATCAGACGCTACAGGTTTTGCCAGAATGGCGAGAGAATGCTTTGCAGCAAAATCAGCGAGCCGAGCCTCTTCCCAAAGCCATTCAATTAAATCTTACATTAAAAGACTGGGATAAAATGAGCCTGCTCTTTGCCATTCCTGAGGCACTATATAGTGAACATTAAAACCAAACAGCAAGGAAGTGCGCTAATCTCGGCCTTGTTTATTATGACAATGGTTGCCATCGCCGCAACAGCGATGAGCACACGTCTCCAACTTGATATTTATCGAACCCGTCTAAGCATACTCAGCGATAAACTTTATTTAGCATCTCAAGCAGTTTCTTTTTGGGCGCTAAGTGAATTAGCGGATAAAAAACATCGCTATACAGTGGGTGATCGATTTGGAAAAGTTCTTGATTTTCCCCCAAAATTACAAACCATCTATCCTGAGTTAAAAATTAAGGGCGGTTTATATGATCTACAGGCTCAATTTAATCTGAATAATTTAGCAGATAAAACCTATGCAGCGACTTTTTTAAAACTTTTAGATGTAATACCGACAAAATTAAATCCTACACAACGCGGAGAAATGATTTTGACGATGCGTGATTGGATGACTCCTTATCAGCCTGGCCGTGGGCAGGATGAATTTATTAATTATTATTTACATCAAAAGCCCCCTTATTATCCAGGACAACAATTGTTGCAACATCCATCCGAACTGCGTTTACTAAAAAATGTCGATGCGAAGCTTTATATGACACTGCAAAGCTACCTGACCGCACTGCCAGAAACAACCCCTATTAATATCAATACAGCATCTAAAGAAGTATTAACCAGCTTGGGCAATGGTTTAAATAATGAGCAAGTTCGTGAATTACTTACTGCCCGTGGTGAAAATGGTATTCAAGATTTAAAAGATATTGGACCGTTATTACAAAAATTAAATATTCGCAATGAACAAATCACGATTGATAGTCAGTATTTTTTAAGCGTCGCCACTGTTTCAAGTGAGGAATTAAACTTGACAACCTATACCATCATTAAACGCAGTAAAGACAAAAAAGGCAATATTGCGGTAAGTATACTTAGGGAGAGTTTGAATACACCTTAGTACGCATTCTCTCCTAATTTATGCATTATTAAGCATTTTTAACTGCTGTGTTAATGCACCATAAGCAGCTTCAATATTAATATAAACTTTATTTCCCAAGTAGTAGGATAAAGAACCATCATTCGTTGCTTTGTTAGCTTGTAGGGCTACATTAAACTGCAATTTTTTCAAACGACTAAAATCTCGCCGTTGAGTCACAAAATAAAAATTGCGATAACTTGATGTGGGAATATAATTCAACGCCTTGGCATCGCCGGCTAAGGGATGGCGTGGAAAATATTCTTTAATGGAATACCCACGATTATTATGAACAGCAATTACTTTCCCTGGTGGAATTAAACATATAATTTTTCGCGCAAGCTTCCTAACTTCCTGGTGGGCCTCAAAAGAATAGGGACCAAATTGTTTAAGCGTTTTAGTAATACCTGCATTGGTAAAAATACGGTTTGGATCAAATTCGTAACGAACACGATTTAAGTGAAAGACAATATTACGATTACCAGAATGTTTTAATGTAATCAGAGTACCACCGTGACGTTTCACATAGATTTTGGCTGCTTGTAACGCCGTGACTTCGTTCTCATGCAAATGAACAAACGTTTTACCATGGCCAATTTGCTTTATAATGTTAACGTTTGTATCACCAAGTTTGACAGTATAGTTTTTTGCATGAATCAAGCTACTTATTGTTAGCAGAAGATAAGCAAAATATTTCATAGACAATGTGAATAAATACGAATTATGCAGGCATTATACGTGATTGGTAGTCAATTTATCAAACTTGTGACTTTTTTACCCAAATCTTGATCATAACCAATTTGAGTCGCTTGTGAGGGGATATCGAATATCAAGCGACATGATTTAAAATTGGGCGACCGATGGGTTAATTAGGTTTTGGTTTTCTCTTTCATTAGATTCACTGACTTCGATTACTTGCTTAACCTCTGAAGGCAGCAATACCTCATGAATAAATTGGATACGCTTTGCTAGTGGATCTTTTTCCGCCACATTAATTTTCTGTAATTGTGTTAACAACTCAACAACAGTCTGGATTTCTCCTTTGTTAATTTTTTTAACGATGGCACCAATCTCTTGGCTATAAAGTTTTTTCCAAGAACCTGAAAATATACGAGGACTTACATAATCTTTAAGTAAAATGTTTGCTTTCTCCAAGTTACTATCACATTTCTCACATACTTTATTGTAACGTTGAAATTGTTTGGTGAGTGGATGTTCCTTACTTATTCGTTCAGTATCTTGTTCCCGCGTAATTTCAGCTTTTTCCATTTTCTTAAATAAAGAGCTTAGATAATATTTTGCGACTCTTAATAAGTCTCTGAACGTTGGTGATGGATTGAAGTTGTTTGTTTTTGCTTTTGTAGAGCAAACCGTATAAGCATCGACCATTTCCATTGCTACCTCGGGAGCAATTCCCTTTTTGTGGAGAATTTCTTGCATTTCCTTTGGCGTGTAAGGATTCAATATGGCCTTAATCAGGCGCCTGCCAAGCGCATTTCCCATGGCTAAACGCCCTGCCATTGTGATTGGATTTTGTGTGCCGATTAATAAAAAACCAGGGTGCATGGGAGATTTTCCTTCAGGTGTTTTGCCCATTAATAAATCATTCAATAAACGCTCCATCATCGGCGAGCTATTGATTTCATCAATGATAACAACAGCCCCCTCGTCAAATGCTTTCAATAATAAGCGCTTTTTATCTTCATACTGCATGCTAACAGGCATACGATAAAAGATTTTTTGTGGTTTTGTTATGGATTCCAGTACCTCAGATTTTTTATCCAGCAGAACTGCCTCTTTGTATCCATGAGCGATCAATGTTGCAATGACCATTTCACTTTTACCAATACCTGGTTCACCTTCCAAAACAATGCCATTAATTCCGCCGTATTTTTGAGCTTTATTTGTCGTTGTCTGGCGAAGCATACGCAGTTGCAATAACTCATCTAATTGGCGATGAATTTCCTGACGAGAAGGCGCTATAAGAAAATCTGTTGTACGCTCCTCCTCAACAAAAATGCTGTTTAATGAGGCCACTGATTCAAATTGCTCTTTGAATTTTTTTTCCAACATCGACGGTACAAGTGTTTTACCAAGTTGATAAGCATAATGTTTGGCAAGGCTTTCTAAATCAGCATTAACTCCTTGCTCATAGGCAGACAATGCCAACAGTGCCATCATCTGAATTTCACGTGGAGAAATAAGAACTTCATCTTTGGAGTGCTCACAAAGAAAACGATAAACTTTCAATAGCGGTTCAGCGATAGATAAGGTTTGATTTTCAATATTCGTACCAATAAAAATGGGTTTAATTATTTCTTCATAAATAAATTCTTGCGGCATGGGTTCAAATAAAACTGCATTACCATGTTGTGCAAAAAATGGAGCAAGTTGACGTTCTCCCCCATAATTTAATGGATTCCCCGCAAAAATAACCTTATGTTTATCGGTTAAAGGATAATATTTGCCATTAATTAAAATTCCAGGGGGCTTGTTGAATAATCCTTCAAACTCGCTCCACTGACGACTTTCAATATTGGCTTCGTCAATAAATAAAATTTTTCTTGCATTAGAAGAGTCCTGCGCCCACGCAAGAATCTGAGACTCGCCTTGATAAAGTGTATTATTTTTATCGTGTAAATATTTTTCAACAAAGGTTGATTTACCCACTGCCGTCAAACCAGTTAGAAAAGCATAAGGGCTCCTCTTAAGTATGCGATTAACCGCCTCCAAGCGTTGAGCTGTAAAAATATCAGCCTTTTCCTTACTATTCATTGCATTAAAGTCTGTAAAACGTATTGCTATTGGTAAGTCATGCATGCCTTGCCAGGCATCATCGCTTGATCTTTCGGGATGATCCTGAAAAAAATAAAGCCTTGCTTTAAGTTGATTGAGTGATTCTTGTTCCCATTGCTCCTTAGTCAAGCAATTAAGAAGCTCTCGTGGAAACTCTTGTGATAGGCAATCATCGATGTCTTTGATACTCACATCATCACGCAAAGGATCAAAGTAATTAAACGCGCTGGTATCCTCACTGACTAAAATCAATTGTCCTTCTGGCTCTTTTGTTGTCTTACGGGCAAGCAGAAGAGACGCTAAAGAATCACCGAGTTCTTTGGAAAATTTTCCTTTTAAAATGACCTTTTTCTTTGTAGCTAGAGCTGTTAAGAGTGCTTTTTCACTTTGATTGAATTCAAATTTCAATTTTTCCGTATTGAATTTTCCTTCTATAGCAACAAGCAGATCCGCGCTTTGACATTCAGTAACATCAATCACTTGCCAGTCAAGGTCATTCTTGGTGAGTTTCTTAACTGTAACATTGACCTCATTGCTGGCAATCACCATCGTAGAGTCAAGTTCACCCATCCAAAGTTTACTGATGGGCATTTCGCCAGAGGGCACTTTGTACTTCAGCAATGAAGGAACACTAACGCCTGCCGCAATGTGACAGGTTAATTTAACCTGGTGCTTTTGACAGGCGCTCAAAAGCATGGCCCATTCGTCATCAGAAAGAGGTGATGTTACATTAACTTCCAGCTCTTTGTGAGAAAAACATTCGATAACACCAGGTGTTTGATCGAGTGTATTATTGGTATTATCACATTGATAGCAATTAAAAAATTCGCTAAAACAGGTGCTATTAAGCACTTTGGCATTTGGCGAACAACCAGCACGCATTGTCACCTGCTGACCTAATGCGCTCCAGTCGTAACCTTCACTTTTTAACAATTGCAAATTTGCCGGTATTTCTATTGTTTGTCCCAGCTGATGAACTTTCTTATGGATCTGTGCAGAAAGCCAAAATTGGACAAAACGTTCATCTTCCCAAGGTGCATTCTGCAACTCAATGGGTAAACCCGATTTTAAAGCATTGGCTAACTCGCCTTCTTCAAAATAAAGATTATCTTTATGAAGCACCCAACGTCCTAAAAGTCGTTCCTCCCAATCGGAGGCATGATAAAGATTAAGAGGAAAAGACGGACCTGAGTTTTGAGCACTCTCTAATACAGCTAAAGAAGGCGCTGAATCCTGCAACAAAACAGACGCTAATGGAAACGTTTGCACGTCATCAAATCGTGAGTAAAAATCCTCCCCTTGATAGCTTTGCGGTTTATGGGGATTGGTCAGACCAATTATCGACGTTGATTCGGGTAAAAGTGTACCATCAGCATGACGTATATCATCAAGCAAACCATTAAATCGCACGATATCATCGGCACTAAAATGAGCATAATTTATAATAAGAACCGGGGCTTCTGCAGTATGGCGATGGGCTTCTAAAAAATCATAAAGCGGACCACCCGGCCCTTGGCAAATTATCCCTTGTGTTCCTTTACGCTCAATAAAAGGTGCGGAGCAAACCAAATCATCAGGACTGTTAATATAATAGACAGGCTTTGATACATGCTGACAATAATTTTGCAAAACTAACTGAAGCGCATTTACATCATTGTCATTAGACAGTTCAATTAACTGTTTTTTACTATCATTTTTTTGCAGTAAATGCTGGCAATAATGCTCAATCGAAACAAAATTTAGTCGTCGCTTGCTCCATGTTTCAAGCCACGAAATAAATGGATTTCTTTTAATTGCTTGGGGTTTCGTTGTTTCATCCAGGATTAATTCAGCTGGATAACCTCCTAAATCACAGCCAACCCATTGATCATCATGGTAGATTTCCACATAAGAATGGCAGGTATTATTCATGATACGGACTGGATTATTTGGATAATTTTTTTCCATCCAATCTTTAAAAGCAATCGCTCGATGACGACATGCCCCCTTTTCTTGTTCTTGGATATAACGTAAATAGTCATAACCATTTGGATTTTCTTTATCTTTTTTCAGTGCTCCAGCACTGAAATGATTATAACGCGCAATCATTTCATTAATTGCCACAGGTAAGGTAGTTGTCTGATTTGGTACCTTAAGCAAAAAATCGATGGAGACTTCCTGGGTTCCTTTCTTAGAGCGAATATAATACTGGTTATCACGTAATGAATATTGAATTTCAACACCCAAGGTATCGGGTTCAATATGGTAATGAGTCATTTTCTCATTAGGTGACAAAGAAGCTAATGCTTGCCACTCTTGATTTAAGAGTAACTCTTGTTTTGCGTAATATCGGCGAAAATTTTCATTTTTTTTGAGCGACTCCCCAATAGCGAAAACATCATCGTTACACGCTTGGAGTTCAACTGCTACAAGCTCTGCTGATCCCTCTTTAGTCAATGTAAAGGCATCTTCCAGAGTACAAGGAGAGGAGGTTATTCGTACACCATTAAAGACTTTGAGGCGATCATAATTTACCGGAGGTAATGAATCATTTGCATCAATGGGGTAAAAAATTCGTTTAACATTAAATTTTTTGTCAGGGTTGATGCGTGTATCTGCATCAACTTTTTCAACCGTATCGATTTTATTGTTCAGAGGCTCCTGATGTATGGTTTTTTTATTGTCTTCTTCGAAGGGTATATGATTACTGACACCCTGTTCTGAAGCATAGTGAGCCAATTGACGTGATTTTAATAATTGCTCTAATTCTGCATCGATCACTAGCTCAGAACAATTACTAAAATCCATCTTGTTTAATCTTGGCGCTGATTGAATCAATCGTTTTAAGTTTTTGCAATCAATATTGCATTGCCGAAAACTTATTGTTTCAATTGATTCCAAGTTTAAGCTGTCGATTAAACTTTCCCAGTTCGCCTCACAGAGATCACAAGATAGATTCTTCAATTTTGTCGTTACGGAGAATAGTTTTTGCAAGTTCGCAGGAGGTAGACTTCCATCGATCGTTAAAGACTCGAGGTTGCTACAATTTAATTCATTAAAATCTTCTGTTAAATTCGTGCAAGAATTCAACTTTAGAGTTTTAAGGTTGGGTATTTTACTAAGGAGTACTTGAAATTGGGCTGAAGTGATTTCACTGCGATTTAAGGCCAAACTTTTAAGATTTGCGTAAATTGGCAACATCAAGAAAGCGTCTGCACTCTGTAAGGAATTACTAAATTTCAATGTTTCCAGATTGGGGGCATTCATAAGAATCTGCAAAAGATTATGTGCAGAAAGATTACTTCTTTGACAATCCAGCTTTCTAAGTGCTGCAAGCTCGACTGCATCCTCCCCTTCTTCAAGTTCATCTTGAGGTAATTTACAATTGATAAATATTAAAGAAGTTAGTTTTTTTGAGGAAAGTAGCTCTTTTAAGCTAAAAGCTTCAAGGTTCATATTCATAAAGTCTATTTTTTCAATCTCTGGAAAATGAACCTTAATTGCTGGGGTGCTCGAAAGCCCCCGACAAGATAAAAATAACTCTTTAAGATTTGTAGCTCCAGTAAGTAATGCCCCCAGATTTTCATTCGATACAACACAAGAATGTAGATCTAACTTCTCTAACTTGGGAAAGGTCTGGGGCAAAATTTTACCATCAACAAAATGACGACAAGCCACGAAAGATAATTCTGTTAACGCTTTTGGCTTAGAAAGGAGTTGATTCAACTCATCAGCGGTAACGAAAGAACTACTAAATCCGAGGGTGTCTACATCAGTAAGATCATTGATCTCGAAAATTAAATCATCAAGAACAAGTCGTCCATTTTTTAATAATTCTGCCGCTGCATCACTCCCCAACTGAAGAGAGCGATAATTATTTGTTGTTACCAGATGAGGAAGGTTTTGGCGTATCTTTGCGGTAAGGCGATTAGTTGTCAAAGAAAATTCATTGAGTACTAATTGTTCTATTTGGGGATTTGCGCGAGCAAGTGCATGGACAATTTCTTCAGCGGTCTTGTTAGCAATAAATTGGCTGTTATAAATTTTGCGCGGTTCTTCTGCTGTTTTTGGTTCCAATAAACAATTGAGTCGATAATCATCGAGAATACAGGTAGCTGGCTTTAGTAATTTTTTTTGCTCTACCGCTAGAGTCATCACCTCGTCTGACGGTATTGCCTTCATTGACCCTGCTTTAATGGTATGTATTGTTTCTTTTGTTAGCGGGGTAAATGTATTGTCTCGCCAGATGTAAATTTCAAAACCTGTTTCCAACAACTCATTTAACTTTAATTTAATGGCTTGCGTCTTCGAATAGGACCAGGATGAAAAGCTCCAATCCGCCAGGATGAGTGTTTTTTTTGTATCTTCCAGAATTGAACGGTTTAGACGCCAATAAGGTTGACTCTTTATTAAACGATTTATATCAGGATAACCAACTGGGGTATAGCTATATTGAGCCTGTGTACGTTTTTTTTGGTAATATAAGTCAATGTTATTACTCATCCACATTGCTCACAAATTGTTCATTTAAACATTATAGATTAAATATGCTCAATTTTAGACAATGCTTCCAATTTTTAACTGTATTTTCTGGATAAGTATTCATATTTCAAATAAGATACATTTATACGGCTAATAAATAGACAAAGAAATTATGACCAAACAGTTATGTATGCACTGCTATATTTCTGGGAAAGTCCAAGGGGTATGGTTTCGAGCGTCCACAAAAGAGCAAGCAGATAAATTAGGTGTAACCGGTTGGGCACGCAATTTAATTGATGGCCGTGTTGAGGTTTTTGCTTGCGGTGATGAAGAGCAACTTGAAAAATTTGCACTTTGGTTAAAAGAAGGGCCGCCTCTTGCTGATGTTACGAACTATACACAAGAAGATCTAGCTTGGAAAAAGTATGTTGGATTCGATACTTTATAAGCCAAATAATCAGTGGCTTCTTGCTTTCATTTGCTGAAATATTTGGTCGCCTAATTGTCTTTCCTGAGAAGTTAGCCTTGGTTCTAAACGAGAAAGCTCTTTCGCCGCTTGTTCATTTTTATTGGTAGCAGCGAGCTTTAACCATGCATAAGCCCTACTTAAATCCTTGCTTACGCCAAGACCTGCTGTATATAAATATCCTAACTTTCCTTGGGCCACAGCATTCCCTTGATCGGCTGCTTTACTAAACCAATAGGCTGCTTGTTGATAGTCCTTATCAATTCCCGTTCCACTAAGTAATAATTGTCCTAATTCAGCTTGAGCTTGAGCATTGCCTTGTTCAGCTGAAGCCTGATACCAGTAGGCGGCTTTTTCGGCATTTTGCTCTACCCCTAATCCATTTAAATATTGATAGGCCAAGTAAGCTTGCGCATTTTTATGTCCTTGATTAGCAGCACTTGAAAACCAATATGCCGCTGCACGCTGATCTTGTGCTATCCCATATTTGCCAGTGTATAGAAGACCCAGGCTATATTGTCCTTTGGCATCACCTTGTTCAGCTGCTTTTTCATACCAATATAATGCTTTTTCCACATCCTTAGGTGTTCCGTGACCAACCATATATTGATAACCTAAATTAACCTGTGCTCGTGCATAACCCTGTTCAGCGGATTTTTTAAACCAATCAAACGCTTTTGCCTCACTTGCCTCAACCCCATCACCCACTGCATACATTAAACCAATGTTACGTTGTGCAATTGGATTCCCTTGTGCCGCAGCTTTCATATACCAGGCAAAAGCTTGTTGGAAATCTTGTTTTACACCTTTACCATTATCATATAGAAAACCTAAACTCAGTTGGGCAAGCGCATTATTTTTTTCAGCTGATTTTTGGTACCATTCTTTTGCTTTAGCATCGTCTTTAATAACACCATAGCCATATTGATACATACGCCCTAATAAATACATTGCCTCTTCATTGCCTTCATCAGCGGCTTGCACCAAATGTGGAAATGCAGTCGTGTAATCACCATTTTCATAGGCAGAAAAACCAATGATTACATCAGCAAAAACAGAATTAACGAAAAGACAAGCAGCGATAAAAAACTTAATTCGCATGCTGACTCCTAAAATTACTCTCTTATGTAAAAGAGTAGAATATTTATACAAACAAAGCCAAATAAAGCATAAATTTAAGGTATATTGCAATGTTATTTGTCACTCCTGAACGTACACTCTGTTTCTTCCCTGCGATTTGGCTAGATACATTGCTTGGTTCACGTGCTCAAGAGACTCCTCTATCGGTTTCTTAGGCTCGAGTAGCGCCAAACCAAGTGATCTAAATCCACTGTGATAAAACAACAATTTTACCACTGGCCCTGGTCATATTTTTTATCTTTTCTCTTCTGATGGAATTCCGTAGCGATGTGAATGCGCCCTTCACGATTACTTCTTTCATTTTATTCAAGCGTATGTAGCTCATAATAACAAATCAAATTTTATGTTATGTCTCAGAGGCGGCTTTTTATCAGGCTCATTCTTTAAGAAATAAAAATTACGCACAAAAATCAATTTAATATGATAAATCAATAATCAGTCCACTTGCTCTTAATAATAATTACACTCACTTGGGTTACTGTTTCTGTGCAAGGTTACTTCCTCCTTTTCTTGGGATTTAGGATTACTAAAAAATCCATTGGTTTTATACCCTGCGGTACAAACCTTTGTCCATTCTTCCATTTCATCAGGCGCAACAAGAGGCGTTAAATGCGGATCTGTTGTATAGGCATCAACAACAATTTGGAACTCAGGAAGTATCTCATAAACCAGTTTCACAAACATAGGTGCAGTTAGCTGTTGTCGATGATCCTCTTGAAGATAGAGGTTATCAGCCTCACATTTTTGATTATCATAAAGAGGATCACCATGCTCTAAATAATTTCTAAATCGCCGAAGATCACTATAATTTTCAAGAATCCGATAACATCTACCAGCGCCGTGGTAATCTCGAATTGTATCTAGATGTTGCAAAAATTGAGCTGCATTATATTCAATCGCATCATTTAACTCAGGATTAGAACCAAGCAGCTTAGCCAGAGACAACCCTAAATGATCACTATGGTATTTATCCCATTCCTCAACCGTCTGAAAGTTTAAATCTGATAACAAATACTTTTCTTCTGAAAGGAATTCTTTAATATTAACCAGGGCATTATAAGCTGCCATGACCCGTTTTCCAGGATTTAATAGATGGTCTCGGTCTGCTGATTTATGTAATGTTTCAGCAAACTCACGAATATGCTCCAAACCTTTTAGTTGTTTTTTGCGCTCCATTTCACGTTTTTGACGAGCTGCTTGCATTTGCTCACGTTTTTCTTTTCGTTCGCTGACAGTATTGGAAGATTTTTTAATAGCATTCTTCATAATACCCGTGAGGGTTTTATTACGGGCTCTATCTTCCTGACGCGAGGGTAGAAAAGAAAATATTTCTCCTAATTCCCTCTTATCGGGTATTTTACGTACACCGCTTAAAATACCCTGGGAAGCCTCAATTATGCTTTGAGGGGCATTTTTCGAAAGCAAAGCCTGAGTAAATTCTCTTTCATTCTCAAGTGTAGTGCGTCTCTCAACCGTCGCAAGGGCATCTTGTGCTTGTTCACTATCCTCATCTGGTTTCATTTCTGCATCAAGCTTTAGAATGCGAAGCCAAAATTGTTCTGGGTCGCCATCATAAGCCCCTAGTTTTTCTTGACGCAATACTAATAAGTTAATCAATCGAGCGCAAAATTCCTCTAAATCTTCACCTACTATTTTTTCGAATAAAGGGAGATTTGCCATTAATTGTTTAATTTGATGCATGTTATTACCTGCATCTTGATGTACTATCCCATCTCGGATAGCAATAAATGCGCGCCAATCAATACTATTATCTAATTTGCATAAAAACTGGGAAAAATTTTTTCCAGTGATTAATTCACCAATCATCTCTAAATAGTGTAGGGCAGCGTGTTGTCCCCTCTTCGTAGACAAATTAAAACGAAGTTTGTATTGTTCCGCTCGACTTGTGTAGAGTGGGTTGATAATAATATCCCCATGAGGGCGATCTTTTATCGGCTCAAATTTGCCGGTGTAATTCACTAAATTTAGCAATTTAATTAAATTATCAAGATCAGTGATATAGCTTGTTATAGCTTTAATACTCAATAGAGAGATAGGCTTGATGGCATTTGTTGTTGGATGTTGTATTTCATTGGCAACACTTTGAAAAAAATTTGCTAATGTATCCAAATCTCTATTAAGGAAATCTTTTAAAGCTTCTTCAATAATATCTTGTCTATCCGCCAATTCGCGCATGATAAATCGAATGCTTTTTATGGCAGGAAAATAGTGGGGAGAGTGGATTGTTGAAACTGAGATATCGCCCAGAGGAATTATTTTAGGCTCCTCATTTAAAGGAGGTTCTATAACCAAGCCACCTAATTGATCAAACGTCATCCATGTAAATGGAGCAGGTCCAAAATTTAAAGAATATTTACCCCGTAACTCATACGATAAATTTTGTATAGTTATACATATTTTTTCAAATAATAAACGACATTCTTCCATCTGATCAATATGAATCATAGCAAGTTCAGATGGTTTTGAATTAGAAGGTAATGCCTTAACCCTATTTTCAGCTCTTTGATATGTCTTTAGAAAATTCAGTGCCTTTATTATAAAGTTCACCCGGTCTAAATCATAATTCGTATTTAGAGTTTCTGTGGCGACTTCTTTTCTTTTAGGGAGCTTGTTTTTATCGCTAAAGAGTCTGTTTAACTCCTCATAGTCCCTGACACATTCCTTCTTATATATAAGAGCAAGTTTATTTTTGATTTTCCATAAATTTTCAGTCATGACAAAGATAGCAGTTTTCCTGCCCAAGCTTGTGGTTCTTTTGGCTCCTGCATGTTCTAGCGCCATAAATAACTCTACGTTGGCATTTTGAGCTGCGTATCCTATTGCAGTCATGTTTCCTTCACTGTGGTTAACATTAAAAGAAAGCTTATCTTGATACAGGCATATGAGCTTAACTAGTCTCAACATCGCTTTATCGCCTGCTTTACAGTGACTACAAGCAATTAATAAGGCTTTTCCGTATTGTTTTTTTTCGATTTTATTTAAAATTAAATCAACTTTTTTAAGTTGCGTTTTTTGGGCTAATAACTTAATTTCTTGAATTAATTGTTTTCTAGCACCCTCAGACATAGCTCATCCAGCGCGACAGGGAATAATTCGGACTATTTTATGCCACCATGGCTTAAAATTCAACAAATCCTTGAGCAAAAAAAATAACCTTTAATGGTATAGTCTTAAATTATGGCAAAGATTTTAAAGTGGGCTCCACCCAAATCCCAAAGCTGCAAAGAGACAGCTAAAGCAGACAAAGCACTAGTCACAGTTTATTTATACGGGTAATCGATAAAGTGGTTGAGGACAAAAATCGAATCATCTGAATAATTAATGCTATATTCCATCATGTACGCGTGCCCCACGGCCCTTTATTCGTTTCAATCCTTTTCGCGAAGACTTAGCAATATTCTAATTCAATAACTTTTAACCGGCTCTAAACAAACGTTTTTAAAGGCCAGGCTACAATTAATATAGATAGGGAATTTAGAGGTATTAAATGTCACTAGGATTTATTTCACACCCGGATTGTTTACTTCATAACATGGGAATGTTTCACCCAGAACAACCTGCCAGACTGCAAGCGATTGAAAATGCAGTCACACATTCTAATTTGGAGAGTCATTTAAAATATTATCAAGCACCTTTAGCAACGCGACAACAATTACTTCGTGTACATGACAGTGATTATGTGGATTTTATTTTCAATAGCTCTCCTGCGGAAGGTTTGATTCCTTTAGATCCAGATGTTTCGATGAATCCAGATTCGCTCACAGCGTCTTTGCGAGCAGCAGGCGCGGTAGTTTATGGGGTTGAATTAATCTTGAATAAGGAAGTAACAGCTGCATTTTGTAACGTTCGCCCTCCCGGACATCACGCAGAAAGAGATAAAGCTATGGGTTTTTGTATTTTTAATAATGTGGCCGTGGGCGTTTCCCATGCATTAGAGCAGTTTCAACTTAAACGCATTGCCATTGTTGACTTTGATGTTCATCATGGCAATGGCACTGAGAATATTTTTTGCAAAAATCAACGTGTCTTATATTGTTCAACCTTCCAACATCCATTTTATCCATTTAGCGGTGCAAATACCAAAAGCGAACATATCATTAATATCCCTCTTCCTGCAGGAACTACCGGAGACGTATTTCGCAAGCAGGTCGAAGACCGATGGTTCGAACAAATCAAGCAATTTGCTCCGGAAATGATATTTTTCTCAGCAGGTTTTGATGCTTACTATCAAGATGAATTAGCTAACTTAGAGCTAACAGCAGATGACTATTTATGGATTACCCAATGTATAAAGAAGATAGCTGATGATCAATGTCATGGGCGTATGTTGTCCGTGCTTGAGGGAGGTTATCATCTAAAAGGTTTAGGTGATTGTGTAGTCGCACATCTACACGGATTATTAGACTAAGTTAACAAGGTAGTTCCTAATTCTCAAGCATGATAACAGCTGCCCCTGTAAACCGGCTATGGCGCAAATCATCAAGAGCCTGATTGACTTGAGCTAATGAGTAAGTGTGTACTTCTGTTTTGATCGGTATTTGGGGGGCCAGGGCAAGAAATTCCTCACCATCCTTGCGAGTTAGATTGGCTACTGAGCATAAAGTTCTCTCTTCCCAAAGAATTTCATAGGGGAAACCAGGAATATCGCTCATATGAATTCCTGCACAAACAACAATACCGCCCTTTGCTGTGGCTCGTAATGCGGTAGGTACTAAATCACCAACCGGCGCAAAAATAATAGCAGCATCCAGTAAATGTGGAGCAATTTCATCTGATCCACCCGCCCAGCAGGCACCTAGTTGATAAGCAAAACGTTGGGCTTCATGATCATTGGGGCTGGTAAATGCATAAACTTTTCGCTGTTGATAACCTGCAACTTGAATCAAGATATGTGCAGCAGCACCAAAACCATAAAGACCCAGGTGCTTAGCATCCCCTGTTTTCAATAACGCTCGATAGCCAATTAAACCTGCACAAAATAAAGGGGCCGCTTGATAATCCGGGTATCCTTCTGGAATAGCGAAACAAAACTGCGCATCTGCAACACAATACTCAGCAAAACCGCCATCAATTTGATAACCAGTGAATTGTGCCTCATCACATAAATTTTCACGTCCAGTAATACAAAATTGGCAAACTCCACAACTTTTTCCAAGCCATGGAACACCTATTCGTTGTCCTATTTTAAACATTGTGACGTTGTCACCCAATTTTTCTACGCAACCAACAATTTGATGACCAGGAATGAGGGGTAGTTTGGGATGCTTTAATTCACCATCAAGGATATGAAGATCCGTTCGACAAATTCCGCATGCCTTAACTTTAATAAGTACTTCATTTTCTTTCGGTTCAGGGATGGCAACCGTTGCCGGTTTTAATAAGTGGAAAGGCTTTTCAAGGAGCATGACATCCATGATTGTTCTCCTGTAACAACATTCAATATCATACCATCATTCTAATAACTTTATTCAAGTTACTGAAATCTGATGTCATATAAATGAGTATAGTGTGTAAAAAAGACACTCTTATAAGCGAAATGTATTCTTTATTTTTGCTGCGAACCCACCCTGCTCGTTATCTTTTTCAGTGACATAATCATCAATAATTTTTTCAACAGTATTAAAGTGTGCAGGAGAAAAAAAACTATTTTTTGCTAACTCATGTGCCTTATAAGCACCAATAGCCGGACCACTTACAGCCCCTATGCAAGCACCGATGAAAGCACCAACAAAAAAGCCCATTAATTCAGCAGTTTTTAAGCCTTCAAAAGCACCATACGCTGCGCCGATAAAGACACCAGCAACAGTTCCCAAAATGGCTCCTATTGCATCAATAAAAACCATGGCAATTTTTTGTGGCAGGGTTAAAATAGAATTGTTCAATGCCGCGGCACTTGAGCGAACCGCTTGTACATGATTATTAAAATTATTCACATCTTCAGCGGATGTATACGCTTTCTTAGAGGTAACGAAATTATGAAATTCCTCAAAGGTCTCATTTAATTTAATATATTGATCATAACATTTAGATAAATGTTCAAGCTGTTTTAATGTAGATTCAGGATTGGATTTTGATTTCTTTGCTAAATTTGTCAAATAAGAATTTAGTTGATTTTTAACATTCTCTTTAGCTTCTACTAAATTGTTTTTTCCTATAAGAAGTGGCGGCGTGGGAATTGGATTTGCAATTTTTTCTCTTAGTTCAGAGAGCAACGTATTGATTCGATTTTCTGTTACACCCATAACTATAGTTCCAACAATTAACTTTCATATATTTTATTACATCGAAATTAACGTTTTATTAAACAAAATTTTTTAATGTTAATCTTTTAAATACCGATAGCACCTTAAAAAGGATACTCTTTGATGGTTGGTCAATAGCCTATATAATCCTTGTTACAGAGTTAAATTAATGGTTGAGTAAAGGATCAGCCATTGTCAGGCTAAGGATAACAATGCTTCGATCAGCTTTAATAATTATATTAATGACTTTTAACATTATTACTCAAGCAGCCCTACCTGTGGATCCAATTCAGCGCTGCCTGGATATCAGAAGGTTCGCCGACTTTACCACAAGACAGAAAATGGCCGCCAAAGAGCCTGGCGTGTTGCGTTTTAAATTTCATAAAATTCCGTCATCGGAGCTGCCTTTAGATAACCCTGTAGGCAATATGGATGAAGTTATCAAAGCATTAACTATTCAGATTGAAAACTGCAATAAAGGGCATGCAGAATTTCAGGCAGTAACCATTGCCGGTCGTCAATTCAAGCGCCAGGACTGGTGTCTTAATACCAACAAAAAAATGCTCGCTTTGGCAAAAGCTGCCCATGGTAATTTTCAAAAATATTTAGCAAGCATCAAAACCGAATTTGACTGGTATAAAAGCGATGGCTGGCCTGAAAATCATGCAGGATTTAAAAAAGGTGAGTTTCAATTTACTGCTTATTACGCGCCAGCCGCTGTTGAAGCTCGCAGCAAGCGTGGTGGGGCATTTTTATATCCTATCTATAGTAATCCTGGTGTTGTCAATGTAGCGTTGGAAACCAAAAGATTTAATTTGAAAGCACCCCTTTGCGGTGTTGATCCACTTACAAAAATGGTGCGCAGCTTTTGTATGAAAAATACCCATGGCAAATACTCTGTAGCACCAGACCGAGAAGAAATTAATCGCGGTGCTTTACATCCAAAATATGTCATTGGTTACGTTAAAGACCCAAATGATCCCGATTTTTTAATGGTTGAAGGCTCTGGCTCATTAATCCTTGATGGCCAATTATTTCGCATCAATTACGATGGTGCCAACGGCAGGCCACGCACTATGCTTGGGCGCATAGTTCAATGCGCCCAGGATCCCACTTGTGGCGGCAACCTCGATACAATTGAACGTTGTGCTAAAGATCCTAAATGTCATGATGAAGCAAAGTTACGCTGTAATGTTTCTAAAGAAATCAGACAAAGTGCAGCATCAGAAAAACTCATTCGTCAATATCTGGATCATCCTCTTAATCGCGCTAAAGCGGCCGATTTACGAAATCGTGATCAGAGCTATGTATTTTTTACAAAGGAACACGGCGGACCGTATGGTTCAGACAACATTCCTCTAACGCCCCATGTTTCCTGCGCAACAGATCACAAGGTAATTCCCATAGGCATGAATTTTATCTATAACCACAAAAATGTTACTTCATGGTGTGTAGCTCAAGACGCAGGCGGCGCCATTATGGGCGCTCATGTAGACGTCTATAAAGGTGAAGGTGATCAGGCTGGCATAGAAGCAAACGAGCTAAATCATGCAGGTTCCTTATATGTGGCACTGCCAAAACGTTAATAAGTTTGGTAACCTCATCCCAATCGTGTACGATTTCACTTTTCAGATTTAGTAATGTAGCCTGGGTTGAACAAAGTGGAACCCAGGTTACATTCTTGCAGACTGCAGAGATAGCTATTTAAGGTTGCTGATTGAGTTCTTGGGTTTCAGCATTGTTCGTTACTGAATGGGAAGGCAAAATAATTTTCCCGTTTTTAGAAAATATGATCATGTTGATTTTTTTATTCTCAAAACTCCTCACAAGTTCGAGTTTAGAATCGCTAACACTATATCTAGTGATTCCTGTATCGATTGAGAAATCCACTCCTTTACAATAGACCTCTCCATCATTTGTTAGAATAAACATTCGCGAGCGGTAACTCACGATATCAACAATATTTAGATCAATTTTTTCCATAAATGGGAACTATTGTTTTCTAGAGAAAGATTTAAATTTTGAGCCATGTCACTTTTAACACCGGTGAATTGCTCAGCATTTTTACCCCAAGTAAGCCATCCCTTTAGCGGGGAAAAATAAAAATTTACCTCATCTCCCACTATGAGTTTTGATGGTGGCGATGGTAATTTCTTGTAAAATGCCTGTAAATTTCTTGGCAGAAGAGCTCATAAATTTGTTTATTTGCTCGAGTCTATGCCCTTGAGAAGTTGATGGATTTTCCATAAGAAAATAGGCAGGAATTAGTACTATAAAAAAATTATACGCGGAGTGAAAATCTAGATTCTCTAAAGCTAATTGACAAATGATGTCGATGGGAAAAGAAAGAATATTGAGTGGAATTGCATTTTCAAAATCCTAAATTATTACTTTTTGAATATAACAATTAGGATATTTATACACTATTCCATATGAAATGGCTTAAACGTATATTTATCAACAAATTATGATTAAGTTGCTAATCTTGAATCCAGTTTAGAATTGTTGCTCGCAGAGAAAGAAGAAAATATTACTTTGCCAAGGTCTTTTTTAAAATTGCTATCTTGTTGATTCATCATGTTCTCATCAAAATTGACGTAGATATCTCCTGTTTCAGTGAGATAAAGGGCATAATGGTCTCCAGCCGCGATGGTCATGAAAATTGCATTGTCGTGAAAACTAATAGGTTCAGGTGTAAACAAAAAATTTTTTCCTTTTTTCATTTGATCTTTTTGCAAACCTATCTCGGTTCTCATCTTCCAACCGAAAGAATACACCACGCCGTTCGCATCTAAACATAATGAATAACCATTACCGTTCGCGATCATTTTTTATATCATTTAATGATTCAATTTTAGTCGGAATCGAGACTCTCTTAATTTCGCCAAGACCTAATTCCCCCACTTCACTCGTCCCACAGCTAAAAACCTCTCCTTCTGCACTAAGAAATAAGGTAGTCATACTCTTGCAGGCAATGGAAATAATCTTTTTATCTTGTAAAAAAGTAATCAGTGTTGGCTCAGAAGTTTTTATGGGATGCTGCATCCCTAATTGACCAAATCTATTCATACCAAATGCATAAATTTTTCCATCTTCAGAAATGCAAAAAGAAGAATAAATACCTGCAAAAATATTAGTGATTTTTATCTTGTCAAAAGCTGTAATTAGTTGAGGGATTTCTTGGTTTTCATAGTGTCCTAATCCTAACAGGCCCTCTTTATTCCATCCCCAACTATAGACTTGGCCATTGTCTGTTAATGCCAATATATGACGACCGCCTAAAGCAAGTTTAATAATTTTTTTACTCTCTAATCCTTTCACAAGTTGCAGTGGAGAAAGCAATTTCCTATTACTGGCATTATTCTCATTGCTTTTTGGATCTTTAGGGAAATTCATCCCCATATGATAAACCTTCCCATCTTTCGTCAAAATAAAGGTTCGCGAGCGATAACTCACGATATCAACAATGTTTAATTCGAATTTCTGCCATAATTGCGAAGTCTTATTTTCCAGAGACAGAGTTAATTTTTGCACAAAATCGCTTTTAAAACCTGTAAATTGATCAGCATTTTCACCCCAGAAAAACCACCCCTTTAGCGCAGAAAAATAAAAATTTACGCCGTCTCCTGCAATAAGTTTTTGTGGTAGTAATGTCTTATAAACCTCTGTGAATCTCTTGCAAGAAGAACTCAAAAATTGCCTTATTTGCTCTTCTCTATATCCTTTAGTTGTTAATGGATTCTCCATAGCAAAAAAGGCAGGAATAAGTGCTATAAAAAAATTAAACGCAGAGTGGGAATCGAGATTCTCTGCAGCTAAGTAGCAAACGATATCAATTGGCAGAGAAAGAATAGTACCTTTTTGAAAACTAGATTGCATTTTTTAAATTCCTAAAAACATTATTTTGCACAATTGAGCAATCCTCCGGTTTCATTAGATCAATGAATCATGGGTAAAATTACCCATATCTTTAACTTATCCGCGTAAGCTTATCTTAATATAACCAATTTATAATCAAATAATACACTCCGGGAACATACAAGAGAAAATAATGACTATCATAGCCACCAATAAAGAAATGCAAGAATCATCTTCAATTCATAAAAAACTCCAACGCATAATGGCCAGTGTTCTCTGCCCCACACTAAAGCGAGACTGGTATGCATACAAAGGTTACAAAACCTTTGACCAATATGCTCATAGTATGTTCTCGAAAGAAGCGATTAAAGGCGATTTATTAAAAAAAGGATGGGACAATATTAAAGCTGAGCGAAATTTTGTTGAGTGTATGGACGTTAGAGGTAACTCCTGTCAACTAGACAGCATTAGCCTATCTCCTATAAAAGGAGATAAATCACTTCCGGGTGCGGGTAAGCATATTTTAAATTTTCTTGGGAGCATGCAATTTTATGAAGGATTTGTTTCAAGCATGGCAAAACAACAAGTTCTATCCGGAGCAACTGTACACGCTTTCAATTATCCTGGAATGTACAGTAGTACTGGGGAAGTTTTAGAGTTTAATGATCTAGTGAACTCAGGCATTGCCATGGTAAATAAATTATTAGAAAAAGGAGTTCATCCAGACGATATTATACTCCAGGGAAATTGCCTGGGAGCTGCCGTTGCAGAAGCAGTTGCTGCACAATTTAGAGCCCAAAATATCCAATTACGTGTAATTAATAGCAATAGTTTTAAATCAATAAAATCAGTCATCGTTGAAAAATTTCATCTATCGTTAATTAAAAACCTTGTAGAGAAATTATTGAGTTACACCGGCTGGCTTATAACACCTAGTAAACTGCGCGGAGAAGAACATCATAGCCCCTACCATTTAGTATTAAGTCGTTCTGGTGATAAAACCATACCTGCCCGAAGCCAAATGGCTAGTTCAACAAAAAAACATACTACAGAGGAATCCTTTGACACTTATAATGATGATTTTCAACAAAAACTAGCGCCCCATTTGGAAATGAAATATGAAAATGATCTTCTTCCGAAAGAACAAAGAGATGCCTATGATCAACTTCAGAAAGTCCTTGGGGGTCAAATAATCAAAGATCCACATCTTGCTCCCCAGCATACCATGTATTCCGCAACAGATAATAACGTATCTTTTTATACGGTGGTTAATACCTATCTCCAAGTTTCGGAGAAATACATAGCGGCTCATAGACAAATAATTTCAGAGGGCGATATTCCCAGGGCACCTTTCATCTTAACCGCGCAAGATCAGCCAACACACTATATTGAAGAGCAAAAATTATTAAGTATTGCTAATATTCTTGAGGCGCTAAATGAGGAGTATTATGAAGAAGAACCAGAAAAAAAATTAGAGCGATTGGAAGATACGATGGGATCGTTTATTAAAAATTCTTTTAAATTATATCAGCAAATTACGGACAAACCTCTTATGGGGACTGATTCTAAAGAGTACAGCAACCTTGATCTTAAGATTGCTCGATTACAGCAATCAGCAGGAGAAAATATCATTCTCACATTATCGGCGATTCTAGAAGAAGCAGATAGCAGCCAAATAAAGCCTAACTCTTATGCTCAATTTGTAGTCGATCTTTTAATTAATCATCTAAAACCACAAGGATTGGAGGAAAAAACACATGCGAATCAAGAGGATTTCACGTTTGTAGTAGAAAAATTGAAAGAAATGGGCAATCTACTGAAAGATGATTCTGACGAAAAGAAAGAAGGTGAAGGTGATAAAGCCCTTCCTTAGTCATATTAAACAGCATGTAGTTTTGCTCAATTATGCGGAGCTAGACAACCTGGAAGGCATATAGTTAAATGTGCCCCTTGCAATCAAAACCCAAGAAATCGTTGATTAGCCGATTCTAATTCCGATGTAATGAGTATAAATTAATGAGCTACCAAGGGAATGAGATTAATGTGTATACAAAGGATTTGAGACTTACTAAAAACGAGCGATGTTGGTGTTATATTTGTGGTGCATTCCTTATTTTTTCCAGCCATTTATTTGAAAAATATGGATTTTATGATCTAACATTTTTTTTATATGACTCTAAGATATTAAAGAATGTTATTAAAAGTTGTATTTTGATACCTTTCGTAGTGAGTTTTGTTTTAATTTTTGCTGATAAATTTTTCTTTCAAAAGCGCTCTCGACCGCAGTATGTGGGAAAAATAGTTATATACTTCTCTTATCTGATAGTGGGATTAGGATATACTCGTGCTGCCCTTTCAGGAAATATTTTCTTAATTGGGTTTTTATTGTGGCCAAAAATTTCTTTACGACCAAAGCTTCTTGCATTATGGCCAGAGATTTTCGCGTTATGGCCAAAGATTTTCTTCTACTTTTTTATTTGTCTTCTATTCAATTTCTCTCTCTGGAGTAAAATTTTATTTGGTGAAATAAATGTTGATGAATTAATTTCTACAATAGCTTTTGGAACGGATGGCGTTTTAAGCGTTAGTCCAGGCTTAATCAGTTCGTTTGTTGAATATGTGTTGTTTTATTCGCTTATTATCAGCCTATTTTTTGCCTTAAGCAGTGAAGCAATTTTAATTTTCATAACCGATTATTATCAACAGCATTCTTCTTTAATACGAGCTATTAAACTATTACTTCCAAGTTTTCTTCTCGTTACTGCATTGTATTGCATCAATCAACAATGTCATTTCTATGACATTATTTCTTATCTTTCAAAACAAGATTTGGCCAAATCGGACGATCGATTTGGGAACCTTTATGTAGATCCCAAGAATATAACATTTAAATTAAATCAGAACCCCAAGAGTTTAGTTATGATTTATGTTGAAAGTCTGGAGTCAACTTATAAAAATAGAGAGTTATTCAAAAAAAATTTATTACAATCTTTAACTCACTTAAAGCACCCACACATTTCATTCTCAGAGTTTATACAGACACATGGTGCTGAATGGACAATTGCTGGTCTTGTTTCTTCTCAGTGTGGTGTTCCACTAAAAATGTTAACTGTTTTTAATGGAAATCAATTTGGTGAAAATATCAAACAATTTTTACCTGAAGCACTATGTTTAGGCGATATTTTAGCAAAGTTTGGTTACCTCAACGTTTTTTATCAGGGGGCTGCTTTAAATTTTGCTGGCAAAGGTGTTTTTTTTCAAACCCACCACTATCATGAACTTTATGGGAAAAAGGAATGGATAAATGCCGGTTATACCGGTGCTGATATGTTAGGTTGGGGTTTACCTGATGATTTATTATTTAAAGAAGCTAAACAAAAATTATCATTATTAATAGAAAAAGAGCAATTATTTAATTTAACGATTCTGACAGTAGACACGCATGGCCCCAGGGGACAAATCAATAAAACCTGTATTCAAAAAAAAGGGAATTCATTTGAAGATATAGTAAGTTGCACAGCGGATGAAATAGCTGATTTCATTAACTATATTGATAATAAGGGTTGGATGGATAAGGTAATTATTGTTGTGACAGGCGATCACATAGCAATGAAAAATCCCTTATCTGATAAATTAGAATCAGCCACGTCTCGTTATATTTTTAATATGATTTTTAGCTCTCAACCCTTAGAAAAAAACAGGGAACAACTCGTTCATGTTGATCTTTTCCCCACTATCCTAAATGCAATAGGATTTGAATGGTCAGATGAACGACTGGCCTTGGGCTATTCAGGTATAAAACCCTTAGTTACAAAAAATTTTTCATTTAATGCTCACCTGAATGATATAGATCATATCGTTTATGCAAGAAGTGATAAATATAATCAGTTGTGGCATCGTATTAATTAATCGTGAGAAACTCAACCTGGCGATAAACCAGGATGAGTATTCCCAAGAATTGCATCGAGTCTTATACGGCTTCAAAGATTGCAGCCGCACCCATACCAGTTCCTATACACATAGTCACCATACCGTATTTTCCTTTTATACGGCGTAAACCATGTAGTAATGTGGCTGTGCGAATTGCCCCTGTAGCTCCTAAAGGATGTCCTAAGGCAATAGCACCTCCTAAAGGATTAACTTTATCGCGTGGTAACTCCAATGTTTTTATAACAGCCAGCGCTTGCGCAGCAAAAGCTTCATTAAGCTCAATCCAATCCATTTGATCAAGCGTTAATCCTGCTCGTTTTAGAGCTAGAGGAACGGCATTAATTGGGCCAATTCCCATTACCTCAGGGGCAACCCCGGCAACGGCAAAGCTTCGTAAACGTCCAATGGGTTGTAAATCATATTTCTTTAGCGCTTCTTCACTTGCTAAAAGAGCAATCCCCGCACCATCACTCGTTTGTGAACTATTACCTGCTGTCACTGTTCCTCTTGCCGCAAACACCGGTTTTAGATGAGAAATCACTTCGTAAGATGTATCCGCACGTGGCCCTTCATCTTCACTGATTGTTCTTTTCTTACTGATGACTTCAGATGTGGCCAAATCAGCATGACGAACTGTAATTTCCATGGGTGTAATTTCAGCTTTAAAATCACCACGTTGTTGGGCAGCCACTGCTCGGCGGTGACTTTCTGCAGCAAACTCATCCTGCTGCTCGCGAGTAACATCCCAACGCTTGGCAACATTTTCTGCAGTAATTCCCATACCATAGGCAATAGCGACATGCTCATTGTTAAATATCGCAGGATTAGCAGTATATTTATTGCCTCCCAAAGGAACCATGGACATACTTTCTACCCCACCAGCCAATGCCAGAGACATATCACCATGAGCAATAGAGGTGGCGGCGGTGGCAATACTTTGTACGCCTGAGGAGCAAAAACGATTAATTGTCATTGCTGGCACACTTTGAGGCATGTCAGCAAGTAATGACGCAATGCGAGCTACGTTCATTCCTTGCTCAGCTTCAGGCATGGCACAACCAATCACCACATCACCGATTGCTTGCCAATCAACGGATTGATTGCGCATTTTTATTGTTCGTATCGTATGCGCCAATAAATCATCCGGCAATGTATGTCTAAAAACCCCCCTGGGTGCTTTGCCAACAGGGGTACGCAATACATCAACCACGTATACATTTGTCATCGCTAAGTCTCCTTAATTGCGCAATGGCTTGCCGGTTTCTAGTAAATGAGCAATACGAGCTTGTGACAGTGGCGTTGCTGCCAAAGTCATAAACGCTTGTTTTTCTAAGTGCAGTATCCAAGCCTCATCAACCATTTCACCTTGATTAACATCCCCGCCACACAAGACTTTTGCCAATTCATTCGCTAGAAAATAATCATGTTGGGAAATAAATCCACCTTCAAGCCAATTTACCAATCCAGCCTGTAACCGAGCATGCCCTTCACGACCTGCCACTTTAAAACGAGTTTTAAGTGGCGGTTGATAGTTCATTGCTTGCATCTCTTTTACTTTTGCAAGCGCTGCATAAAGAACCTCATTGGGATGCATAACCCAACGATCTGTTTGCCGTAAATAACCTTTTTGGCGCGCTTCAGGTGCACTACTAGCGACGAAAGCTGTAGCTATCTGTTGGAAATACGGTTGCAAGAAGGTTAATAAATCAGCATCTTGTGCCTTGCAAGCTGCACGCATTGCCATAACCTTACATCCGCCGCCAGCGGGAATTAACCCAACCCCTGCTTCAACAAGGCCGGGATAAGATTCGAAGGCAGCAACAACAGCATCACAATGCATCATGAGTTCGCAACCACCACCTAATGCTCTGCCACGTAACGCCGCAATTACCGGAACAGGTGAATATTTTAGACGCATGGCGATATGCTGAAAATGGCTGATCATCTTATCCAAAGCATCCATCTTATTTGCCTGAATCAGTGCTCCAACACCTCTTAAATCAGCGCCCGAACTAAAATTCGTGGCGTCAGCCTGATAAATAATGAGTCCCTGGCATTCTTTTTCTGCTGTATTTAGTGCTTGCTCTAAACCGTCAAGCACAGATTGACCAATGGTATTTGCTTTGCTTTTGAAATTGAGGACAGCAACATCATCCTTGAGAAGCCATAAATGAACGCCATCGTTCTCAAACAATGTTGGCGCATATAAGCTTTTTTCTTTTAAAACTCGGTCTGGGAAGAATTGACGTTGATAAACAGGCAATTGACTGCGAGAAACATATTTCCCTTGTTGTGGGGAATAAGCACCTTCATCATTATAAAAATCAGTAATTTTTTTAAGCCACTCAGGTAATTTAGCCTGACATAATGTTTCTTTCGTGTCGTTACCTTTTTCAATAATTTCCTGCATGGCAGCCAAACCTGCAGTTTGCCATGTTTCGAAAGGTCCCTGCTGCCAACCGAATCCCCAGCGAATCGCCAAATCAACATCACGGGTATTCTCAGCAATTTCCTGGAGATGGTAAGCACAATAATGGAATAAATCACGGTAACAAGCAGTTAAGAATTGAGCCTGCTTATCTGTTGATGAAACTAAATGTTGCATGCGTTGCGAGGGATCAGGCGTTTTCATAATTGCCTTTAATTCATCACTTACCTCACCCTTTGCAGGACGATAAGTACGTGAATTAACATCGTATACTTCAATTATTTTACCGTTTTTACGATAAATGCCTTGTCCTGTTTTTTGCCCTAGATGTCCTTCTTTTATTAAGCCTAATAACCATGCTGGCAGTTTAAAATTAGAATGCCAAGGATCATTAGTTAACTGCTTTTCCATGGTATTAACCACATGCTCCATTGTATCCAAACCTACAACATCCATGGTGCGAAACGTTGCTGACTTAGGTCGCCCAAGTAAGGGACCTGTTAATGCATCAACCTCGTCTAATCCTAAATTCATTGCCTCGGCATGATGGAGAGTTGCCAATAACGAAAAAACACCGATACGGTTAGCAATAAAATTGGGGGTATCTTTGGCGCGAACAACACCTTTACCAAGTCGACTTGTTAACCAGGTTTCCAGTTGATCGAGTAGTTGGGAGGTTGTAGTCTCTGCAGGAATTAATTCAGCCAAATGCATATAGCGAGGTGGATTAAAGAAATGAACACCGCAGAAGCGTTTACGAAGAGCAGTTGGCAATACGCTGCATAGCGTATTAATACTCAACCCGGAAGTGTTACTTACTAAAATTGCATGTTCGTTAACATGTGGAGCTATCTTGCGATACAGCTCTTCTTTCCAATCCAAACGTTCAGCAATCGCTTCGATAATCAAATCGCAATCATGTAAATCTTGTAAATTTTCTTGATAATTTCGTGCTTGTAGTAACGAGCCGGTTTGTGCTGTGGCAAAGGGAGCTGGTTTTAATTTTCCCATATTAGCAATCGCTTTTTCGACCAGGCCATTGCTATTTCCCTCTTTTGCGGCTAAATCAAACAATAATGTTTCAATCCCTGCATTCACACAGTGCGCTGCAATTTGCGCGCCCATAACGCCGGCACCGAGAACCGCAACTTTCTTAATGAAAAATGGTTCCTGCATGATTCCTGTCCTTCTGTTGATGTGGAGCACCATTACAGTGCACTAAAATTTTGATGAATTGTCTCACCAAGGATCACTACTGCAAAAATCTTAGCTATGAAGTCACTTTCAAGCTCCAAGCTATGAAATAAATTATTTCTTCGGTCTTAATAAAGCAATACCCTTGAAAGTTCCCTCTTCAAAGAGGGAACTTTACCGCTTAAGACCCTATAGAGATATTAAATTGTATCCCTTGTGCAAGTGGTAATGCATCGCCCCAGTTAATTGTATTGGTTTGACGACGCATATAAGCTTTCCAGGCATCTGAACCGGACTCACGACCACCACCCGTTTCTTTTTCACCACCAAAAGCACCACCAATTTCAGCACCAGAAGTGCCAATATTGATATTCGCTATCCCACAATCACTACCTACTGTACTCAAATAAAGCTCAGCATGCTTTAGATTTTGCGTGAACATGGCAGAAGACAAACCCTGTGGTACACCATTTTGCAGTGCAATTGCTTCTTCAATGGTGTTATAGGGCATTACATAAAGAATTGGAGCAAACGTTTCTTCTTGAACAATATCCCAATGATTTTCAATATCCGTCACAAGAGTAGGCTGCACAAAATAGCCCCGCTCATTAAGTGCTTCACCACCAAAGACAATCTGCCCCCCTGCAGCAGTAATACGAGATATTGCTTGTTTAAATTGTTTCACGGCATGTTCATCAATAAGAGGTCCCATTAGGTTTTTGCTATCTAAGGGATCACCTATGGTAATTTGCTCGTAAGCATGTTGTAAGTGCTTAACCACTTCTTTAAACATGGATTTATGAACGAACAACCGCCTGGTTGACGTACATCGTTGACCAGCTGTACCTACTGCACCAAAAACAATTGCGGGAATGGCCAAATTGAGATTGGCAGATTCATCAAGAATAATCGCGTTATTTCCGCCCAATTCTAAAATGGTTTTACCAAGACGTTTGGCAACATTTGCTGCTACTTGTTTGCCTACGGCGGTAGAACCGGTAAAAGAAATGAGAGGGATTCTAACATCATTGACCATTGCTTCAGCCACATCATGGGATTCAGGAATAACCAGGCCAAAAATTTCAGGACAATTATTTTTTTGTAATACTTTATTGCAAATATGATGAACAGCAATAGCACAAAGAGGTGTTTTGGCAGAAGGTTTCCACAATGTAATATTTCCGCAGATAGCCGCTATAAACGCATTCCAGGACCAAACAGCCACCGGAAAATTAAAGGCCGATATGACGCCCACAATCCCATAAGGATGCCACTGCTCATACATGCGATGTCTGGGGCGTTCTGAATGCATAGTATTGCCATAAAGCATCCTTGATTGACCTACCGCAAAATCAGCGATATCAATCATTTCTTGAACCTCACCATCCCCCTCTTGTTTTGACTTACCCATTTCCAGGGAAACCAAACTTCCTAACAAGTCTTTATGCTCACGCAATGCCTGCCCAATTTGACGGATAATTTCACCACGTTGCGGTGCTGGAACTTCACGCCATGCCAAAGCTGCCTTCTGAGCTCTTGCCATGACTTGCTCATAATCCTTCATTGAACAGGTCGCCACTTCTGCCAATTTACTGCCAGTTGCAGGATTAAAAGAAGACAGCCGGCTTGAACCTATTCCACTTTGCCATCCCTGGCCGCTAAAAGCACCAGGGTTAACCTCATTAATATTGAGATGTTTTAATAAATCCATTCGTTTCTCCTAAGCGTAATGTTTGCCAAAACGGTTAGCTAACACTGCCGCTAAATGGAAATTTTCTTGTAAAACCAGGCCATGATACTCATTGGATTGGCCTAAGACCAAATCCACCACAGCACAAACACCAGATGCAGTACTAACTTGAATAGCAGACCACTCTAAACCGCGAATTTCTTGGGGGTAAACTTTCTTGACATAACTCTTTTCAGTTAACTCACCTTGCTTTATACCTTCCACAGTCACATAAACGATAACGATATCTTGATATGTTTTGGGAATAGCTCGTTCCAGGATACGCTTCAAAGTATCACGGTCTTCATTTAATTTTAGGTCATTCATCAGCAAACGCATTTTTTCGCAATGACCAGGATAACGCATTGTCTTATAATTTAAGCTTTGAATTTTTCCTTCATAAAGTTCAGCCAAGCTTCCCAAGCCCCCGGAAGTATTGAATGCTTCGTATTCACAGCCATCAATTTGAATAGATTCAAGACCTTCTAATGGTTTTAATACAATAGGTCTGCTAGCTTCAATTCCATAGCAAGGATTACCGTATTCATTGATTACCCCATCAGTTGACCAGGTTAAAGAATAATGTAAGGCATTACTTGCTCGTTGTGGTAGTGCACCAACACGTAATTTAGCATGATGGCATTGATCAAACTCTTTCATTAAGCTATTTGCTGCGATACTAATAAATCCCGGTGCCAAACCGCATTGAGGAACAAATGCTGTTTCTGCATTTTGAGCAATGGCTTTGACAGCTTCAGTGACTGAAGTATCTTCTGTAAGATCGAAATAATGAGCCTTTGCAGCTTTAGCTGCTTCAGCGACATAAGTATTAAGGAAATAAGGAAGACTTGAAATAACAGCAACAATATTATTTTTGATAAAATAATTTTGGGTTGCTTCTTTATCTTTGACATCTAAAGCTACTGTTTTTATTTCAGGCATCGCCTGCAACAAACGAGTAACATCAGTGCCAGAAAACTCCAAATCGGCCAAATGAACTTGATAATCACCGCTCTCAGCCAACAAGCAGGCAATTAAACTCCCAATTTTTCCAGCTCCTGTGATAACAACGTTGTACATACATCCTTCTCCTTTGTAAAACGAGTCGTCATCGTACATAAAAAAACGAAGCTTGGATATAGCCCGAAATGAATTAGTGTGTGGGGAAACTTTAACAATTCTTCCTACCCACTTCCTACGTGCCGCGATATTGTCTCCATCAATCCGGAAAAAGCCTATGACGATTTCAGAAGGACGGGGGTGATGAATTATTTGTAAAAATCTTGACCTTTAACAATTAGTATTCTATCGTCGCTTTCATTTAACTAAATAATGTAGTTATATTTTTAAACAAGAAGCCTATTGAAAATCAAGAGTAATTTTAATATCTATAACTACTAACCAAATAATGGCATGAATCAATCAATATTCGCTCAGAAACAAGCGTTAATAACAGTAAAAGCAATAAGCTACAGCCACCTTTTACGTGCTTTTTTATTTGGCTTAATTTTACCTCTAAGCTTTGCTCCTTTTCATATACCTGGTGCAGCCATTCTGAGTATCGCCTTTTTTTATGCTCAGCTTATTGAGGAAAAAAATCCTCATCCTGTGCTAAACGGTCTCTTTTATGGTTTAGGCTATTTTGGTTTAGGTATTTCCTGGATTTATGTCAGTATTCATGAATATGGACATCTTAATAGCATTGTATCCGCATTAATTACCCTGCTTTTTTTACTTTATCTATCCCTATTCCCAGCACTCATGGCGGGAATCTGCAAACGATTAATTAATTCTCGTTATCCAGTATACTCTTGTTTGCTATTTAGCGCCGTTTGGATTTTATGCGAATATAGCCGTTCTACGCTATTTAGTGGGTTTCCTTGGCTGCTACTTGGTTTCGGCCAATTCGATGCACCAAGCAAATATCTTTTGCCCATTATTGGGGTTTTTGGCGTAGGATTTATAACCTGCTTCGCTGCTGCATTGTTAACCACAAGTATTCAATTTAAGGGAGTTGCTCGTTATTTGGCATTAACTGCATTCGTTTTTTTATTACTTTTTCCTTCGTTACTGAGACAGGTTGCCTGGGCGGAACCAAAAGCGGAGCCAGTTTCTGTTGGTATTATTCAGGCTAATTTATCCATGCGTGATAAATGGGATGAAAATTTATTTTGGCAATTGCTACAACGGTATCAGGATGAAACAGAGAAGTTACTAGGTACACAACTTATTGTGATGCCAGAATCAGCGATTCCTCTACCCCCAAGTTATGTTGAAGAGTTTCTTGGGCAAATGCATAAAAAAGCAAAAAAGGCAGGTAGTGCGATTCTCTTAGGCATTCCTAAACCTACAATGATTGATGAAAATTCTTATTTCAATGCTTTGATTAGTTTGGGAGCTGCCAAAGGCTCTTATTTAAAACAACATCTCGTTCCTTTTGGTGAGTATATTCCCAAAGCAGTACAAACGATTAGTGAATGGTTAGCCATCCCTGATGCTAATCTATTGCCAGGCAAAAAAAATCAAGCCTTGGTAAAAGTTCAACGTCATTCAATTGCTACTTTAATCTGTTATGAATTGGCTTATGGCGATTTGCTACGCCAACAACTTCCCAAAGGAGAATGGATAGTTTCTATTAGCGACGACGGTTGGTTTGGACATTCTTTAGCCATGTATCAACAATTACAAATGGCTCAGGTACGCTCACTTGCCACAGGCAGATATCAAGTTGTTGCAAATAATGATGGTTTATCTTCGGTTATCAATGCTCAAGGCGAGCTCGTTGCCTCTTTACCGGCATTCAACTCAGGAATTCTCAAAACAACACTGATTCCGGCAACAGGTACCACGCCTTGGGTAAGGGTTGGTGATACGCCAATACTCATTTTTTGCGCATTAATTATACTATTGTATGCCCTTTATTGTATGTTTACATCTAAACTTAAGCATTAAACCTATTGCTGCAGAGCACAAGAGGCGCTATTCTTACCAGCCTTACTGAAATATAACTAATGAACTATGGATAACAGCTATAAACCGCGAGAAGTTGAAGAACAAGCCCAGCAATATTGGCAAAAGAAACAATCCTTTAATGTTTCTGAAGACTTAAATAAGGAAAAATTTTACTGCTTATCCATGTTTCCTTATCCAAGTGGCACCTTGCATATGGGGCATGTACGAAACTACACGCTTGGAGACGTCATAGCTCGCTATCAACGTGCTTTAGGTAAAAATGTCTTACAACCAATTGGTTGGGATGCTTTTGGCTTGCCTGCTGAAAATGCAGCCATTAAACATGGGATTCATCCAGCTGAATGGACCAAAAAAAATATCGCCTCAATGAAAGAGCAATTCCTGCGCTTAGGCAATGCTTATGATTGGAAACGGGAAATTGCTACCTGCGATCCCGATTACTATCGGTGGGAACAATGGTTTTTTATACAGTTATACAACAAAGGCCTCGTTTATAAAAAAAATGCCGTTGTCAATTGGGATCCGGTAGATCAAACTGTACTTGCCAATGAACAGGTCGTTGATGGCCGTGGTTGGCGTTCAGGAGCATTAGTTGAGCGTCGAGAAATCTCACAATGGTTTATCAAAATTACCGCTTATGCTGACGAATTATTAAATGATCTCGATACACTTGATGAATGGCCCGCACAAGTTAAACAAATGCAACGAAATTGGATAGGACGTTCTGAAGGCTGTGAAATTAGCTTCAAAGTACTTAACTTTCCTAAACGCTTAAAAATATACACGACCCGTCCTGACACCTTATTGGGTGTAACATACCTAGCTGTGGCCCCTGATCATCCTATTGCGAAAGAAGTAGCACAACATAAACCGGACGTGCAGGCATTTATTGATAGTTGCCAAGGTGTTCGCATGGCTGAAGCTGACATCGCTACCATGGAAAAACGTGGTATTGCAACTGGTATGACAGCCGTTCATCCAATTACCGGAGATGAAATACCTGTCTGGATTGCAAATTTTGTATTAATGCAATATGGTTCTGGCGCTGTCATGGCTGTACCAGCCCATGATCAAAGAGATTGGGAATTTGCTCAAAAATATCAATTGCCTCTGAAGGAGGTCATCCGCCCTGCAAACGGTAATACACATGATTATGCAAAATCTGCTTTTACAGATGAGGGAGTATTAATTAATTCAGGTCAGTTTGAGGGTCTATCTTCCGCTGAGGCAACAAAAGAAATTGCCAACTATCTAGAACATCATGATGCCGGCAAAATGACAATCAATTATCGTTTGCGCGACTGGGGAGTCTCTCGTCAACGTTACTGGGGAACACCAATTCCTATGATTCTCTGTGAAGAGTGTGGAATTGTTCCAGTACCCGAGGAAGATCTTCCTGTAACTCTTCCATACGATGTTCAGTTAACTGGAAGCGGTTCACCGCTGGCTCAATGCAGTGAATTCGTGCAAACACCATGTCCAAAATGCGGACAAGATGCCAGCCGGGAAACAGATACTTTTGATACTTTCGTTGAATCTTCCTGGTATTACGCTCGCTTTGCCTGTAAAGGTCAAGATAATGCCATGCTAGATGATCGTGCAAAATATTGGACGCCTGTTGATCAATACATTGGTGGTATCGAACATGCCGTCATGCATTTATTATATGCCCGTTTTTTCCACAAACTTATGCGTGATGAGGGCTTAGTTAATTCGGATGAACCATTTAAAGCATTACTCACTCAAGGTATGGTTCTCAAAGATGGCCACAAAATGTCTAAATCTTTAGGAAACGTCGTTGATCCTAATCATTTAATTGATACTTATGGTGCTGATACTGCCAGATTATTTGTAATGTTTGCCGCCCCACCTGAACAATCATTAGAGTGGTCTGATGCCGCAGTAGAAGGCGCCCATCGATTTCTTAAAAGAGTATGGGCTTTTGCCTATCAATATAAGCAACAGTTTATTGAAATAAACGATGCCATTTTATGCGGTAATGGCAATATTGATTGGCAGCATACCTCGCCTCGCTTGAAAAAATCTCGCCTGTCAGTTCACCAAATTTTGGCACAAGCAAGTAATGATTATGAGCGCCATCAATTCAATACAGTGGTTTCAGGCTGCATGAAACTTTTTAATGAATTGTCCTCATATGAAATTGAATCTGAAGATGACAAGTATTTCTTGCATTCTGGGATAAGTATTCTTCTTCGTTTACTAGCTCCTATTACTCCACATATTTGTCACCATCTGTGGCAACAGCTGGGTTTTGAGAAAGCCATTATTGACGCGTCATGGCCTAAAATAGACAAAAGTGCACTTAAGACTGACGAATTGGATTTTGTTGTACAAGTAAATGGCAAATTAAGGGCTCAATTTACTGCGAATAGCGATACCAGTGAAGAACAGTTAATTGAATTAGCCAAACAGCATGCCAATAGCTTTCTTGAAGGAAAATCAATCAAGAAAGCCGTGGTTGTTTCTCATCGCCAGTTAATTAACTTGGTTGTGAGTTAATGAAGCGGTTTTTTCTTTGTCTCGTCATTACCTTATTAGCCAGCTGCGGCTTCCACCTGCGTGGAATAGCCGACTTGCCTGGCTGGCTTAATAATATTGCCATAGTTATTCAAGATGCTCACCACGACTTACAAAATTTGCTTAAAGACCAACTGGAAGCGTATAAGATCTCTATAACAAATCCAGCCCAGGCAAATTATTTATTAATTGTTGAAAAAGATGGCTTCCATCAAGAAATTACCAATATTAGTGCCAGTACAGCACCACGACAGTACCTTCTGATTTATGATGTGCAATTCTCTTTGACACAAGCCAAAGGTAGACCACTTATTTCTTCAAGTCATGTCTTTGTAACTCGACAAATTACTATCAATAATGACAGAATCTTAGGTTCCGATGCTGAAGAAGCCTTATTAAAAAGTGAAATGCGTGCTGATGCGGCCATGCAGATAGTTAATCGCTTAAGCCAGGCTAAAGACAGCTATGCCCCTAAAAATTTAGATAATCATGCTCATTAAATACCAGGTATTGAGCTCTTACTTAACCAGACATCCCCTGCCAGCTATTTATATTTTAACTGGCCAGGATCATTTTCTTTTGACAGAAGCCGCCAAAGCAATTAAGCACACCTGGCAAAGTAAGAACATTGATACAGAAGAAACAATTATTCATGTTAGTAACCCGTCAGATTGGGCCCTTGTCGATGAGAGGGCTAATAGTTATTCATTATTTGCTTCCAATTCATTGATTGATGTTCGTTTTGAAAAACAAACCCTGGACGCTACGGGAAAAAATTTTTTTAGTTCTTATTTGCAAAATGCAAATTCCTCTTGCTTAATTCTACTTCGTGCACCCAATTTGCCTGTTAAGCAACTACAAGCCTTCACTAACCATAATCATGCTCATGTAGTCCAGATTTTTCCTCCTGATGAGATGGCTATGCAAAGTTGGATTAAAGAACAACTGCAAAAAAATGCACGCCAATTTTCGGCAGATATTCCTGCACTTATTTATCAATATACTCAAGGTAATATGCTCGCCTGTTCTCAGGCAGTGGAGAAAATTCTATTAGTAGCTGATGACGCATCATTAACAACTGAGATGGTGAAAGAGCAACTCATTGAGCAATGTAACTTTCAATTATTTGAGCTGAGTGACGCCTGTTTGTTACAAAACGCTACTAAGGTTATCCAGCACCTTCGTCATGCTCACCATAGCGGTACTGAGCCAACCTTGATTTTATGGCTATTAGCTCAAGACATTCGCCAATTAATACAACTCATTGAACTCACCGCACAGGCAATCCCATTTTCTACGGCTTGCAGTCAATTAAAAATTTGGTCACAACGTACTAAACTCTATCAATCGGCTTTAAAACGTACGCATAAAGAGCTTTTATTGACGTTACTGCAATTTTGTAAATTGACAGATGAACGTATAAAATCAACTCAAAATAGTCAGATTTGGCCAGCATTGGAAAGCATTGCTTTATCCCTTTGCTTAGGTAAACAGGTAGGTACCTTTGCGTAATTTAATTATTTATGGCGGTACATTTGACCCCATTCATAATGGTCACATTAATACCGCAATAAATGTACAAAAAAAGTTCAACTTTGACCAATTTATTTTTTTGCCATGCAAGTTGCCTGTACTTAAAGCCCAAGCGGCAGCTTCTGCGAGCCAGCGAGTTATAATGCTCGAGCTTGCTTTAAAAGAGCTAGATAAAAAATTTGTAATAAATTTATCAGAAGTTAATCGAAACTCTCCTTCTTACATGGTTGAAACGCTAAAACAATTTCGCAATGAATTGGGGCAAGCTATATCCATCACCCTTCTAATAGGGGTAGATGCTTTTATGCAACTTCCAAAATGGTACGCTTGGGAGCAATTGTTAACGCTTACTAATCTTTTAGTCATTAATAGAGCAGGCATTGACACTACAAATTTCCCTGAAGCAGTCATCAAACTTCTTAGCAGTCATCAAACCCATGAGGCTAATGCCATTCTCAACCATAGTCACGGGCTTATCTACTGTTTTAATGCAGGTAACTTTGATATCTCATCAACAGCTATTCGGAAAAAGATTGCTACAGGTGAAGCAGTCAGCGCAGATATTCCAGAAAGTGTTCTCAAATTTATTAAATCTAATAATTTATACACCACAGACTAGCTTAAATTCTATGCTTGGAATAAGGTAAGCTGGCCTGCACTAGGTATTAAGCTTAACAGTTTGAGATATCGTCCCCCCTTCGAAACAATTTATCCCATTTTTTTTGGGGTATATTGTTTATATCTTTTTTACGTCGATGGGAACCCATCAGATTAATTCTTTACTTCCTCTGAGATAGATTCCCTAAATTCACATACGAAGTGCCCGCCTGCTCGGGAAAGACAAGTCATCCTGGTTCTCCTTACCCAGTCATTCTAATTCTCCCATACTCATGTCATTCTATTCTTCATCCCAAGCGTAGCAAGTGATCTCCTGCAAGGTGAACTGTCTAATTTGTTCATTACCATTGAACGAAAAGATTGTCTTGGAAAATGAAAGAAGATTAAATCGCTACCTTAAAATTGTACTACTGCAGGGAGATCCCTCGCTACGCTCGGGATGACGTGTAAGAATCAGAGAACATAAGAGAAAGCTCCCGATGACGCGTGAGAAAGATCGTGATGATATGAAAGAAACTCAGGTAACGTGGAAGAAAGCTCGGAATGACGTGGGAGAAAACATAGCCCTGACTGTGTTGCGACAACCGGGGCACTAACCATTAGGCATCAGATAATTCAAAATCATCAGGACTCGCCAGGAAACTTTCTTTATCTGATTGTAGCTCTGTTTGTTTCTGGGGAGGATTCTGCTCGTCATTCTGCGTTTTATCCGAATGCTGAGTTTGTGAGTTACCAGGTAATTGTAATTTCTGTTTATCCAAAAATTTAACCTGGGTGATAAACTCTGGCATTTGAGCGTAAAGCCAATTAACTACAGGATCAAATTTACTATATAGCGTAGATTTTTGGGCATACTCCTCATAAGGCAAGGAAGTCATTTTAACTACAACCATGATTAAGGCAATAATAAAAACGCCACGAACAAAACCGAATCCCATACCAAGAATTCGATCCGTTCCACTTAACCCTGAACGCTTTAAAATAAAACTGAGTAGTGCATTAACGATACCGCCAGCAATTAAAATAGCGACTAAAATCAAAATAAATGCGGTAACCGTTCTTGCCGTTTTATCTTGAATATATTTCTGCAGCCAGGGATCTAAAGTTTGTGAATAGCTAAAAGCCAGCCAAATAGCTAAAATCCAAACAGCAAGTGCAATTAGCTCTTTCACAAATCCACGTATAAGACCAGTTATTACCGATAAGGCAATAACGGCAATAATTAGCAAATCAACCCAATGCCATTGCATACTTAACTAACCCCTGTAGTGACAAGGAAGCCCTTAATTTGCATCACACTGGCAAGTTGCTGTTGGAGTAATTTAGCTTGCTCTTTCGGATGACCTTGTCCCACAATTACTTTATATACTGTGCCTTGCGCAGTATTCACCCGGTTATAGCTGGCTTTATATCCTTTAGCGCGCAATTTAGATACCAATGAATCTGCATTTTGTTGTTTAGAAAAAGTAGCTAATTGAACGGCATATCGTCCCTTTGCCATAACTTTTACTACGGGCTTTTGAGCTACCTTCACGGGAACAGGCTTGCTGACTTTAGCCACAATCTTAGGTTTTGCAGGAGTAGCAGGTTTTCTATTAGCTAATTTGGTGGTTGTCACTACTTTTGTAGCAGCAGCCACTATAGTTGGTTTTTGTTTTACTGCTTTTGCCGGCTCAATTTTTGCCTTTGCAACCATAGGCTCTATAGCCGTCTTTATATCGTTTAATTGGCTGAGGGATTCTGCTTTTGCAAGCGTTGGTTTATTTGTCTCCTCAGGGACATCTGGTATTTCAACATGAGCAACTTTTACCGTTTCAAACATCTCACTCTTTTCTGGCATTGCCACCTTAGGCAGAGTTGGTTTTGGTGGTAACTTTACAGAAACACTCACATTATCATCAATGCGTTGATTAGATTTTTTGATTATTGCAGGAGCAAAAATAGCAGCTATAGATAAAATAACAGCGAGACCTATAAGCCGATGCTTTACACGCTCATCCATCACCAATTTCATCATGTCTCCTCAGTCTTGGTGGTAATCAGATACGGAAGGCAATACTTGTCCTACCGTAACAAATGAACCATAAACTATGATTAAATCACCTGTACTAGCTACATTGCAAGCAGCGCTATAAGCAAGTAAAGGATCAGAATAACAAAATGGTACTATATCATAAATATGAAAGGCTGCGTTAAATTGTTCACTTGAAGCAGCACGCTTACCAGTTAAAAGTGCGGGATACCAATGATCAACCACCTCGATTAGCGGCGCCACTAAAGCAGGAATATCCTTATCTTTCAAAGCAGAAAATATAGCATGAATTGACCCTTGCCAATGAAGATTTTTAACAAAATTGCCCAGGTAATTTGCTGCTTGCGGATTATGAGAGACATCAAATAAAGTCGTTACTTTACCTCTAACAATTTGCAATCTTCCTGACAATTCCATGTTTTTTAAAGCATTTTTTATTATTGCAGGATTTATTGGTAGCCGTGAACCTAGACAAAGTGAAGCCATAATCGCTGCTGCAATTGAATTTGAATGCAGTACAGAGTAAGGAAATTCAATCGCAATATTTTGGAAAATAAATTTTAATACTTTGTTGCTTGAATGGTAATGATAATTCACATCGTTAACATATATTGGACATTCTAAAAATTTCGCCCTGGATATAATACTTTTTGGTGGGTTTTTATCAGCATAAATGACCGGTTTGCCAGCACGTAAAATGCCTGCTTTTTCATAACCAATTGCCTCTATATTATCCCCCAAAAACTCCTGATGATCTAAATCTATAGTCGTAATAATTGCCAAATCAGGATCAATAATATTCGTAGCATCCAGGCGACCACCAAGACCAACTTCAAGAATTAAAATATCAATAGAGTGCTGTTTGAAATACCACAAAGCCGCTAGCGTGGCCATCTCAAAATAAGTTAAATCAATTGTTTTACGCGCCTCTTCTATAACACAAAAAGCCCGTGCAAGTGCTTCATCTGTAATCTGCTGTTGATTGATTTTTATTCGTTCATTAAATGAAATCAAATGAGGAGAAGTGTAACTTGCCACCCGATAACCAGCGGCGCCATAAATTGCTTCTAGAGCTGCCACAGTGGAGCCCTTCCCATTAGTACCCGCCACTGATATTACCGTTGCATTGGGACGTAACAGGTCTAGAGATTCAGCCACTTGTTTTATACGGGTCAGGCCAAGCTGAATCTCTTGCACATGACGATTTTCAAGTAAATGCAACCACTCAGTGACGGTAAACTGTTTATATTGCTTCATCAAAAATATTTGTTAAATCACGACGGGAAAGTTTTGCAACAAGTTCTGCAAGTGTATTTCGCAAATTTTTACGTTCAATAATCATGTCAATATGGCCATGTTCCAGTAAAAACTCACTACGTTGGAACCCTTCAGGTAATGTTTGTCTTACAGTTTGCTCAATGACTCGAGGACCAGCAAAGCCAATAAGAGCATTAGGCTCCGCAATAATAATATCACCAAGACTGGCAAAACTTGCCGAAACCCCGCCCATGGTAGGATCGGTTAAAACAACAATAAAAGGTAAGCCGGTCTGTTCAAAGCGCGCCAGAGCAGCCGAAGTCTTAGCCATTTGCATTAAAGAAAACAATCCTTCTTGCATACGTGCGCCCCCACTGGCTGTAAAGCAAATATAGGCGCGTTTTTCAGCAGCTGCAGCATTCACAGCGCGCACAAATTTTTCACCGACCGTGGCACCCATCGAACCACCCATAAAATTAAACTCAAATGCACTTACTACAACAGGTTGTCGTTTTAAAGTTCCTTTGACTACGAGTAATGCTTCCTTTTCTCCCGTTGATTTTTGAGCTTGACTAATTCTGTCTTTATATTTTTTTGAATCTTTGAACTTTAAACGGTCAATAGGCTCTAAATTGCCAGCAATTTCTTCTTGACCTGCTTCATCAAGAAATTGAGCCACTCGTTCTCGGGCTGTTAAACGGTGATGATGATTGCAGTTAGGGCAAACAGAGAGATTTTTAACAAGTTCGCTACGATAAAGTACTGAACTACATCCTAAGCACTTAACCCATAATCCCTCGGGTACACCCTTTTTTTGTGAGGTTTCAGTTCTAACTTTTGAAGGTAATAATTTTTTCAGCCAACTCATAACAAGAATCCACCTAGTTTTTTAAGCACGTTAGTATAACCTGAATTTAATTTAAGCGCTTGTTTTTATCGTTCTTAATCAAAAAAGTACTGAAATTGAGACGAAATGACTTAATAATTAACAACATGATAAATATGGATTTTTATTGTTGCTTTCTCTTAAAAAACCACTGCAAATACTAAAGTTTTTCTTTCTTCTTCCGATAACAGCGATGGGTTCGGTAAATTTAATAAAAAACAGAATTTATCGAAGTTAAGGTAAATCCCATATCCAGGGATTCAAGGTCGAGGAGATTTTGATCATGGCTCAAGTGATAAATACAAACGTGATGTCGCTTAATGCTCAACGTAACTTAAACGGCTCACAAAAAACAATGCAGTTAGCTATCCAGCGCCTTTCATCTGGATTGCGTATTAACAGTGCGAAGGACGACGCAGCAGGTCTTTCTATTTCTGAACGTATGACAGCCCAAGTACGTGGTATGAACCAGGCAATACGTAACGCAAATGATGGTATTTCTTTGTCTCAAACCGCAGAAGGTGCAATGCAGGAAACAACCAATATTCTACAACGTATGCGCGAACTATCATTGCAATCAGCAAACTCAACAAATAATGCAGGTGACCGCCAAGCTATCCAGGAAGAGGTCAACCAATTAAAAAGCGAGCTTGATAGAATCGCATTGAATACTGAATTTAACGGTCAACGCGTTCTGGATGGTTCTTTCTCAAGTGCCAGCTTCCAGGTAGGAGCCAATGCCAACCAAACAATTAGCTTTGCGATTAGCAGTATTAAATCCTCTTCAATAGGAGGTATTGCTCAAGAAACAGGAACTGAAGTATCAGCAGCAGCTGCAACTGATATTACTATCGCCGTTGGCGGTGGACCTGCAACTACCATTAATTCAAGTGCTGGTTTCACAGGAAACGCTGCTCAGGATGCGACTTCCGCTTATGCTAAAGCAGCTGCCATCAACAGTGCCGGTATTGCCGGGGTTTCAGTAACAGCTACCACATCAGGAACTCAAACAGTAGGTGCTATTGGTGGTACTGCAGCTGACACTTATAACTTGTCAATTAACGGCGTAGCTGTGTTTACTAACGAAGACGTAGCTACTGCGCTAACGAATACTCAACTTCGTGATGCAATTAATGGGGTTAGTAACCAAACAGGCGTTATTGCCAGCTTAAATGGTGGGGATCTAACTCTGACAGCTAGCGATGGTCGTAATATCACTGTAACTGAGAGTGGTACCGGTTTCACCGCAGGTACCGATGGTTTAACAGTAACTGGTGGAGCATTTGACGGTGCTTTACGTGGTACTCTTTCAATCAGTGCTACAGATACACTTACAATTGGTGGTACAGTCGCTACAATTGGTTTGTCTGCTTCAATTGCCAGAGACTCTAATGGTATCGATACTATCGATGTAAGTACTGCAAGTGGAGCACAATCAGCGATTTTGCGCCTGGACTCAGCCCTAAGCTCAGTAAGCTCTAACCGAGCTGCAATGGGTGCTCTGCAAAACCGTTTTGAATCTACTATTGCTAACTTACAAAACGTATCTGAAAACCTGTCTGCTGCACGAAGCCGTATTCAAGATGCTGACTTCGCCGCTGAAACAGCCAATTTGACTAAAGGACAAATTTTACAACAAGCAGGTACTGCAATGCTTGCTCAAGCTAATAGTTTGCCTCAGTCAGTATTGTCACTGCTCGGAAGATAGGGAAATAGTTAACACCATGCAGGCTAACCTGCATGGTGTGTTATTTATTTTATGCCCAATAAGATATCGGGCGTAAAGGAGGTTGTTGTCATGAACATTGAGTTGCCCAATAAGTCCAATACAGTTTCATTTGACTCGACAAATAAAGTAAGTAATGAACCAATTGAATTTAGTAAAGAGACTACTGCCCCCAATCCTGTCATAACGGCTGATACAAAATATAATGTCGACGAGGCGACTGGAATTCTGCAGGCAATTGTCACCGATAAGCTTTCAGATGAAATAATTCGCAAAATACCAGCAGACGAATATTTACAGTTACTATCCTTGATTGATGAAATGATTAGTGGTTCTATAGATGAACGGGTGTGAAGCTCGCTATTAACATCTCGATTTAATGAATAGAACCTGAATCTTAGGGGGGGTGTACTCTAAATTTTTAAAGGATTAACGATACACCATAGGCTGTTTTAACAGGAATAAGGAAATTATCGTGGCCGTAACGTCAGTAGGATCTGGACTAGATATTAAAGCCATTGTTGAAGCACTAGTAACAGCAGATATCGCGCCCGCAAAAAAAAGGCTTGATACTCAAGAGAGCAAATTTTCGACGCAGCTTTCTGCTCTTGGTCTTATAAAAAGCAGCTTGGCAAAGTTACAAACTTCCATGACAAAACTTGCTGATATTTCGCAACTTTATTCACTTAAAAGCAGCGTTAGCGATGAAACCATACTTTCAGCCAGTGTTAATGCAAATGCCACGACTGGCTCCTATCAAATTGAAGTGCAACAGCTCGCAGCCAAACAAAACCTTGCTTCTGCAGCTTTTACAAATGCCAATACAACTGTAGGTAGCGGTAGCATTACGATTGATTTTGGAACTTATAACGCTGATAACAGTGCCTTTACTGCAAACCCAGATAAAGCATCTGTCACGATTAATATTGCCCCAGGCACAGACAGCCTCGCAGCCATTCGCGATGCAATAAACAACAGTGGTTCTGGCGTTCAAGCAAGTATTATTCAGGATAGCCAAGGAGCACGACTAACATTATTAAGTCCAGAGACAGGGAAAGCAATGGCAATGAAAATTTCTGTCGTTGATAATGATAGTAATAACAATGATGCAACAGGTTTATCTGCCCTGGCCTATGATCCAACGATTGGTAATAATTCGTTGACCCAAACAGTTGCCGCTAAGGATAGTGAAATAAAAATTAATGGTCTTTTATTAACTCAAAGTACTAACCAACTAAAAGATGCTATTCCAGGAATCACTCTTGATTTAAAAAAAGCACAATCTGGTACGCTCGTAAATTTGAAAATTGAACATAATCAAGCCAGTCTAACAACAATGGTGAATGACTTTATCAAACAATATAACGACGCAATAACCACTATCAATTCATTAACGTCCTATAATGCAACCACCAAAAAAGGTGGTGTTATGCAAAGTGATGCAGGCGTTCGTGCTTTAAAACTTAATTTAAATAAACTGATTAGTGAACCAATTGGAGATAGCAGCAATACTATCCGTACCCTTGCTGATATTGGCATAAAAACCAATGAAAAAGGGCTACTGGAAATGAATACCGAGAAATTTAATGCTGCTCTTAGTGATCACTATGATGAAATTGGTGCCCTTTTTGCAAAAACAGCAACAGCGACGGATAGCAGTGTTCGTATTAAATCAGTCGGATCAAGTGTTAAAGCTGGAAGTTATGATTTAGCATTAAGTACTTTTACGCCCGGTGTTACGCTGTCTGGCACAATTGGCGGCATTAACGCCACCTCCAGTGATGGTCTTACATTGTCAGGTACCGGTGATGTTAGGGGACTTTCTTTAGAAATTTTAGCTGGAGGAACAGGTTCTAGAGGAAAAATTACGGTAACCGATGGCTTGGCCGTAAAATTTAATGATTTATTATCAAATTACCTTGACGATAAAAAGGGTGAACTTTCAACAAGAACTGATCAACTCAATAAGCGATTAGAAAAACTTGATACAGAGCGTGAGCAACTTGAAGTTAGAGCAACGATGATTTCTAAACGCTATACAAAACAATTCACAGCGCTAGATACCTTATTGGTTAAAATGCAGGGAGCAAGCGACTTTTTAAGCCAGCAGCTTGCTAATTTGCCACAATTAAACAGGAACTAACACCATGAAACCCCCGTATCAGCAAGCACTGGAACAGTATAAATCAATCGAACTGCAAACTCGCATTGAGACAGCAAGTCCACATGAGTTAATTCACTTATTATTGCAAGGTGCTCGTTCTCATATTGCTACGGCTCAGGGAAATATTCAACGCAATCAAATTAGCGAAAAAGGCGAACACATAGGCAAAACCATCAGTATTATTGAAGGTCTCAGAATCAGTCTTGACCATGAAAATGGTGGTGAAATTGCAGCAAACCTGGATAGACTTTATGAATACATCCAAAGAATTTTATTAAAAGCGAATCTTGATAACGATATTGACCTTCTTACCCAGGCAAACACCTTGTTAGCTGAAATTCATCAGGCCTGGCAAGATATTAAAGAAACGGTGACACAAGGTAATTCCTAAAATTTGCAATTTATCCTTTATTTTAATTTTATTATTTATAACTTATTGATAATAAACCATCTAATGTGTAAGTAATCAGATTTTTCCTGGAAAATTTCTTTCAAATTCAATTATCTGATTTGGCAACAGGTATTATCACGTCTAAAATTAAAGAAGAAATGGTTAATTTTTTAACATTTTCAAATGATCGGCATCTGCTAGAGATGGGAGGTTAAAGGACTCTAAAGTGCTGATGAACAAATAAGCAAAATCAGAAAAATTTTGATCGTATAAGGATATCGTAAGGAGGCAGCCATGTTGGGATGGGCATTAACTTTCTTAATTATTGCATTGATTGCCGCTGCTTTTGGATTTGGAGGAATTGCATCAGCTGCAGCAGGTATAGCAAAAATATTATTTTTCATATTTCTGGTAATATTTGTTGTCTTGCTAATTATGGGATTAGTGGGCCGAGGTCCTCCACCCCCCGTTTAAGCTTAAGACATTTCTAGTGCAAGGCTTCTGTATTATTACGAAGCCTTGCTTCAATTTTTTAAAATCTACCCTCAACAACAAAATGTAAAGTTTTTTTACTTCATGCCGTTAAAAGGATTACCAATGAAATAAATGGGATCATCATGAAGAAAAGTATAATGATAATAATAATGATGGTTGTCCTATCCCCAGCAGCTTGGTCCTATACTCGCTACGGTGAAATGCTGTGTACTAATCCAGACTTTTTTTGCATTAAAATCAAAGCAGGACAATCCTGGAGTAATTTATTTCCTAATAATGAATCCAGGGATATTGTAAGGCGTATTAATCGTATGAATATTCGCCTTCGCCCAGGAATGGTCATCGCTGTCCCCAAAAACCTTGATCGAATAACTATATATGATGTAGCCCCCTTCCCCCGTTACATTGAATCAGACGGAGAAAAAACCATTTATGTTGATCAGGAGAAACTGGCTTGGGGAGCTTACGATGAAGACGGTGAACTGCTATGGTGGGGACCTATTTCATCCGGTGCTGATAAATGTGGGGTAACCGGAGGCTGTGCCACCCCCACAGGCTCTTATCGGATCATTCGTAAACAGGATATCGATTGCATTTCCACTGCGTTCCCTAGACGAGCTGACGGTAATAATGGTGGAGCAGAAATGCCATTTTGCATGCATTTTTTCCGTGGCTACGCCCTTCATGGCAGTCAAGAAGTACCAGGTTATCGTGCCAGTCATGGCTGCATACGCCTTTTTACCGAAGATGCACGTTGGTTAAATGAAGAATTTGTTGATATTCCCGGAGGCGGAATAGCAGGAACGAGAGTGATTATTGGCGGACTTAATGATAGTCAACAAACAAGTGCTGACAACTCCCAAGATTAACCAAAGGCTAGGCTATCACTTCTTTGTCAGTGTTGTTTCAAATGGCGTGGGCTTTTTGTAGGTATTATCTATTATGGGGCTAAGCGTAGATGGTGGAGCATTATTATTTTCTATTCTAGAAGGTTCCTTCGCTACCTCGTCGCTTGTAACTAACTTTGAGCGTCCTCCCAAATTATTAAGAATGGTGGATGGAGAAAAAACCTGACGTTTTGCAGCAATTCGGTCATATAAATCATATAAGTTAAACAGCCGCCCATCTTTTAAAGCAGGATAATCACGTAAATTTACCTTTGGTCCTCCATTTAACTCATCAAGCAAGGCTTGCGCGGCTTCTTTTTTTTCATCTTTTGAAAAACCAACATTAAGTTTATTGTGATAATCTTTCTCTGTGTCTCTCGTATTTATATAAGTTTCAAGTGCCTTGCTAAGAAACGCAAATTGAACATCGGGTTTACATTTATCTATTTCCTGTAGTAGAGGAGAATTAGCACTAATATCAGCTATTGATAGTTCAGTTCGCGGTAACAACAGGGGAATTAAAAGAGTATGCCCTGCCCTACAGGCGGTGATTAATGGGGTTTCTCCACCAGTGGTTCTAAAGTTACAATCAATATCAGGCTTCTTAAGTAATTTCTCCACTATTTCGCGATTACCCTGCAAACAAGCTATATGCAAGGGATTTGTGGCGTTATTAAGTGGAGCACAGTTTGCTCCTTTCTCTAAAAGCATATTCACTAAATTGGCATTCCCGCTCTGAATAGCGGCCATTAAGGGAGGAGGCGTTCCTTCGTTTATATCAGCACCATTTTCAAGAAATAATGCAGCCATTTTTTCATTGCCGGCTCTGCATACATGATAGAGGGCTGTGCAACCAAGGCTATCAGAAGCATTAATATTTTCGCCTAGCTCAACTAGCTTATGAAAGTAACTAACAGCCGCATCACTTTGGTTAAAAGCAAATATAGTAAAAAGAGAGTTACCTGATGCTCGAGCATCAGAACCAAAACGGGGATGCTGCGATAACTTATCAATAATATCAAAATGCCCATTTGCTGCTGCCATCACTAATGAATGACTCCCTCGCACATCTAATTTGGCAGAAGCCTTGGGATCATTTAGAAAAAAATCAACCGTATCACCTGCACCATGAAAGCAGGCTAAGTCAAAAGGACCACTACCTTTTGCATCCTTCTGATTAACATCAAGACTATCAAAATCCAATCGCCTCAAATTTGTCACATCATTATAAACGGCAGCATGATGCATGACTGTTCTACCATCAGCATCCGGGGTTAATTTATTAATAGGCGCTGTTTTCTTAAGACCCTCAAGGTTTATCGGATTGTTTCCATTAGTAAAAATAGAGGTTTTTAATACCAGTGGCTTTTTGCCAGTTAAAAAACTATGCCAGGGTGCCTCATTCCAATAACTGCTATTATTTAATTTTTTAGCCAGTTCTGTGCTATTAAAAATCCTCCCATATTCATCCATGTGGTTTGTATCCATTAATTTGAATTGATTCTTACCAACTATCTGCACACTCACAGCATGGCTATTAGCAGCAAGCATAACACTTGTATTAGATGGATTTGGTGATTGACTTAATTGCTGACTGATTTCATCTAAATGCGCCGCTAAACTTTGCACGCTATACTGATCAGAGGTATGGAATGCCTGCACCAAACCCCCACTCTCCTCCAGTCTTTGCGATTGGAAATGCGCAGATACCTCTTCTACTTTGGGTTGCTGCAACTTTTTACCGAAGAGCTGTGGGAAACGATCAGGATATTGATAAGCAGAAACTCCTTCAAAAAATGCAGGAATCTCTAGAAGTATCCTTTGCTCTGAAGTTAAATTTTTAGAATTATATTGATTCCTTTGTCCTTGGACATAAGCTCTAACTTCATCAACCTTTTCCTTAAGCTTTTCAGGGGCATTTGCAAACTTTTCAAGAAACGCCAACCTTTCGAGAAAGCTATCTAATTCACTGTGTTTCTCATCCTGGTACGACTGACTGCAAGCAGCCTGAGCCCACATGGATGAAAAACCATGACACATCCCTTTTTCGGAAATGTCTTTATAGCCCAAAGTGTGGGCGATACGCATTAATTGATAATGGTGCATCTTCTTGCTAAATCACATCTTTCTTAAAGATATAGACCAAGCAGGTATTTGTCGCCACCAAAAGCACAGATTATTCTTTATTTAACCAATTTTGCGGTAACAACCCGTAGGTTAGAAACCATTTATGTTCAAATCTTATGAATTAGCTTTTGTCACTTCTTCACATCATTACAAAGTGTAGTATCGTTATTTATATATCATCCCGGCGTTATTCATAGTGTCATTCCCGCGTAGGCGGGAATCTAATCTGTCAGCGCGGTGATCACTCTCTTTCACTGGAATAAGTCACTGGTTCGTTAAAGAAGCAAGAAATGTTTCAACTTCCTTAGGCGATAACTCCATAAAATTACCACGGGCCAAAAACCGCGGCATACTTAAATTCCCATATCGGATACGAATTAGTCGACTGACTTCAACACCTTGAGATTGCCACAGTCTCCTCACTTCACGATTACGTCCTTCAGTAAGCGTTACATGGTACCAGGAATTAGTACCTTCCCCCCCTCTAGATTCAATGTGCTTAAACTGAGCCATACCATCCTCCAACTCTACGCCCTTTAACATGGCCTTTATTGACTCCTGAGAGACTTGTCCATGAACTCGTACAGCATATTCTCGTTCCAAACCAAATTTGGGGTGCATCAACCGGTTGGCCAACTCACCATTATTAGTAAAAATTAATAAACCTGAAGTATTAATATCCAGACGTCCCACTTGAACCCAGCGTCCCTGTTTGAGATAAGGCAAGCGATCAAAGACAGTTTTGTTGTGTTTAGGATCTTGTCGGCTTGAAATTTCGCCAACTGGCTTGTGATACATCAAAATTCTTGTTTTCTCTTGCGATTTTAAGGGATTTGCAATCAAACGTCCCTTGACACTTATTTTATCATGGACGCCGGCCACATCGCCTAATTTAGCAACAGATCCGTTTAGCTGAATTAATCCTTGCTCAATCCAACGTTCCATTTCTCGCCTCGAACCAAATCCTGCCTGGCTTAACAATTTTTGTAATCGTTCTTTCATTCTTCTATACACTCTTCTTCTAATACTTGATCTAAAACTTCTATGTTAGAAGCTACTAAAGAATCACTAATTTCAAGCAGCGCTGGTAACTCATTGAGACTTTGTAGATTAAAATAGTCTAGAAAGGTTTTAGTAGTTACATAAACAGCAGGTTTTCCTGGTACATCTCGATGACCTGCAACACGGATCCATTCTCTTTCAAGTAAAGTTTTTAAAATAGGGCTACTAACAGCAACGCCCCGAATATCCTCAATATCAGCACGAGTAACTGGTTGTCTGTAAGCAATAATCGCCAAAGTTTCAAGCAATGCTCGAGAATATTTAGCTGGTTTTTCAACATACAAACGACTTACCCAGTTACTGTATTTTGCTTTTGTTTGTAAACAATAGCCACTTGCCAGCAATTTTAACTCTATTGCAGTCTCAGCATAGTCTCTTGCCAGCTCTGCCAAAGCTTCTCGAAGCTGCTCATAACTTGGTTTTTCCCATTCTTCAAAAACTGCTTGCAACTTCTCAAGTGTTAACGGTTCACTTGTGTGCATTAGTAGCGCTTCGACAATTCTTTTAAGGTCAGTTTCATTCATGATGTGCCGCCTGTAAGTGAATGAATGTGAAAGCACTAGCTTGTGTGATGATTAATAGTGACTGCCTGGCTAACTCCAAAATAGCCAATAGTGTAACAGCCAACCCCATCCGCCCTTCTTCACGTTTAAATAATTGTTCGAATGATAGGTTTTTTTCTTGATGCAAGCGCTCAAGCACAAAAGCCATGCGCTCACGAACTGATAAGGGTTCACGAGTAATTTGATGACGGCTTAAATGACTTTGACGTTTCATTAAATCACGCATAACTTCTGTTAACACGTTTAACTCCACATCTGGATGAAGGACTGGACTTTCAATTTTTTCTGATACAATTGAGAACCAAAAAACATCACGTTCACACCGCGGTAAATTATCAAGCGATACTGCTGCATTTTTCATCTGCTCGTATTCTTGTAACTTCCTTACCAAGGCAGCTCTCGGATCTTCTTCAATTTCATCTTCAGACTGCGGTGCAGGGGGCAATAAGAGTCTTGATTTTATTTCAGCAAGCATCGCTGCCATCACTAAATATTCCGCCGCCAACTCAAGGCGATGCTCTTCCATGAGGTGAATATACTGCATATATTGTTGCGTAATAAGAGCAATCGGAATGTCCAGAATATCAATATTCTGCTTTCGAATAAGGTAAAGTAATAAATCCAAGGGTCCTGAGAATGAATCGAGTAAAACCTCAAGAGCATCTGGCGGAATGAATAAATCACCAGGAACCTCAGTAAATGGCTGCCCAGCAACAATTGCTAATACAGCAGCAGGTTCTGTCGATTCTGGTAAGAGAACATTCATTAATAGTCCAAACCCATCACTTCGCGAACATCACCTAATGTTTTGTTCGCTTCTTCTCTTGCAGCCTCACTTCCTTCCGCCACAATACGTTTGACTGACCCCAAATCAGCTTCGTAATCTTTGATAGCAGCCTGAATAGGTTTTAACTCTTGTTGAATGGCATCAACAATAGGGCGTTTACAATCAATGCATCCAATGCCAGCAGTACGACAACCTGTTTGTACCCAATCTTTTACTGACTCAGAAGAATAAATCTTATGAAGTTGCCATACAGGACATTTTTCTGGCTCACCTGGATCGGTTCTTTTAACCCGAGCTGGATCTGTAGGCATCGTTAGAATTTTCTTTTCAACCTGTACTGGCTCTTCTCGCAAGCTAATGGTGTTATTGTAAGATTTCGACATCTTCTGCCCATCGACCCCAGGCATTTTCGATGTTTCGGTAAGCATAGGCTGTGGTTCAGGCAGAATTATTTTTCCAGAACCATCGAGATAACCTAATAATCGCTCTTTATCGCCAATAGAAAGATTGTGTTGGTTAGCAAGTAAAGCCTTAGCGGTATTCAACGACTCATGGCAGCCATCCTGTTGAAATTGCCGACGTAACTCACTATATAATTTTCCATTTTTCTTGCCCATTTTCTTGATAGCTTCAAGAGCTAAGGATTCAAAATTGGGCTCACGGCCATAAATAAAATTGAAACGACGAGCGATTTCTCGCGTTAACTCAATGTGAGGAACCTGGTCTTCACCAACGGGCACATAATCTGCTTTATAGAGTAAAACATCAGCACTTTGCAGGAGAGGATAGCCCAGGAATCCATAGGTTGATAAATCCTTATCATGCAATTTATCTTGCTGATCTTTATAAGTTGGCACGCGTTCCAACCATCCTAAAGGGGTAATCATAGAAAGTAAGAGATGCAACTCGGCATGCTCAGGAACCCAGGATTGAATGAAAACTTTTGATAAGCTTGGGTTAATGCCACAAGCAAGCCAATCTATCACCATATCCCATAAAATTGTCTCGATAAAACCTGGCTCGTCGTAGCGTGTTGTAAGCCCGTGCCAATCAGCAACAAAAAAATAACAATCGTATTGATGCTGCAATTTGAGCCAATTTTTAAGCACACCATGAAAATGACCTAAATGTAAACGACCACTTGCTCGCATACCTGACACTACACGCTTACTCGCACTAAATATGGCTGACATCAAAATCCTTACTTATTAAAAATTACAAATTCTCAGGCCATTATAATGGGCAACCGAGATAAACAAAATTATTACTTAAACGGTTCAGGGTCACCCTTACCTTCACGAAGAATAACTGGATACTCTCCAGTTAAATCAACGACGGTTGTCGGTTCATGACCACAATTACCCCCATCTATGATTAAATCAATTTGATTTCCCAATAAATCTCTAATGGCTTCAGGCTCACTTAAAGGTGCCGCAGCCCCAGGTAAAATTAGAGTAGTACTCATTAGTGGTGCCTCGAGGCACTCTAATAATGCCAAGGTAATATTATTTTCTGGCACCCTCAAACCTAATGTTTTTCGCTTAGGATGCAACATTAACCTTGGAACCTCATGTGTGGCCGTTAATATAAACGTGTAGGATCCAGGGGTAAATGCTTTAAGCAGACGGAAAATTGCATTAGAAACTCTGGCATAGGTTCCTAATTGAGATAAATCTCGGCAAACCAATGTCATGTTATGGTTTTTGTCCAATTGGCGCAAACGTCTAATTCGTTCCAAGGCTGATTTATTACCTAGTTTACATCCCAATGCATAGCCTGAATCGGTTGGATAGACTATTAATCCACCATCTTGAATAATAGCTGCAGCCTGGCGTAAAAGGCGTGCCTGAGGGTTGTCGGGATGAATTGCAAAAAACTGACTCATAAAAGTCCCCTGTTAAATGTTCCATTGATGCCATATTGGCATACAGTTTACCGGGAGTTGTTGCTGTCTTCCAAGAGGAATGCGAGACAATGTATCGCCATGATAATCTGAACCGGTGGATCCCAAAAGCTGAAAACGATGACAAAGACCCGTCATCTCTTGAATTTGGAGTGAATTTACTTCTCCTGAAACAACTTCAAGTCCACTACCACCTGCTTCTTTGAATGCAACAATTAATTCCTGTAACCGCGTTCTCGTCAAAGAATACTTCAAAGGATGAGCTAAAACAGCCTGGCCCTCGGCTTGAATAATCCCTAAAACCGCTTCACTAAGAGTAAGCCATGGTGTACGTACGTAAGCAGGTCGTCCTCTTCCTAAAAAACGTTTAAATGCTGCTTGAAAATCACCTGTTATTCCTTCATTAACAAATACCTTCGCAAAATGAGGTCGCCCCACTCGTTCATGACCAGCAATTTCACATGCTTTAGTATAAGCATTCTGAACTCCACAAGACTTCATTAGCTCGCCAATTTGTCTCGCTCGGACAATGCGACTTTGGTTTTGCTGCTCTATTAATGCCTGAATTTCTTCATTATCAGGATCAATATTTAATCCAAGAATGTGAATGTCATATTTTTTCCAGCTTGCACTGAACTCTATGCCATTAATAATACGAATAGAGGACTGACCTGCAGCGTGATGAAGCGGTTTAAGCCCAGCGGTAGTATCGTGATCTGTTAGGGCGAGCACTTTAATACCAGACTTAATTGCTTTATCCAATAGCTCAGCAGGAGTTAACACCCCATCGGAAAAATTACTATGGCAATGTAAATCAATCATAGGCAGGAAATAATAATGATAGTCAAATGAATTATAAAATAAACGTATTGGTTATAGTATACTCGATTAATGAGGATAATTGCATTGAATATTTCCTAATCAGATGGGACAAATTGCTATTTTTATTGATTTTTTATTTTTTTGCGCTTATCTTTGCGCCCTTTTACCTATAAGAATTCTATGAAAATTGTATTAGTTGATGATAACCCTCTTCTGCGAAAAACCATGCGAAACCTGTTAGTTAAATTGCCTTGCGAGGTAAAGGAGTTTAGCTCCGGAGAAGAAGCAATTACGTATCTAATCGATTCTAACTTTAGTTATGATTTGGTTATTTTAGATGGTAATCTAGCCTCCCCTTATTTATCTGAAAAAACCAAACCCTGTAATGGTCCTGACGTAGCTGAGGCCATATTAAAATATAACAAAGACATACCCATTGTAGTCTGGACAGATGATCCAATGATGATTACAGCATTTCAAGAGAAATTTGACGCCCACAACAAGGGTCCCATCCTTAAACTAAAGAAGCCTATTGAACCAGCAAATTTAAAAGAAGTATTAATGCCGTTCATTGAAGCTGTCGCGCAGGAAACAGAAGACCGCCCTTCTGTAAGACCACGCTCTTTCACTTCACCCGGCTTCTAGGGAAGGCATCTTGCGAAATAACAGATTTATGGACTATTCTTAAGGTATCACTAATTAATGGTTTTTATATAAGCATTGAGCAGTAAATTACGGAATGAAAAGCTGAATTATCCTCACCTCAATTCACAGCAATTGGCTAATCTATGCGGTGTTTTCCACGAGAATATCAAATTAATTGAGCTATTTTTTAATATCACAATTAAAATTGGTCAAGAGGGGATGAGCTTATATGGCGAATCGCAATCAGGCTTAATTAAAGCCAAGCAAGTTATGCAACAGCTTTACAAGCTAGCAAATAACCCTATCCAAGCAGAAACAGTTCATTCTTTTTTAGAAAATAAGGATCCACAAATTGTTATGTCGCAATCTATTAAACTAAGCCGCAAAACTATTCTTCCTCGTAATAGCAAACAAACTGATTACCTCAATAGTATTGGCAAACATGATATTACTTTTGCTGTAGGCCCAGCAGGGACAGGAAAAACCTACCTTGCCGTCTCTAAAGCGATCGAAGCATTTGAGCGCGGTGATGTCCAACGACTAGTATTTGTTAGACCAGCCGTGGAAGCCGGTGAAAAGCTAGGGTTTCTTCCTGGGGATTTAGTTGAAAAGGTACTGCCCTACCTTCGGCCAATCTATGATGCTTTATACGAAATGATCGGTTTTAAAGAAACTCAAAAACTCATCCAGAGTGATGTTATCGAGGTTTTGCCACTTGCATTTATGCGAGGTCGAACATTAAATGAAGCTTTCATTATTCTTGATGAGGCGCAAAATACCACTGTATCGCAAATGAAAATGTTTTTGACTCGGATGGGCTTTGGTTCAAAAACAGTCATTACTGGGGATATTACTCAGGTTGACCTGCCGAAAGGAATTGAATCCGGTTTATCTCATGCGGTTAAATTGTTAGGTAATATCCCTGAGATCAGTATTCATTATTTTACCAGTCGCGAAGTGGTTAGACATCCCTTAGTCTCACGCATTATTGACTCTTACGATAGTTTAAAAAAGGATCATAGAGAATGAGTTATCATATTGATTTACAATTGGCCTGTAAGGATACAATACCTGTTGATGAAAATTCACTCCTTTCCTGGGCTCAATTACCTCTTCTTGAACATATAGATTCAGCTGAGTTAACATTGCGCTTAGTTGACCAGGATGAGATTAAGCAATTAAATCATACATACAGAAAGCAAGATAAAGCGACTAATGTGCTTGCGTTCCCCAGCACTATTCCTGACGGTGTTGAACTTGAGTATCCCTTACTGGGTGATGTGATAATTTGTCCTGCAGTTTTGCATGCAGAAAGTATTGATCTTAACAAGTCACTCGAAGAACACTGGGCACATATTGTAATTCATGGGGTTTTACATTTGTTAGGCTATGATCATATTGAGGATAATGATACAAAAGTCATGCAAGCACTTGAAATAAAATTACTTGCAAAGTTAGGTTTTGCTAATCCATATCAAACAGAGGATACCCACCTTGAGTAGAGAGGATGATAACGGATCTTTATTTATGCGGTTAAGACAGTTCTTACAGGTCGAACCGCAAAACAAAGAAGAATTGATTGGTTTACTACGGGATGCTCACATTCGCTCGCTTATTGATTCAGAAACACTGAACATGATGGAAGGTGTTATTCAATTTGCTCAGATGAGGGTCAGAGACATCATGCTTCCCAAGAAGCAAATGACCTATATTCCTCAAGATTTCGAATTAAAAGACATTATCGATATTGTTACCAGCTCTGGTCATTCCCGTTTCCCAGTCACAGGCGATCATAAAGATGAAATAATTGGCATTCTACATGCAAAGGATTTATTACGTTTTCAAATAGAAAAAGCCACGGAGTTTGATTTGCATGACATAATTCGCCAGGCTACGTTTGTGCCAGAGAGTAAGCGTCTTGATTTGTTACTTAGCGAATTTCGCAATAATCGTAATCATATGGCTATTGTTGTTGATGAATATGGGGCCGTTAGTGGTTTCGTAACGATAGAAGATATTATTGAGCAAATTATTGGCGATATTGAAGATGAATTTGATATTGATGAAGAGGCTTACATCAAGGCTCACGGTGATTCTTATTATATCGTTAAGGCACATACACCCATAGAAGAATTTAATGAGCAATTAAATGCCAATTTTAGTGATGAATCTTATGACACGATTGGTGGAATAGTCATGGCAAACTTTGGACATTTACCCCAACGAGGCGAAACGATTATTATTGATCAATTCGAATTTAAAGTGATTAATGCGGATGCTCGACGAATTAAGTTACTAGGTTGTTTTGATAAGCGTCCAAGCATTTTATAATAAACAATATATTGGTAGTCAAAATTGGTAGATATGGGTGCATTTACTGCAAAACGAAACAATTCAATATCGAGGGCAATTAAGAAATGAACAATAGCATCTTGATTGTAGATGATGACACTGAGCTTACCGATCTTTTAGAGCAATACTTGGAGCCTGAAGGTTTTCAGGTTGTCTGCGTGCACGACGGTGAAAATGCTGTTAAAAAAGCTCTTAACCAGGTTTTTGACGCCATTATTTTAGACGTTATGCTACCTAAATTAAACGGCTTCGAGGTACTAAAAGCAATTCGCGAGCATCTAGAAACGCCTGTGTTAATGTTAACTGCCCGCGGTGACGACATCGATCGTATCGTGGGACTTGAAATTGGTGCAGACGACTATTTACCCAAACCTTGTAACCCTCGAGAGTTAGTGGCTCGATTGCGCGCAATTTTAAGACGAACCCAAAAAATTCCGACACAACGTCCTATCATTGAACACCAGGATATTGTTGTGGACTGCTCGAAACGCATTGCTACCCATCACGGTGAACTCATGGAGTTGACTAATGCTGAGTTTAACATTTTAGAAATGCTAATTAAGTCCCCGGGGCAAGCGTTCTCAAAAGAAGAGTTAACTGAATATGCTTTAGGAAGAAAATATACCGCGTATGATCGGAGTATTGATGTTCATATTAGCAATTTACGCAATAAATTAGGTGATAACCAGGAAGGAGAACCTTTAGTAAAAACGGTTCGCGGTTTCGGGTATATGTTTAATGCGTAGTTTGTATTGGAAAATCTTCTTATCTTTTTGGCTGGCTACCATTCTTATTATTATTACAACAGCTTGGGTCACAAGCGAAATCGCCCAAAAATCGTCTATTCCAGCTCGTGAACGCGTATTTATGGATAGTTATGCAAATGCGGCAGTGGCAACTTTTGAATCAGGCCAACATTTAGCTTTAAAAAAATGGCTAAATCAAATCGGCACCTCTAGAAAAATGACCCTCTATCTACTAAGCAGTACAGGGGAAATTATAGGCAATCAAATTCCTCCAGAAGTAGTCAAACAAATTTCCAATAACCTGGTTAATGAAGAATTGGATGATGGTCTTTTAAAATTCGGTGACATCATTGTAAGTCATGAAATACTCTCAACCTCAGGTCATGCTTATCGACTTGTTGCAGTTAGTGAAAAGCCCCTGGCTCATTTTGTAGAAATTCCCTGGGCAGGCCTTACCATTCGTTTGGCAATAGCTATTATTATTAGTGGGCTTATTTGTTATTTACTATCGGTCTACTTAACCCAACCCTTACGTTCATTAAGAATGGCCGCGAAATCAATTGCTACAGGACAATTAAGCACTCGAGTCGGTCGTGTTAAAGGTCATTATCGAGATGAAATTGCTGAGTTGAGCGGTGAATTTGATCGTATGGCTGAACAATTAGAGGCAATTATAAATTCAAAAGAGCGTTTATTGCAGGATATCTCTCATGAATTACGATCGCCGCTTGCTCGCCTCCAAATAGCCATTGAATTAGGTAGAAAAAAAGCTGGGGAATTAGCAGAAACAGAATTTGCTCGCATGGAAGTTGAATGTTTACGCTTAAATACATTAATTGGCGAAATTTTAGAGTTTGCAAGGCTGGATAAATCGTTTACTCAGCTTCATAGAACTACTGTTAATTTACCTGACTTACTTACCCAAATCATAAATGATGCGAATTTTGAGCTGAGGTCTAATCAACCCGGGGTATTTCTCCAGGAAAAACAGAATTGCGATTTGTTTTTAGACGAACGATTAATACATCGCGCCATTGAAAATATAATTCGCAATGCCTTACGCTATTCAGCCCCCAATCCTAAAGTTCACATTTCCTTGCATTTTGATGATAAACATTCGCAAATCTATATAGACATTGCAGATAACGGGCCGGGCGTTCCAGAAGAACAATTGGAAAAGATTTTTAATCCCTTTTACCGTGTTGACACATCCAGAGAAAAAAAGACGGGGGGATATGGCCTTGGCTTATCAATAGCTCAACAAGCGGTTAAATTGCACCATGGCTTTATTCATGCCATGAATCGTCAGGAAGGCGGACTACTGGTTAGAATTAGCCTTCCCTTGTCATTAAATCAACCACCACTGCCTTAAAATTTTTCAAAGCTTCTTGTTTTTTTTTCTACAAATTCATTAAGATACCAAGAATTTGAGCAGGATAACTTAGTGACTACTGCAGAAAGACTTGATCATGCTAGCAGTTTTTTCTTCTTTTTAGGCTTTGTAGTCTCACAACTACAGCATTCACCTTTTGCATTATTAGCTGCCTTAGCCAATATAGGTGCCCTTTTCTGCTATTCAATTGGCTATGGATTATGGCTATGTGCCTGTCAAATGTATCCTAACTACCCCTGTCAAACAGATCGTTGGTACGGGTTCACAGAAATTAAAAATCAACACCGCGTAGCTGCAGCGACAGGAGCAATAGCGATGCTCTGTTGTGTAGCAGGAATTTTTATTCCTCCCTTTCTTGTCGCGGCAAGTTGGCTATTTTTTATAAGTAATTTCATCTGGTCTATTGCTGAATATCACAAACAACGCGTCTCAAAAATGGATTCAAATCATTCGCCAATTCAAGAATCCTATATACAATACACAATCCTTTCTACACTGATGACCTTAGCCCCAGCTGTATCCGCTACCATTTCCTTATTTTTTCCTCCTGCAACACTATTAGCATTTGTAATTTCTTCAACTTTAGTGCTGAGTTTAGGCTCAATAGCCCTCTATTGCTGGCTTGATCATACCTTAGTCGCCAATGAGAATGACTCTAAAGAAAGTTACAAAGTTTTAGAGCAACATTTTAGTCTGACACCCACCCCTTCTGTGTCGAATACGCTTTGCGACGAAATAGCTGAGTCACCTTTGTGGAGAGCACCTACCTCATCTCCAGTTCCTGAGGAACTAAATAATGAGATAAATGCACAAACTTATTACAAGCGATAAGTGATTACTTAATATAATAAAATTGGTCCAAGCTACACACCAGGGGTTAGATATCCCAGGAAATAGGCATTTAGTAAATAATCAATAATTAAATGCCTATGTTTGCGTATACGCTTAAATCAAGCTCTATAAAAGCCTGACTCGCCCTGGAAGAACAAAAATTAAACTATATTTATAATATGAGATCATTTGGAGAAGGTGATGAAGCGGACTCTTTTTTCTGTAGCTGTGTTACTCAGTTCATTGCCCATTGTAAACTTTGCCCAACCCAATAGTGTGAGCCCCCAAAACCCAAGTATTCTTTATTATCCACATTTGCAAAAAGGCTATGAATTAAACCCATTTAATCGTCCTCCGCAAAACAACATTCTAACTGGCAATGACAAATCGACGACTCGTTTTGATCAAAGTGGCTATATGGATACCACACCCGTTGATGATACTGGTACAGAAAAAGATATTTATCACAAATTGCAACCTAATTGGATTGTACATCCTGATTATCAACAAACAAAGCCAGCTAAATATCTTCCAAATCCATAGACTTTGCTAAGTGCTCTCATGTGGATTTTTAGAGTGATTATTTAAAGCTTCATTAATCATGATGTTCTGATTTATCAATCTAGATAATAATAGCTATGACTTGTAAGCATTATGGATAATGCGTATAGTCTCCAACCAGATTAGGAGTCTCTCATGGCCGACTTAGAAAAATCGATGATAAATTATGCAAAGCAGGCATTGATTCATGCCTATGCCCCCTATTCCAACTTTCGAGTGGCATCCTGTTTGTGCAGTGAAGATGGCAGCTTGTATACTGGAGTCAATGTAGAAAACGCTTCTTATGGCTTATCAATTTGTGCGGAAACTTCCGCAATTTGCCAGATGATTGCAGCTGGAAAAAGAAAAATTAAAAGTATTGTTGTGCTCAATGGAGAAAATACCCTTTGCTCACCTTGCGGTGCTTGTCGCCAACGCATCATAGAATTTTCTACCGTTGATACACAAATTCATCTATGTAACGAACAAGGGGTAATTAAAACAATGCAAATTAATGAATTATTACCCGAAGCATTTAGACTTAAGCCTTCTCAGGATTAATAGATATGACAAAAACAAATCTTACTTCGGCACACCAAGCTGCTGAACTAATAAAACAACGCGTTCCAAACTTTAAACCAACATTAGGCATCGTCCTCGGTTCAGGATTAGGAAGTTTTGCTGAAGAATTGGAAGATGCGATATCTATCAGTTATGAGCAACTGCCAGGCTTTCCCAAGCTGACTGTGCACGGACATGGCGGCAATTTAGTCCTCGGGTACTTATCAGGAGTAGGCGTTATTTGTTTGCAAGGGCGAGCTCATACTTACGAGGGAGCTAATTACGAGGTAGTTAAAACCTATGTCCGCACGTTAAAGCTACTGGGTTGTGAGTATTTTTTTGCAACAAATGCTTCTGGATCCTTGCGAGAAGATGTAGGACCGGGCGAATTAATGCTCATTACGGATCACATCAACATGCAACCAGGAAATCCCCTGGTAGGACCTAATGATGACGAATTTGGTCCTCGTTTTATTCCATTGGATAACGCCTATGATCAAGGAATGCGGGATAAGTTATTGCAAATTGCCCACAAAGAAAATATTTCACTTAATCAGGGTGTTTATCTTTCTGTGCTAGGACCCAATTATGAAACAGCAGCCGAAATTAGAGCTTTTCGCATTATGGGGGCTGATGCTGTAGGGATGTCTACAGTTCCAGAAGTACTCGTTGCCAATCATTGCGGTATGAAAGTTGCCGTTATCGCCACAATAACAAATTATGCAACTGGACTTGCACCAACAAGTCACAGCCATGAAGCCGTTGTTTTAATGGCTTCCAAAGCAGCAGAAAAATTAAATCGTTTAGTAAAACAATTTATTGCGAGCCTTGCGTGAATCTTGAAGCAGAGTTTTTAGTTGCGCTTGGGAAGTTAAATGAAGCCGCTTGGGACACTAACCAGTTAAAATCTCAAGCCATTTCATTAATTGACTTGACTCTGCTTGATGAGACAGCTTCTCCTTTAGCGCTGCAGTCTCTTAGTCAAAGTGCGAATGAACATCATGTTGCAGCCATTTGTGTTTTACCGCAGCATATTAAGACTATTTCCTCGGCAATCTCAGCGAAACACCCTGCCCAGATCGCAACACTTAAGCCTGAAGATTCAGTGCGCATAGCCACAGTCGTGAATTTTTCTACAGGTGAACAGACCATCGATGAAGTTTTGTCAGCAATTGACTTAATTCATTCGCAGGTAGATGAAATCGACTATGTATTTCCCTATCAAAGTTATCTAAACGGAGAACAACACTATTCTCTCGCGCATTGCTTACAAGCCTATACCCGTTGTAGAGAGTACGGGATTACTTTTAAGGTTATTTTAGAGACAGGGTGTTTTCCCACCCTGGCTAGTATTTATACTTTAAGTAATGAACTTATTAGTAACGGTTGTGATTTTTTAAAAACCTCTACCGGCAAAACAAATCAGGGAGCAACACCAGCAGCGGCTTTTGCAATATTGAAGGCGATTCAACATAGTCATTCAAACTGCGGTTTAAAAGTCTCTGGAGGGATAAAACAACCCGCTCAAGCATTTACTTATATGTGTCTTGCCCAACAAACTTTAAATCGCAATTTAGATAAATCCTGGTTTCGAATTGGCGCCAGTAGTTTACTCAACGAATTGCTTATGTAAACGGCGAAGTAATTTTGCATGCCAGTCTTACTCAAAGCTGATTACCACTTAGAAGCTCAAAAAATGTTCTGATTTTAGAATAATCGTGTTATACACTTAAATAGCGCTTATTTTCGCAGCACATTAACTAAGAACCAGGTATGAAAATCGTTATTAAAGTAGGTACACAAAGTATTTTATCGAATGATGGCACGCCTTTTGAGCCAGTTATGCTGGATTTAGTTGAGCAAATTGTGACACTACAAAATGCAGGTCATCAAGTTATATTGGTTAGTTCTGGTGCGGTTGCCTCTGGTCGTAAAGTGGCAACTCACTTCCTTGGCCGCCAATATGGCAGCTCGATAGGCGAAAAACAGGTTTTAGCTTCTTTAGGTCAATATGAATTGATGCACCTCTATGCTTGCATGTTGAAAAAACATCACATTTTGGTCTCTCAATTATTGCTTACAAAGCAAGATTTTCATACACGACAACATTATTTAAATATTTCGCGGTTGCTCCGTGAAATATTAGATCACAAAAATATTGTGCCCATCATCAATGAAAATGACAGTGTTGCCATTGAAGAACTGATGTTTACTGATAACGATGAACTCGCAGGTCTTATTGCTGCTCAAATGAATGCTGAAAAACTCATTATTTTAAGCAATGTGGAAGGTGTTTATACAGGACATCCCGATGACCCAGGCTCAGAACTCATTAAGACAATTAATCCTGAGAGTGGCTGGCCGAAAGTATCTGCCACAAAAAGCCTTCATGGGAGAGGCGGCATGATTAGCAAGCTCGGCACAGCGAGAAAAATGTCAAATTTAGGAATTACTACACACATAGCAAGTATCAATTATTCTTCAGTAGTTACTCGTATTGTGAATAATGAATCACTCGGTACCACAATTTTGCCTGCCAAGAAAAAGTCAAATATAAAACGATGGATTGCTTATAGTGGTGAAAAAAAGACAGGCTCAATTACTATAAATGCTCGCCTCGTTGAAATTATAAAAGAAAATAAACGTGTTATAAGTATCCTACCGGTAGGAATTGAAAAATGTACAGGTAATTTTAAACGAGGTGATCTCATAGAAATTCTTACTATAGAGAATGAGAAAATAGGTGTTGGACTTGCCAGGTATGATGCGACTAAACTAAATGAATACTTAGGGCAATCAGCAAAGCCAGAGTTTATCCATTATGATCATTTACATATTTTTTAAGAGATTTCATGGCTGATACAATAATTAACCAGCTTAAAGCAACTAAAGACGCCAGTTATAGCTTAATGCAGCTTGAAGAAGAAAAACGTAATCAAGTATTGTTGACATTAGCCCAGCAATTACGCGCATCGATGCCTGAGTTAATTAATGAAAATAGCAAAGATTTAGCATTGATGAAAAAAGACGATCCCAAATATGATCGTCTTCTCTTATCGGAAGAGCGCATTTTTTCTATTGCTGCGGATATTGAAACTGTCGTTTCTTTGTCACATCCACGAACAACTGTTCTAGATGAAAAACAACTCTCTAATGGTTTGAAAATCAAAAAAGTTTCTGTCCCATTAGGCGTAGTAGCTATTATTTATGAATCAAGACCAAATGTCACCGTTGATGCCTTTAGCTTATGCTTTAAAACCGGCAATGCCTGTGTATTGAAAGGTGGTAAGGAAGCCTATCATAGTAACCAATTTCTAGTCTCTCTTATTCAGCAGGTTTTGCACGCCCATGGAATCAATGAAAATGTTGTTTATTTATTGCCTCCAGAACGAGCAGCAATGCATAGCCTATTAAAAGCCAATAAGTTTGTCGATGTTTGTATTCCCAGAGGTAGTCAATCATTAATAAATTTTGTACGCGAAAATGCAAGAATACCTTTTATTGAAACGGGAGCGGGTATTGTTCATGTCTATTTTGATCAAAGTGGCGATATAGAGAAAGGTCGTTTAATTATTAATAATGCTAAAACAAGACGAGTTAGTGTCTGTAATGCCTTAGATACATTAATTATTCATGAAAATCGAATAGCTGACTTACCATTACTAGTCAAATTATTAGCGGACAAAGATGTTGAAATTTTCGCCGACAAAGCAAGTTATAAGGCCCTCGAATCTACCTATCCTGAAAATCTTCTACTTAAGGCAAGCGCCAAGGATTTTGGCGAAGAGTTCCTGTCATATAAAATGTCAATAAAAACCGTTTCCTCAATAGAGGAAGCAATCAACCATATTATGAAATATAGCTCAGGTCACAGCGAGGCAATTATCGCTGAGGAGCAAACAGCAATTAATTATTTTCTAGACAATGTTGATGCGGCAGTCGTTTATGTGAATGCATCCACAGCATTTACTGATGGTGGTCAATTTGGAATGGGCGCTGAGATTGGCATTAGTACCCAAAAACTGCATGCTCGGGGGCCCATGGCTTTAGATGCTTTAACAAGTTATAAGTGGGTTATTTTTGGCGAAGGACATGTTCGCCCTTAGCTTATCTAACTCAAAAGTTAAGCGTCGAGCCTATTATTGCTAACCACATGAGTAAGCCATACCAATTGTTAGAAGTGAATGCTTTGAAACAATCGGCCGGGTTACGTTTATTGATAAGCTTTTGCTGATACAGAAAATTCACACCAGCCACGCTCCAACCCACCCAAAAAAGCGAAGACTTAAGGTTGATTGCTAAAGGAAGCCATAAGAAATGCAATAATAATTGCAGACAAGCAATAGCCAATTTGTCATATTCTGCAAAAAGAATGGCCGTTGATTTAACGCCAATACGCAAATCATCTTCACGATCAACTATTGCATATTCTGTATCATAAGCAACGACCCACATAAAATTAATACCTAGTAAAAGAAACATTGTTTTGTCTGGAAGTTGATTTGAAGCAACAAACGCCATGGGAATCCCCATAGAGAAAGCAAGGCCCAGTATAAGCTGAGGACTTTGAATAAATCGTTTGCAAAAAGGATAAAGTACTGTAATAAAAACGGCAATTAGGGCGTAATAAAAGCATGCCTTTGGAAGCTGAAGCAACACAAAAAGGGATAGTAATAATAAACCGCATAAAAGCAGTAATGCCTCAACCAGGCTCACTTCTCCTGTTGTCAATGGTCTTGTTTTTGTGCGTTGAACATGTAAATCGATATGTCGGTCTGCAATGTCATTCACAACACAGCCAGCAGCACGCATAAAAATTGTTCCTAATAAAAACAGACTTACGACTGTTAATGACGGTTTTCCTTGATTGGCCACCCAAAGAGCCCAGGCAGTTGGCCACCATAAAAGCAAAATACCAATTGGTTTATGAAATCGCATTAACCTGAAATATTTACTCCAGTTCAATTTATTGTCCTTAAGAAGTCAGGCAAAAAGATTTCGACAAGATAAAAAAATACATTTTCCTGTAATGAAAAAATAGAAAGCCTGCTCCATAAGTCTTTACTTTCTGTAAGCATCGGTAAATGAGGAAGCCAGTAATACTCTAAAGAAGAAGCATTAATTGCATATTGCAACATCAAATTTCGTTTCACCTGCGGGGTATTGAAAATAATTACCCCCAGGGATTCTTGATTTAAGCGATTAAAAAACAAAAAATTTTTTTGATAACAAGAATCTGGAATTATAGTTCTTGCATACCAACAAGGGGTACCGTGGGCTGACATAATAATTTCGCGATGCATCACCGAACTGGTTGATATGCCAAGAGCAAATTTATCCCACCAGCTTGGATTTTTCCATTGCTGATTAAGAATGGTAAGCGATGCATCCCCTACTTCATTTTTTAATTTATCAGTTAAAGAGAATTCGTGTTTAAGCCAAGGCAACAATACCTTTGGAGGAGACGAAGAGGCAGCGCCTAGCTTTATTGTTTGATTGAGCATGGTAAATAAATCGCATCACAACTCGGGAAATTATACCACCTACTGCGTAAAAGCACTAATTGACTTGAAGGACGAATTGATAAAACACATCAATGTGCAGGGAGATCCCTCGCTACGCTCGGGATGAGGTAAGAGTTATATGAAGCAGGAATATTTTTTCTAACAATGTCCACGTCATCCCGAGCGTAGCGAGGGATCTCCCAATAGTGGCACAATCTTCAAATGTAGCGATAAGTAATCAACTTTTTCCATTCCAAGACAATTCTTTAATCTATTTTTCTTATTCAAGGGGAGCCCAGATGGGTCTTATAATAATCATACACAACTTTTGTCTCTACTAGGCTGATTTATTAATGCGACCAAAACGATTAACAATTAATTTCACATGCTTTGATTCAGCGGTAAGTAAATTAAAATGGCCGCTGGTTGCTGCATGTTTTAGATTATTTGAAAATAAAAGATAGGAATTCGATTGAAAACCATTCCAACTTACTTGCAGTCCAGGCTGATGCCATTGCCATTGATGAAGCACTTGTGAGCCTGGTTGGTATTTGTGTTTTTTATTATCAACAAAAAGAATCATTCCCCGAGACCAATCACCCGCCTCAGCCAATGGTGTCAGTGCCAATCGCACATCGTACAGTAATGCCATTTTTCTTGCATAGCGAATTGCTGTGCATATTTCGTCTTCCATGATTTCTAATTGATTTTGATGCAACATGGTGAGACTTATCGGTAACGAGATAAAGAAGAGCAGGCTGAGCAATAATAAACAGCAAAGCAACTCTATCAGGGTAAAACCATCAAACATTTTCACTGAGATTTTTCCAATAAAAATTGCTTGACTGTGAGTAGATCAGCATAAGCCTTTTTTTTATCTAACGGATTACGTAGCAAATAGGCCGGATGATAACTCACTATAAAAGGCGTATTGTTATAGTGATGAACTTTTTGTCGAAGCTGATTTAAAGGCGATACTTTATTTATCAAAAACTGTCCAGCAAAACGACCAAGGGCAAGAATTAAATAAGGTTTAATTAGTTCAATTTGTCTGGTGAGATATGAGCTGCACTGAATAATTTCCTCAGGTCGCGGATCGCGGTTTTCAGGTGGTCTACATTTCAAAACATTGGCAATATAGACACCCTGCTCTGTTAATCCAACACTTAGTAGCATCTGATTCAGGAGCATTCCTGCCTTACCGACAAATGGTAGGCCCTGTTTATCCTCATAAAAGCCTGGCGCTTCTCCTATTATCATTAATTTAGCAAGCGGGTTACCACGAGCAAATACGGTTTGCGTGCGTGTTTTACATAATATACAACGTGCACAGGAAGCAACTTCTTGTGTTAATTGCAATAATTGTTTCTCGCAGGAGTAAACTTGCTCGCGCTTAAGCCAAACATCGATACCCATCGTTTGTAAATAGTAATTGTTCAACACAGATGATGACATGGAAAAACAAGAAAATTGAATAAGAATGAATTATTGCAAATTAAGTGCAGCTTGCGAAGCCCAATTAATGAATAAGATAATTGGACAACGCAAACCAGCTGAGCATCGATTAGTTATGTCGATGTTGAGAGTACAGCTCTTCCTCTGCAGCAATCTTCTGTTCTTCAGAAACTGTATCAGATAAGCTGATCAGGCAATCAAGATTATTGGCAAGATACTTCAAAGGCTTAGGAATACTATTTTGATGTTTTTTAAGTACATCACTTAAATCTTTCAAAGTAGTAGAACCTGGAGCCCATCGATTATCGGGACTATCCTTGACGTCTTGTCCTATGAGCTGATACATCATATCTTTCAACTTACCATCGGGAAGTCTATCGGCAAGTAAATCAATATGGAAACTTAATTGCTCCTGGAGAAGACCATTGACAGCCACCTTGCTCTCTAGAGAAGCTTCATTATCCGTCAACCAATCGTTTGCCACAGTAATGAACATTTGCACCGTAATATCATACAATCGGCTATAACCTTTTGAATTTCGCGTTGTATCAACATCACTAGCCAGTAACTGTTTTTGCGAATTCCAAATTGCTTTAAGAGCCTCATGATAATATGTTTCTTTAGCATCGGCAGAATGGAGTTGCACGCGTGCTAAATTGTTAAACAACGTGTTTGCCTGTCCACGACGGTCTTTGTTTACCCACCAAAAACTAGCATAACGTTTTTGTTGTTCAGCAAAATAAGTATTATGTTTCTGAACAATATCGACAGCGGATTGATCCAAGTTTGCCTTCGCATTCGGGGCTCCAAATGGATGTTTGGCAACAGCAACCAATTCGCGAGCAAAACCAATCAGTTGTTGGAAATGATGACGTAAATCCACACGCGCCTTTTTATCATCAGCCAATTTTTTAGGAACAGGCAGATCAGACAATTTTTTAGCCAGTTGCTCATATTTAGAGAAACAAAGCTCTTTAAACTTAGGATCCTTGTCTAAATCTAATAAGTCATGATGCAAATATTGCATGAGCCTTTGTCGCTTCTCTTGATTTCTAGCGAATGATGAGAAATAAGAACTATATTTTTGGCTCTTTTGCAACTCAGTTGCTTCATTAACGAGATCAAATGCTTCTTTAACTTTATCAGTTTTAATTGTACCGGCAAAGTAAGCATTAGAGATAGGATACATTGCATTTCCTAAACCAGCGTATTTAGCTTTATTGTTTGCTAGATCAAGAAATGCTTTATATTTCTCATTAACTGTAGCGTCCATGTTGCTTGACAAGTATCTGGTAAGTAAATGAGCCTCTGTGTAGACTATTTCAAAACGCCTGATTTGCTCAATTACCGCCAAGCGTTGTTGTGTAAGCTCTTTGTTATCCCATTCACTATATAATTGTTCCATCGTTTGAGAATCAAGCTCACCTGTTGCTGCAATGAGATCGACGAAATCAGTCATCTGTTCAACGCTTACCAGTGTGATCTTAGACAAGGCTTCATCAAATTTCTCTTCCGCAAATTCCTTTTTATCCTTAGATAATCGAGAAATTTTATCTGCTAAATCAAAGGTCTTTTTAAGGTCCGTTTGACTCTTCAAGACTGAGGCATCTTCTGCATAAGTTCTGGCTAAAGATTGTACGGTATCTAATGGTACATTGCCGTATTTTGCAGCCGTTTTAAAGAACTCTTTGTTACGTGCAGGTGACATTTCAGTAAACTGCTCTACTAACTGTTTATAATCACGCGGTTTCTCAGGAGTTCCATAGGTTGTCTCAGATTTGACAATACCTCTATTTTGCATAAAGTCATTCAGGACTTTGGCTGCCGCGCCAACTTCTTCTAACCTGGAGTGGCATTCTTCAAGCTGATAACGACCCGGGTTAAACTTCAACTGTTCAGTGATATAAGACAATGGAATGTACGGTGGCAACTTAAGCAAAGGTTTTATAACTTTCTTTTCAAGATCCTCGTGCTCCTTGTTATCTAATAACATTTTAAAGAAAGTATCACAGTGTTCTCCCTTGAGCGGCATTCTTTGAGAGAGGAAATACCAGACACTGCTTTCAGTCTTTCTAGGAAGCTCATCCAAGACATCAACTTCAGGCAAATAATTATTAGCTGGATTCTGGCTACTATCGAGAAGTGTTAAAGTAAATAACGGCCTAATCAACGAAGGTTTAGCTTTTAACTTGTCTGCATTTTTTGCAAGATAGTCTAGAAGTTTTGTTAAACGCTCCTCACCAAATGTAGCTGTTTCATTCTTAATGATTAAATCAATGAAATAACCTATATCTGCTTTATTAGTATGCAGCGTTAATAGCTCTGTAATCTTGGGATTTGAAGCAAACACTTTTGCCAAATCCTCAGAGTCCATAAAACTCTCGCGGAAATGCTCATTAACAGACTCAGAAAATCTCTTAACAAATGCCAAGGTCGCATCTTTCTCAGCACTATAGTGTGTTGTTACTATCTTCATAACCAACGACAACAGCGCACCGTTTTGTTCTATTTCCGCGCTACTAAGTGTGTGAGGTTCTTTTTTCTTCAACCAATTTTGATCGAAAAATTGTGCCAAGGCTTTACAGTAATTTCTGTCTTGTTCGGGATTGCTTTCTGTGGGTTTCCCTTGTCCCATAAGAAGCTTGACTACATCAGCCACAGCTTTACAGGAAACACAATAACCTGACGAATGCTTCATAACATCGGTTAATGTTCCGAATACCAGTTCACGTCGTTCTACTTGGTTTTCTGGTGACAATGTACTTACATCGCTTTGAGAACTTGATTCACGTAACTGATTATAAAATTCATCCATAAAGCTATAACCACGACCATAAATAGCGGTTATTAATTGCGGATTTTTGCCAAGATCCTTGCTGAAATAATATTCATCTGCACCCGCTAACCATTGTTGATAAAACTCAACAACTTGTTTCATATCTCTTTTCTGAGTACTTGAGTCCAGTTTTTTCCCGCTAAATGGAATCACAGCTCCCTTATGAGGCGCTTCAGAAAATAGTGACACCCCTTCCAGGTGGTCTTCAGCAAAATCAGTCTTCCCAGATAATTTTTGCGTACAAGCCTCAATTAAGTCTTTTAATGTACTAAGCTTTTTGCTAATTAGCTCAGCCTTTTCTTGCTCAGCTTTTTCTTTGCCAGAAACTTTATCTGGATGATATTTTATAAAATAAGATTTAACTTGCTTTTTCAATGCCTCAAGTCTTGATAAATCAGCTTTGACAAGTTTGCCTTCATCCAATCTTGGTTTCCAATAGGCCATTTCTTTGTCGAGAACTTTTTCAAGTGATTCTTCACCATTGGACAATGCTGTTAGAGATTCAGCTAAATCCAACAGGCAGAGACGATCCAGTCTGGGAGATAATCCACAAAGAGTTTGCCAAGCTTGATCGGCTTTCTTAAAGAAGTTTTGATAAACTTCTTCCGTGTCAGTACGCGTATCACCAGATAAACGGGCATTCCAGGCGGCTTCAATGTGTTTACGACAATCTAGCCATCCTGTTCGCAATACAGCAGGAATAGTTTGGTTACCATCCTCAATGGCTTGGTGCAAAACATCCATTACATTACCGGATAAGGTAGCAATCAGGTATTCCTTACGGCGTAAGAACTTATCATGCTCAAGCTTTATTTCATGCTGCATTTGCATAACTGAACGCGTCAATAGATAAGCTTCTTTCTTTTCGCCATCCACAGACAAGTCAAGATCATCCCACTTCGTGGAACCTCTTTCCTTATGTTTTTGCAGCTTATCTTCCAGATGCTTTCTTTGCTCTTGCTGAATTCTGACAAATCGTTCTTTGTATCTTTCTGACTTGCTGAAGCTTTCAGCTTGTTTCTGCATTTCTTTAAAATTAATGATATCCCGCACAGTTCCCAGAGCACCATTACGACCTTGGCGACCTCGTTCTTGTTTTGCCACATTTGGTGCAGCCGGGTAAGTTCGCAATACCGTTAAACCTTCTTTTGATTCAGGTTTAATATCTGTTCCTCTTCCCATACGTGAGCTAATGGTTACAGCGCCGTTTCGTCCTGCAAGAGGTACGATCTCAGCTTCTGCTTTACCACTATCATTGGTATCAACGATAAATTTAGAAAAATCGTAAGACTTTTCCTTTAATTTAGCCTGAATCTTTGCAGCAAGCTCTTTTACTGCGATATCATCTTTACAAGTGACAAGAATTGGGCGATCAGCATGTTGCAGAATTTGCTCAACGATTACATCGACCTGGTCCTGTTGGTTCTTACTAAAGGTACTAGGCAAGAATTTTGTGCCAATTTCTTCATGAGTCGGCAATTTAACAACATGTTCAATGCCGTATACATCCTTATACAGTTTAAGATCTTCTTCATTCCCTGCCGTACCCGTACAGCCTTCTAACTTGCTGTAATATTTTTTCAGTAAATAACTTGCATTTTGTGACAAAGCAATTTGTGTGTAAGGATCCACGAAGAAATCCGGCGTTTTACCTCCATTTGCTGCTTCTTTATTCAGACGTACGTGCAAAAATTGCTGAACTAAGTCACTGTATGTAGAACCATGACGAATTTGGTTAGAAATTACCACTTTCGCAAAGCGTGTGTTAATCGCAGCTCCACCACTTACGGTCTTCATGTCAGGTCGAATGCAAAAGGCTTCACCTTCTCGCAAACCGTGTGCAATGTGAGCGGCAGTCAACAATTGTTTTAACTGCTGATCACGCTTTTTAATTGCCTCTTCTCCACCCTCCAACGCTGGAATCATATATTTTTGGAAGAACGTTGAATCCTTCGGAGCGAATGCAGCCTTCTCTTGTAAATATTCACACAGCGGTTTTAAATGTTTGTTACGCCCAACAGAGACAATCCCTGTTTCCTTATCAACGAACAGCTGTCCTTCATTTCTTTGCTGCAGATAAAAATCATAAGTTGCACGATAAACCCATTCATCAAGGTTATAAACAGGGTCACTATCAGCACTATCAGAATAGTTAAACTGAGTCTGTTCATCTTTAAGGATATGATCACACTCGTCAAGCCAGGCAACACGGTTTGCAGGGTCAAGAGGAATCGCAGTCTCACCCTTCCAAATGTGAGTAGACTGGAACAAACTGAAATTACCAATTGTAGCGTAGTTTACCGCTCCGATACCCGGTCTAGCTGAAGCCGTTTGATAACGATCTGCCGGAGCATTCTCGGTAATATAAGCATGTCCTATTCCCATGCCATCGAGTACGGGTGCAAACTCCTCATGGTCACGTTTAGACAAGCTATCCTTCGCACTAAATACATCGACCACATAGCCATTTAAGGCAAGATAAGCTGAGCGCATGACCGTAATAATACTCTTACCTTGTCCTGTACGTACTTGGTGTATGAGACTCTCATCGTTGTATAGCGCGGCGTAGAGAAGATCCAGCATTTGGGTATGGTTTGCCCATTTGCCTGATTTTCGTAATAACACCTCGCGCATACAGGCCAATAAACGTGCAGAAGCAAGATGTCTCTCATGAGGTTCTGTAGCAGTTTTTATTTCGTCTAATGCTTGATATAGACGACCTTGCAAAGCGCCGGCAGGTAACGTATGTAATTGAGCAACCTGATGATAATTATTTGTATAATACAACAAATTAATAAGTTCTTTTTGCTCATTATCGCTAAGTAAACCAGCCCCTTTGCGTTTAAATCCTGACAATACCCGCATTAAGCTGGCTTTATCACTCGGATTAATACTGTAGTGACGTTTCTGAGATTTATCAGCATTTAATCCTTGTTCAACAGTCTCAAAATGATGAATCAACGCACTAGCAACTTTAAACTCATCTTTTTCCAAAAGCTTACTTAGTAAGGTGGCAGATGGAATGGGTTCTGCACCGTAATAGCTGGCCAGCTCTTTCAATTGAGTTTCATCTAACGCCTGAAGTTGTGACCACAATTTTGGTAGTTTGTTTTTTTCCTCTTCATTTTTCCAATTCACAGCCTGAGAAAGAATCATCTTAATATGGGCGCTTTTAGTGGAGTTAGAATTTAAATACGTTTCTAATTCCGAATTACTAATAGCTCCTTCAGAAAATAGATCAATCAACTTGATTTGAGTTTCTTGCCAAAGTTCTTTTTGGGTCTCATCAACACTAGCTCCAAATACTATCTCAGCTGGCTTGGTTAGCTCTTCTAGAGTTGAAAGACGAGTAAACGAAGGTAAGTCAGCAACACTACCAATTAAGTTTGTGGCAGCATTCATCCAACTGACATTAACCTTTGCATCATGCATGGCAAGCAGCTTTTGTTGCGCATCCAGCACAAAATGAAGTTTAGAAGCATCTTTTAACGCAAGTTTCACCAAAATAGGTTTGTATTGATTTGGTAATCTACTTTGGGCAACTTTCTTGATAGTTAATTCTTGGACGGGAAAAGCGCTTCTTTCTTTCAAACTATTTAAATCACGATTTAATAACGAAGAATTTGTTTCTAACGCGTTATCCAATAATTCATTCAATAAATTAACTGGATAATGTTGATTGGAATAATTATCTTCATCAAGAAAATACTCTAACCACTTGGCAAGTTGGGGTGCCGAATAGCGACTACCATCTTTCTTTGCAGCCTTGGATATTAATAAACCAAGCACTTTACCTAATTCATCATAGTGGGCTTTATTATCCAAACGAGCTAATTGATTTAGCAACTGTGTTATTTGTTGTGATTGGTCCAGACTTGCCTTAACAGCCACATAATCCCTGATAAATCGCTCGCAAAGTGCCAAGTTTTGCTCTTTAAATCGGGGTTTAAGCTGACTTTGCATATACTTGCCAGCTTCAACTGATTCTTGTTGTTCAAGTTTCCTGAACTCTGCATCTTGATAATTGATGTCACAACCATCTAAACACCATTTTGAGATAATATCTCGTCTGGTTTTTGCTGGATCTACGGAATCACTAAGAATTGCGGCAAAAGCAGATTCTAGTTCCGACTCCTTTGGCAAATTGGTCGATTTAGAAAAATCGATAGATTGTAACTGCTTACGAAAAATCTCATACTGATGATATTGTTCACTCCAATAGTGAACTTTATGAGCAGACAAAGCCTTCTGCGCGGGAGAAATCCAAGTATCGAAATCCTTACAATCATCAATTAACCAAGGGTAATCTGTTATTAGTGAACGTAAACTCAAACTCCCTTTGTGTTTAGAAAATTTCAGTAATCTAACAAATTGCTCCTCTGAGTTACTTCCTTTTCCTTCAAGAGATTGATAACACTGTAACGCACGGCCAAATGCATTAATTGCCTCTAATCCGTTGGGGACTTTTAAGGATTCAAACATCCTTGTCATACCTTGCTGTTCAATCAACCTGGCAAATGGGACGATATCCGCTACCCTCATCTTCAGTGTGCCAGCTAGCAACTCATCTTCATCAAGAATTAATTGCTCATTGAACCATTCGATAAAATCAGGGTCTAATGACTGTAATGTTTTAAAATGGTGTACTATTTCTTCCGAATTAGACTTGTCTAATTTATCAACCCCAATACCCAAACAAGCGACAAGTATTCGCAGATGTGGAGCATCTTTCTTCTGCGGATTACATGATTTAATAATTGACTGGAATTCATCAAATTGCAGCACACTAAGTTTTATGCGTTTACTTGCAAAACGTAACGCATGAAGCGCTGGCGAAATAATATCCTGCGTAGGGTCATCCCAGTTAACTCGATAGCCAGTGCTACCGTATTTCGTAGTTGTAGTGAATCTCGTTTGTTCTAAAGCTTCATCCCAGTAAGGATAACCTTCATATCGGCTTGCGTAATAGAAACCATTATGACGCCAGTCGATTTTGTCAATGTGGTCCAAAATGCGTTGTTGAACGATTTCGGCGTTTAATTGATTAGAAGCATTTTTTAATACGCGATTAAGGCGATCGAAAAATACCTTGGCATTAAAATCATTGGTTTTATCCAGGTATCTAAATAAAGCATCTTTGTTCAGGTTGAGATTTTTATCCTCAACAAAGCGTATGATTTGTTGGTATGCATACCATACATCTTTATAACGCATATGGCCTGTTGCTTCGCCATGTTTGTCCACTAATTTCCACCAGATAGCCTGATAATCTGGCTTATCCTTTAAAGTAACAATACTCAAGGAAAGGGCATCAACATCTTCTTTTTCAAGATATTCAGACCAGTTTTGTGAAGCATCTAAAAATCGTTTCTTCCAAATAGCAAAATGCTCAGGTCCAAAATTAGTAAGCACTTGATCTGCAATAAATAACCAATGGTTAGAACCGTTGCCATGTTTAGTTTGAATATCATAATGGTTAAATAATTGACCAAAAGCTTTAAGATTACTTGGGGTCAACTTTGTTGCTGAATCCTCAAACAATGCGTGCGCTAGTTCAGGTGATGCTTTCTGCGCTATAGCCCATTTTTTGACGTAATGCATGCAAGCATCGAAGTCATCAGGTGAATTAAGCGTATTATCTACATCCCAACGCTGCATAATAACTGAAGCAGTTTCTTCTGTACTGTCATGAGATTTTTGATCTAAAAATGCTTTTGCATTTACACGTCGTTGTTTGTCCTTATCCTCAATACTTAGATATTGCCACAATGTTTGCTGCTCACCTGTTTGGGAACTAATGGCCGCAAATTGACGGTAATCTCCGTGAAATTCCTTTGCTTCTCGAGGTTGATGTAATTCGACCGTAAATGGATTACGCTTAGAGGCTGGTAGTAAGTTACGCTCACGTAGAGCCTTCTTTTCTCTTGCCTCATCATAACACAAAATCAAGCCTTTATTATTTCTTGAATAAGCCAGATAAAATCCGGGAGGCATATTATCTTTAGCGATAGCCATTCTAAACTGGGAAGCTTTTTCCATCAGTTTCTGGATAGCAGCGGGTTGAATTTTTTCAATGACCTGAGGAGCATCTTTTTCACTACCAACCCACAATGAAAAGAGCTGACTTAAATCGGACTTTGTCCAACCTGAAAGTTCCTTTACCTCTGTTTGTAAGGATTCCCAATTTGCTCTACATTTTTCATCGATATTTCCACGAGTAATCAAATCTTTTTCATCTTCACGATATTGATTAATCTCTTGTTCTTGCTCCTGTTCTTGTTCTTGTTGCTGTTCTTCTTCTTGCTCAGCCTGAAATTCCTGTGCAAGTGCTTGCTGTAATTGTTGCTGAATACCAGGAGCTTGAGAACTCAATGGATAGATTTCATCAGGCCCTTCCCAAGGTTGAGCCAATTGTTCTAATTTTTCATCAATAAATACTTCAGGGTCTAAAGTACCTTCAGCGCAGTCATAAATACTTTTCGTATTGTCTGGTAATTTCGCATGATTTACTTTGCGCTGATTGTCAAGAACTTTATTTTGAACCATACGGTATAAAGATTTAAGTTCTTGGTTAGGACGGTCTTTATAAGCAGTTCTATTCCACTCAGGAATATTGACAACCACTTGTAAATTTTCAGCCGTAGCCATTTTATGCAATTCTTTAATAAAGTCGGCGTTGTCCGCAGAATTTTTAATATTATGCAAAACAACCTCGCCAATATCTTTAGGAAAAGCTTTTCGGCGAGCATCAACAGCACGAATTAGATTCAATAAAGCCTTTTTTGATTCAACAGTTAATGGTTCAGGAACAATTAGTGACAATGACTTGAATAAAGGAACACATCCTTTTTTTCTAAAATCAAAGTTGTTAATCTTGGTTGTTAAATGCTTAATATAATCATGAGGTTCATCCGTTAAACCACCGTGCAAATCAAAGGTACAATCAAGATTAGGAGCTGGTTCTTTGCTATCCATATCCCGCAGTGTATAGCCTTCAAGCACCTTAAACATCTCATCCAAACCTTTTGGTCCCATTTGTGCAATTTGAGCAAAAGCCCACTCAGTTTCAGTGGTACTTCCTCTTTTTTCATGATCACAAAAAGTTTTACGCCATTCCGTATTAAATTTATTCACGGAATTGGCAAAATCTAAATCAAAAGATTTTCCATGAAGTTTGAAAAATTCAACTATTTCTGGACCAGTAGAATCCCATAATATCCTACGTTCTCTAATCCCATTTTTAGCATTATTAAGAACATCTGGTTTAGCTGCTTCTAAGAATCGGTTTCGCGCAACACATTGCATCGGATTGGCAAATACTCTCTTCTCAAAGTGATGACTAGAGGGTTTCGCCGTTTTAAGATTAACATCGTACTCAAATAATTTATCAATCTGAGGATTACTATAAGCACGAAAAGATATACGTGAAATTGATGGATTATGATAAGAAACAGTCAAGGCATTAAATAAATACTGATCATAGTCTTCATGGACACTCAAATCTTTAAGATCAGCAGAAATTTGTATTTGCCTTTTATCAAATGCTGTCAAAATGTCACTAGCATTGACGTTACCTAAAGCAGAAAAACTCTCTAACAAACATTCGCGGTCAATGGTCGGAAAGTTTGCTTTTAATTCATACATGCTTTTCTTGGTAAAAGGCTGACGGTAACGAAATGCTTGAGTTACTGCCTTTAATTCAGAACTACTATAGTAATAACTATAGGCACCGACATTGGAAAGACACTGCTCTATCGTTTGTTGATGTAATAACGACAAAGGAACATTATTTCGATAGGCCGCCAATGGAGTTGCTTGTTGATGGGTACACCAAGGAATAACTCGCCCAAATAATACTGCATGCCACTCTGTGACATTATTAAGTTTGTCAATATTGTTTAAAGCTCGATTACTATCGTAATTAACTAACTGCGTTTTGATTTTACCTGGTACTGCAGATAATCTTTTCTCTAAATCACCTATCGCTACATCACCGCTGTCAGGAATGTAAGCAGTCCATCCCCCAGTTTGTTCTTTATTTAGAGCAATCCAACAAGGGGATTTTTCTGTCCCCATATTGATAACTAAAGTTTCAAAAAAATCCCACTCAGTAGGACTTAATAGCTTGAGCTCTTCATAGTGAAAAGGAGCGTGAGTTGTACATGCAATACCATTGACTATGCTAGCCTTCATGGCTGATGAATCATTGTTATGCAACAAACGGAGCACATCAATGCGGGTAAGAGGAGCATTAAATTTTTGAATTTCTGGCCCGGCATTTCCTGAATAATTATAAGAAGCATGCTCTCTGTATTGACTCGGATATTCTTCCCGAACGCTCTTTATGTAAAAAGACTCTACTGCAGAAAGAGGATAACCTTCGATATGCTTTTCAAGCCTGTCTTCATCAACGGGTTTCCATTCTAACTTCTTGCTTTCCATTGCTGATAAACTTAAATCATTCCATGAAGAAATTTTGCTTTTCAGCAATGTCAGCAACTGTTCCTGAATAAAATCTTCCATAAATTTATAAATTATGGATGTGCTATAAATAGTAAGTGCAGTAGAAAGATTCTTTAACCAGGGATGTCTCTGTAATAATTGATTTAAAACTGCTTCTGGTTTTAGCGCCTCAATTTCAGCAGAAATAAGCGCTTCTAATCCACCATGACCTTCCCATATTGTTTTGGTGAAGCGTTCTTCATATTCGGTCGTATATCTTTGTCTGATAGGATAATCTGGTACTCTGAAACGGTCTTCATGACGAGACTCAATAAATACACCAGGACGAATTTCCGTGGTTGGAATCTGGTAGTAATAATGGCCAGTACCATTATAGGGAGTATAAGGAGGTTTGTTCTTATCAACAACAAGGTGTCTATTCTGATTAAAAAGTTCCTCTTCGCGCTTTTTGACCTCTGTTCTGGTCTTACTGTTAATCTCATCGTACTTATGAGCCAGATACGTACTTTTAAGTGTACTTTCAATACTTCGGAGATGATCTTTTTTAATTCTATCAATCATTTCACGGGACATAGTTTAATCTCCAAAAAGTAGATATAACTGAGCAATGCCTTTAATTTATACAGTCAGTTATTTGGGTGAGCAATAATTGGAGTATAGTACGAAAAGATTAAGGTTTTATTAGCTGGAAAAAATTCTGTAAAAACTTATAAAGACACTAAAAAACAACTAACAATCAATCTTATATATAACCCTCTGATTAGATCATTTATTGATTTTTTTGCGATGAAGGAATGCGGTAATTCTTTGGTTTAATCGTCCCGGGGAGACTGCAACAGCGTAAGACAAAATCTTGTTAATAACACCTGGAATGATGAACAACTTATTCTTTTTAAGATCACGATAGGCTATTTTTGCTACCTTCTCAGCTGACATGACGCCTATAATGCCATTGGCAATGAAGCTATTGTCCATATGCGCTGCATGAAAAAAATTCGTTTGTGTAGGTCCTGGGCAAAGGATAGAAAGCCTAACACCGGTGTCTTTTAATTCATAGGCTAAAGCTTGAGAAAAAGAAACCACATAGGCTTTAGATGCGTAATAAGCAGCCATATAAGGGCCTGGCTGAAATGCTGCAGTTGAGGCAACTTGAAGAATCTTTCCTTTCCCTACTTCGACAAATTTTTTCGCAAAGTAACGAGTTAATTCCGTAAGCGTCACTATATTTAATTGTAATAATTTGTTTAAGTCCAGGGAGTCCATCGATACCAAGTCTCCCAAATAGCCTATGCCAGCATTGTTTACCAGGCAATCAATTTGATAGTCTTTAATGGATTCAATTAACTTCGATGCACTATCACTATGGCTTAAATCCATAGAGATGATATCAATATGAATAGAACAAGTGGCACGAATAGCCAGAGATAACTCCTTTAACAGCTCTTCATCTCGAGCACAGAGTATTAAATCATGGCCTTGTTTGGCGAACTCAAACGCCAAAGCATGTCCTATTCCCTTCGAAGCTCCTGTTATCAGCGTTGCCATCTTCTGTTCCTTCTAATGACGGGTTTTCTATCATTATAGTTTCTAATGGCTCCTCACCTTGTTTTAATGCAATGCATAATTCTCGCGCTTTTAGCCAATTGTTAGTGCTTAATAATTTCAAAATACGGTTGTTTTGTCTGGGTAATAAATGCCATTTGTCATAAAATTCAGGCTTTTTTAATTCCTCAAAATTTTGAGGATTTTGCAATACTACTTCAAGCACTTTCAGTTTATTCACTACCTCTTCAATTTTCTCCAAATAGGAAGTATTTAAAATTTGAATAAACATCGCTAAAAGAACATGTTGCTCGCCCTTTATCTCCCTTAAATACTTCAAACCAGCTAAAGGACGGTTCAAACTAAGAGAGTGTCTGGCTAGCTTAAATAAGTTAATGTCACCAGGTGTAGTCAGAAATGCACATGATAGTTTATGAAATATTGGATAAATCGCTTCAAACAACTGCATATTTCTAATTACCCATTGTTTCTCTAATATACTTCCTGTTTTGATAAAACTGGTATTCTCCGAAGCTTTTTTTTCTTTCTCATTGCTCTTTTCTTTCTCACAAGTTGCAAAGTGCTGATTGCGTAACTGCTTAATTTTTTGCTCTTCCACCCCTTCTTTCCTAGCTTCCAATGCTACTCGCTCAAACCAGGTGCCGTGGCCACGATAACAACAAAAACACAACAGTTCCTCAATGGAGGCAAATGTAGAATACATATGCTCTTCATTTTTTGCCGAGCCTTCATCCACGTTATATCGCACATTAATATAATTCTTTGCCGCTTTATAGCCATTATCCACCAGGGTATTTTGCGTATCTTGATCTAAATCAAACTGCGTAGAGGAAACATTACCGACAGGAATTAGCACGACTTGATTACTGTGCTGCAAAAGTTTAAGACGATCACGCTCCCAACCACTAACCGGATCTCTCACACCAGTCAATAAACCATAAATCCAATTCCAAAAAAAATTTTCTCGATAAACTCTATCGACAAATTTATCCAATAAACCTCTTTCATAACCATTATCAAATTGGAAAGCGACCATACTTAAACAATTACCATGCTCGGATTCGAGAAATGTCGACAAATCACCTCTGAATGCCTCTGTGGGAAGATTATTTAAAATGCCGCCGTCCTTGTGTTTCGCTCCTTCAACAATGGTCGGTTTAAACACGAGGGGAAAACTTGCCGATGTTTTTACAGCTTCACTAACCTCCATCCAGGGTGTTGTTGCATAGGAAAAATATCTTGTTTTTCTTCTTTCTACATTCGTTGCTGTAACAATTAACTTATCTCCCAAACTACACTCAGGGATGCGTTGCTTAAGAGAATGTAATGATTCAAATGTAATTTTTCCATGCTTAAAAACTTTGTCTGCTAAAAATCGTCGTCCTTCAGGTGTCTTATCTACCTCATAGGTTTTAATAATTTCATTAACTTTTTTAGTAATCATGTAATCCAGAGCTGCTTTCATTGCTCTTGCATCAGAAAGGCCTGAACTATCAATATCGTAATGGATTAAATTATCTTGTTTAAACCATTGAAAAAAAGTAAGAATATCGTTCGAGGAATAGCCAAGATAACATAAAACCGCCATAATGGCTCCTGCTGAACTACCTGCATGCTGACTTGGTTTAATACCAACTTCCTCAAATGCTTTTATTGCCCCTACATGGGCAAAAATTTTTGCGCCTCCTCCACAAAAAACCCTACTACTTAATTCTGGACGTTTCTCTATAACCAGAATATGACCATCCTTATCTCTTTTGAAAACCTGTACATCTCCCTCGCTAAAGAGCAAATGATATTTTTTACTGCCACTATGAATTTCTTCAAGCTCTATTTCTTGTGGCATCTCCTCAAACAAGGCCTTCATCCAATCCCATAGTCTCTCGTACCATGGTTTTGCACTAAATAATCGTTGTGTTTGGCGATATTCACGCATTGCCTGCATTCTTTGGGAATTAGAAAGCACTCCAATTGAAAAGGGATGGGGTTGACTAACCATGCTGTGGAAATCACAAGAAGAAAGATCTGTTGCTAGTAATTTATCAACCATATCATCAGTAATTAACACCCGTTTCGTGTTACGAAGAGGTTCTATCTGATTGTCATTTGTTTCATGATATTTTTCTCCTTTATCTTCAATAGCAAATTGCTTTAATCCAATTAATAAACCATGTGCATCCTGACAAACTTCTAAACCAGTTATTTGATGATTTAGCGAGGAATCATAAGAAGCTAAATGCCAATGATAAGATTTTCTACGATAAAATAAGAGATTGATTACCTTTCCCCACCAACTTAAGCCTACTTCTGCAGTATATCCCCGGTAATTATTGGTAGTTACACCGCTTAGTAATTCCTGATGAGCATCTCTGCCATGAGGGACAAGAAACCATTTTAAAAATTTATCGCGAGATTGCTCGCTTAGCCGAGTGAAATCAATGATGAGTCGCTCCTCATCTAATAAATAATCAGCTAATGAATATTTCTCATCAGGCGACAAACCATTGATGCGAAACCACCCATGATGCACTGTTAGCAAAAATTTTTTTAGCAAAAGAATATTGGGATAAAGTACTATATCTTTGCGCAACAACCCATCAAATGTGTTCTCTTGTGGCATAATAGTAGTCCTTTAGTTGCGAGTCATTCATCAAAACACGTGCATTCCTATGCGCGTGTACGAAATAATTTTTGCTAAATTATTTAACTAATTTATTACTAACATAAATCAATGGGTAAATAAATATCATTAGACATCTAGGTATTTCTGAAGTTTCTAATTGAACGTTTGTTAATATTCGATTAGCCCATTTGCGACAACTGTGTTTTTTCTGAAAATTGGGGGGGGGGGGAATGAGATAAATTTGCCAGCAAATGTCTTAGGGGAGCCTTCAAATAATTACGTGCATATCCGCGGTAGGTAGCAAAGTTTAACTGGCACTTAGCGAAGTGCTTGCACGACTGTAGTCCAAGTTCCAGTTTGCTATGGTTACGAGTGTATAGGGACCTGCTATTTATCTTATTGAGGAAATAATTTTTTCAACGACATTTACAGGACTTTGAGAACGTGTGATCGGACGCCCGACAACTAAATAGTCACTGCCAAGTTCAACTGCTTCTTGCGGTGTCATAATACGAGATTGATCATTTTTATCACTTTCTGGCAATCTAATTCCTGGTGTAACAGCAAGAAAAGGTGCGTTGCAAGCAGCCTTAATAATAGGAACTTCAAAAGCGGAACAGACAACTCCGTCAAGCTCGGCAAGCTTTGCGAGTTTCGCTAATCTTTGTACTTGCTTTTCAACAGAAGGCTCTACCCCAATTGCTGGTAAATCGTTAGCATCCATGCTTGTTAAAACTGTTACGGCAACTACTAAAGGACGGTTAATGCCATAAGCATTTACGGCTTCTCTTGCGGCTCGCATCATTGCTAAACCACCAGAGGCATGAACCGTAATCATCCAAACACCAAGTTCCGCACAGGCCCGACTAGCTTGAGCGACTGTATTTGGTATGTCATGAAATTTTAAATCGAGGAAAACTTTGAAGCCTTTCTGAATTAATCCACAAACAAAATCAATACCAAATAAAGTAAACATCTCACTGCCAATTTTTAAAGCACATTGGCTGGGATTCAGCTTCTCCACTAGTGCTAGCGCATCTTCTTGCCTACAAAAATCAAGAGCAACAATAAGCTTTAAATTCACTTATGCACCTACCAGCTCACTGGAAAGACAAGTTTCCACAGCACGAGCAACTTTCTGTTGATCCTCTAAACTCATGTAAGGATGCATTGGTAAACTAACGACATGTTTACTCGCTTTTTCTGCATAAGGGAAATCACCTAATCGATAATCCAAATAAGCCAATGCTTCTTGTTGATGCATCGCAACAGGATAATGAACTGCAGTGGGTATTCCCAGGGCTTGCATTTGTTTTTGAAATTGCTCGCGATTGGGAACTTCAATTGTATATTGTGCAAATACACTTGTATTACCAGACATTATATGAGGGGTTTTAACAATATGTGCAAGCAACTCTTCATAACGTTGTGCTACCCGTTGGCGTAATGCAATTTCATCGGGGAATAATTTCATCTTTTCAATCAGGATAGCCGCTTGAATGGTATCCATACGCCCATTAATACCAATTCTACGATGACAATATCTCGCGTTTTGCCCATGAATACGAATTTCCAGCATTCTCTCTGCCAAAATATCATCATCAGTAAAGCAGGCCCCAGAATCCCCATAACCCCCTAATGGTTTAGAGGGGAAGAAACTTGTGCAACCTATTGTTGACAATGCACAGGAGTAAGCACCGTAATAGGTTGCACCAAAACTTTGTGCAGCATCTTCGATAACTGGCAAACCATGCTTTTTTGCAATAGCATTGATGGCGTTCATGTCAGCACATTGTCCATATAAACTAACTGGCATGATCGCCTTAGTTTTAGCAGTTATTTTAGCTTCAATTTGATTTGCATCAATATTGTAAGTTAATGGATCAATGTCAACGAATACCGGTTTAGCCTGGCAAAGCGCAATTACTTCTGCCGTTGCAAAAAAACTAAATGGGCTTGTGATAACTTCGTCGCCAGGTTCCAGCTCTAATGCCAAAAGAGCCATTAACAAGGCATCTGTACCACTGGAATTCACAATAGCATGTTTGACACCTAAAAATTTTGCCAACTGTTCTTCCAATTTGGCTATTTCAGGTCCCATAATGTATTGACCATGTTCTAAAACGGCTTGAATACTACGAAGGACATCATTTTCAATTAATTTGTATTGTTTTTTAAGATCAATAAATTGCATAACTTTCTCAAATTTAGCTGAAGGATATAATTAGACTATTCGCTTAACTGCTAAAGGACTAATCCCCTTCTAAACCATGGACTGGCTTCATTCTACCCCACTGTTTACAACTTGGGCAATGCCAATGCAAATGTTTCCCTCCAAATCCACACTGACCACAGCGATAAATTGGCTTATTATCTAAAAATTTACTAGTAATATCATAGAGCATTTGTAATTTATCCCTGACTTTTCCATAAGCCGTTTCAAGGTGCCAAAAAATAAGGCGATTTAGCCCACGAATAGAAGGATGTGTACTTAACTTGTCAGAAACAAAATCAATGGCAGTGTCCATATTCTTTTGGTCACGCAAAACCTCAGCAATAACGAAAATAGTTGAAGCACGAGGATGCTCTGTCAAGGTATTTTGCAAATACTCGACGCATTCATGCATCGCATCTAATTCACGATAACAAGTTACTAGCGGTTCTATAATTTCACTTAAAAATTCGGGATCTTGCTGGGGTACACGTCTTAAAGAACGAATAGCCTGTTTATAACGGTGATTTTGTATATCAAGAGATGCTTGCATTAAACTCGCGCGAACACACATTTTGTCCACTGCTAAGGCTTGTTTAATAGCATTTTGGGCTTTTTCCATTAAATTTGCTTTTAATGCTTGATTGGCAATTTCACAATAGTAATGAGCAGCCTGGATATGCATACTCTGTCCTAAAGAGAGCTCTATTTTTTTAATAATATCCAAGGCCTTTTCCCAAGCCTTTTCTTGCTGATAGATAGCGAGCAAGCCTTGTAAACTACATGTTTCGCTGCTTCCTCCCATTTCCACTACTTCTAAAAAAATACGCTCTGCCCTATCAAATAAACCTGCGCTCATATAGTCCTGCCCAAGCGCTAACAGGGCTTCTTTACGTTCTCTAAGGCTCAATTGTGGGCGCGCAATTAAATTCTGGTGAATTCTTATTGCTCTATCAACCTCTCCTCTGCGCCTGAATAAACTTCCTAGAGCTAAATGCGTTTCAACGGTCTCGCTATCGACCTCTAAAAGCTTAATAAATACATCCACTGCTTTATCAGGTTGCTCGTTTAATAAATAATTTAAACCGACAACGTATTCGCGAGATAAACGATTATTAAAATCTGTTTCTTTGCCAGAATAATTACGGCTAGCGACCCACCAACCAGACCAAGCTGCGGCAGGCAACAATAATGGCCATAAATTAATCATTAAAGATCTCCATTATTTCGTTTGTCCAAAGCGGATAGTAATAAATCTGCTAAATTCTGAATTATCTCACTCTCATCGTCAATTCACTTTGAAACATAATTAATTTTCATTCCCTGGCAGATAAAAATTGGTTTTTATGTCAAATCCTTATCTGGCCAGCAGGAAATAGATTCCGTCTACGCGGGAATGACATAAGTAAAACGTTAACAATACGCGTCACACTCTGCACAGGAGAATCCATTCTTACAGTCATTCCTAACCTGTATAAATTACACCTAGGAGAGTGACAAAGGTAGGTTCTCTCGATCTCAAAATCAGTATTTTCCCTCAGTGATAGGATAAAAAAACCTCCATAACCATTGTCTCCCAACAAATTTCCTAAAATTAATGCTGATCTTGCAATGGAATCGATCTTAAATTCTTAATTTCCTTTTCCGTTAACTTAAATTGATTTTTAAGTTTTAAAAATTCTACCTTAAGACGCCAATAACGAGATAAAAATAAAAGAAACCCTAAAAGTAAGCCTATACCAAGCATAATTGTCATTAAAACGGAAATAGGCATCGTGATTTTTGTAATGTAAAAATTAACTTGCACTGAAGATGCGTTTAGTGCGGCAAAAGTTACCCCTAATAAAATTAGCAATAAATAAAATATCGTTATAAACAAGCGCATTGCATTATCCCTATAATGGATTCCACGATGGTGGAATAGATACGATTTGCCAGAATGCTTAATCTAAAAATGCGGTTACATTAATTAGACTGTGGAAACTCTACCCGATCTTTTTAGCGTAATACTCTATCATTCCAGTGAAATTTAAAAAAGATAAAAAAAAAGCGTAGTCACCTACGCTTTTTTAATTGAAGGAGAGTTATTGTTACTCGCCTTCTTTGCTTGCCATTTTCTCTTTAAGAAGGTCACCTAATGTCGTTGAAGCGACATCGCCACTACGTGAATACTTCTTGATTGCCTCTGCTTGATCTTGAGCATCTTTAGCTTTGACAGAAAGAGCAATAGTTCGATTTTTCTTATCAACATTGATAATTTTTGCTTCGACCTCATCACCTTCTTTGAAGAGTTGAGTAGCATCGTCGACTCTTTCTTCAGACAATTCATTAGCGCGAATAGTACCAACTACTTCTGGAGCCAAATCAATTGTTACTGTCTTGGCATCCACTGCAGAAACTGTACCTTTGACGATAGCGCCTTTGGCATGTTCTTCTACATAAGTAGTAAACGCATCACCTTCTAATTGCTTCAAGCCTAAAGAAATTCGCTCGCGTTCAGCATCAATAGCCAAAATAACAGCTTCCAGTTCTTGGCCTTTCTTGAATTGCTTAACAGCTTCTTCACCTGGTGTATTCCAAGATATGTCAGATAAGTGAACCAAACCATCAATATCACCATCTAAGCCAATGAAAATTCCAAAATCAGTGATTGAACGGATTTTTCCTTTAACTTTTTGGCCTTTGCTGTGAGTTTGTGAGAATTGATGCCAAGGATTGCCAACACATTGCTTCATACCTAAAGAAATGCGGCGACGCTCTTCATCAATTTCTAATACCATTACATCAACGACGTCACCCATTGAAACAACTTTGCTTGGGTGTACGTTTTTGTTAGTCCAATCCATTTCAGACATATGAACTAAACCTTCGACACCTTCTTCAATTTCAACGAAGCAGCCGTAATCAGTAATATTAGTAACTTTACCTTGTAATTTTTTACCGACAGGATAACGCTCAACCAGGTCAACCCAAGGATCATTACCTAATTGTTTCATACCTAATGAAACACGGTTACGCTCACTATCAAAGCTCAATACTTTCACACGAACATCTTGGCCTACAGAAAGTACTTCACTTGGATGCTTAACTCGTTTCCAGGAAATATCGGTAATATGCAACAAGCCATCAATGCCGCCTAAATCAATAAATGCACCGTAATCAGTGAGATTTTTGACGATACCATTGAGTACTTGGCCTTCATGCAATGATTCAAGAAGCGCTTGTCTGTCGGCACTGCTTTCTTCTTCAACAACAGCACGACGTGAAACAACGATATTGTTGCGCTTCAGATCCATTTTAATCACTTTAAATTCTAATTCTTTACCTTCAAGGTAGGATGGATCGCGAACAGGTCTGACATCGACCAAAGAACCAGGCAAAAATGCGCGAATTGAGCCGATTTCAACAGTGAAACCACCTTTAACTTTACCAGAAATCAAACCAGTAACTGTATCGTTGTTCTCATGGCATTTTGATAATTTACGCCATGCTTCTTGGCGTTTTGCTTTTTCTCTTGATAAGAGCGTCTCGCCGTAGCCATCTTCTACTGAATCCAAGGCTACTTCAACGGTGTCACCCAAGTGAATTTCTAATTCACCATTTTTATCCTGAAATTCTTCAACAGCAACGATACCCTCTGATTTTAAACCAGCATTCAGGGTTACATAATCATCATCAATACCGATAACTTTTGCTGTGATAATCGCACCAGGATAAAACTGTGCACCAACGATACTTTGCTCAAATAATTCTTTGAAACTTTCAGACATATTAATAAACTCTTTAGTAAAAAAATGAAAGAACGAGATCCTCTCGCCTTTCCCCCAATTCGCTACTGAAAAAACAAGTGCTCATCGACCAATTTTAATACATTATCGAACACTTGTACAATCGTTAAGCCTGTCGTATCAATAAAAGCAGCATCCTCTGCTGGCTTGAGTGGCGCATGAAGCCGAGAGGTGTCTCTTGCATCACGTTTAGCCAACTCATCTACAACTTCGGCGAGGCTAGCATCAATTCCTTTTTCTTTCAACTGTAAATAACGTCTAAATGCTCTTTCTTCTGAGGTAGCATACAAATAAATCTTTAAAACAGCATCTGGAAACACCACTGTGCCCATATCTCGACCATCCGTAACTAAACCAGGTAACATTGCAAAAGCTCGCTGACGAGCAAGCAAAGCTTCTCTGACTTCGGGCAAAACGGCAATTTTTGAGGCATCTTGTCCACATTGTTCGCTTCTTATTTCCTCAATAACGTTTTTACCTTCTAAGAGAACTTGAGGTTTTTGCTCTGGATCTGTTTCAAATCGCAAATCCAGAGAATTAGCCAACGCTGCCAGGGCACCTTCATTCTGAAAATCTATTCTTTTTTTTCTGGCAGCTAACGCAAGCACTCTATAAATAGAGCCACTATCTAATACATGCCAATGCAAATGATTCGCAAGCATATGACAAATTGTGCCTTTGCCAGTACCACTTGGACCATCTAACGTAATGACTGGTACATTCTTATCTGACTTCATTGTTAATTTCCTTGATAGCCAAATTAATTTTGTTGGCTGTTTTTACAAAAGTTGGAAACGACGTTGCAACATTTGCACAATCTTTAATGGTTATCGGGCCCTTTGCTATAGCCCCGGCTACTGCAAAAGCCATGGCAATGCGATGATCATGATAACTTTTTACTTCACCACCTTGTAATTCACCACCATTAATAAATAAGCCATCTTCAAAAGCTTGTGCTTCAATACCTAAATTTTGTAATCCCTCAACCATAACACCAATTCTATCACTCTCTTTACAACGTAATTCTCTCGCGCCATGAAGTAGCGTCTGTCCCTTTGCACAAGCCGCAGCAATAAAAATAACTGGAAATTCATCAATTGCGATGGGAACTAAATCTGAGGGGATATCAATTCCTTCAAGTGGTGCATATTTTACACAAAGATCAGCAACTAATTCCTCGCCACATAAGCGTTTATTATTCAAGCTGATGTTTGCACCCATACGAGTAAGAATTTGAATAATACCTGTTCTTGTAGGATTAATACCCACATTTCTAATCACTATTTCCGATCCAGGTATTATTGTTGCCGCTACAATAAAAAAAGCTGCCGAAGAAATGTCCCCAGGAACAATAATATCTGTACCTATACACTCACTTTCTGAGTTAATAATTATTGTGTTTTCAGCTTTTTGAATAGGATAAGAGAATGTAGTCAACATTCTTTCAGTATGGTCACGGGTAAAACCAGGCTCTATCACCCTTGTTTCTCCTTGAGCATAGAGACCTGCCAGCAATAAACATGATTTCACTTGTGCACTCGCTTCAGGCATCTCATAAGTAATACCTTGTAAGGAATGACCACCGCGAATAAATAGAGGAGGTTTACCCTCTGTCGTTCTTATTTCGGCACCCATTTGCACCAATGGACGACTGACCCTTTCCATTGGTCTTTTCTGCAGGCTTTGATCACCGTTGAGCTCGCTATCGAAGGATTGTGCAGCTAGTAATCCTGCAAGTAGTCGCATTGTCGTGCCTGAGTTTCCACAGTCAATGACCCCTTTAGGTTTTTGTAAGCCATATTTACCTACGCCATGAATAACCACGCGTTGGGCAACAGGCCCCTCTATAGCCACACCCATCGCTTGAAACGCTTTTAAGGTTGCTAAACAATCCTCCCCTTCCAGAAAGCCACTTACAGTGGTTATACCTTTCGCAATAGCGCCTAAAATAATCGCACGATGTGAGATAGATTTATCACCGGGAACTGTTATATCACCCGACAATGATTGTACAGGGCTACTCACAAAATCTAGCGGTTTCATCGATCATATTCCTTAGCAAAATCACACATAAATTCGATAAGAGCGTTTACGCCTTCTAAGGGCATCGCATTATAAATACTTGCACGTAATCCACCCACAGCACGATGACCTTTTAAAGCCAACAAATTTCGCTTGTGTGCTTGTGCTATAAATAACTCTTCAAGCGTTGCATCTTTGAGATTGAAGCAGACATTTACCAGCGATCGAGCTTCCCTGGCAACTTTACAATAATAAAAAGAAGAAGAATCAATATAACTATAAAGTTTAGCTGCTTTTTTACAGTTAACTGCGTACAGAGCATCAATGCCTCCTTGCACTTTTATCCATTGAAACATCTTTGCAGCTAAATAGCAGTTAAATGTTGGCGGTGTTGCGTAGATAGATTTTTCTGCAACGTGAATACGGTAGTCCAGCATGGTCGGTAAGGTTTTCTTGCCGATTGTGTCTAGGAATTCGTCTTTTACAATCACCACAGTCAATCCGGCATTAGCAATATTTTTTTGAGCACCAGCAAAAATTAAATCATAGTTTTGCACTTGAACAGGCTCACTTAACAAGCTGGAAGTCATGTCAGCAATTAAAGGAATACCCGGAATTTTTGGCTCTTGTGGAAAACGTATACCATTAATTGTTTCGTTGGACGTAAAATACAAATAGCTGGTATTTTCAGCAATCTGCCACTCACTTGTAGCGGGAATATTAGTAAAACCATGCTGTTCATCAGTAGCTACACAATAGGCTTTTTTTAATTTACAAGCTTCCTGATAGGCAATGGATGACCAGAGCCCCGTAATCAAATAGCCTGCCTGTTGGTGTTCACTTAAAAAATTTAGCGGGATCATGCCAAACTGCATGCGGGCGGCACTACCTAAAAACAAAATATGATAATTTGTCGGTATTTTTAAAATATCACGCAAGTCATGCTCAGCTTCCGCCATTAAATGCGTGAACTCTGGAGTTCGATGTCCAATTTCCATGATGGACATTCCTGAGTTTTGCCAATTCAAAAGCTCTTGTTGAGCTTCTCTTAGAATTGGCTCAGGCAACATAGAGGGACCTGCACCGAAGTTGTATCCCCTATTCATTATCGCCTTCATTTTCCTCATTGGAAGGAAGCGTATTATCCATACTCATTTCCTCGTTGATTTCAGACTCATCGGCATTTTCTTCACCAAGATCCTCAATACGCTGCATGCCCACTACGTGTTCACCAGCACTTACATTAATAAGTCGAACACCCTGGGTATTACGTCCAATAATGGACAACTCAGAGACTCTAAAACGAACGAGAGTACCTTTATTGGTGATAAGCATTGCTTCGTCGTTGTCTTCCACCTGGAGAGCACGAACAACTTTTCCATTTCGTTCATTGACCTGAATAGAGATAACGCCCTGACCACCTCTTCCTGAAACACGATATTCTTCGATATGCGTGCGTTTACCATAACCATTTTCAGTTGCAGTCAATATGGTGCCATGAGGTTTGGCAACAACAAGGGAAATAACAGATTGATTTTCGTGTAAACGAATACCTCGAACTCCACGAGCGGTTCTACCCATGGGGCGTACAAGATTCTCATCAAAACGAACAACTTTACCTGCATCAGTAAAGAGCATAATGTCCTTACTGCCATCAGTAATATCAACACCGACCAATCGGTCGTCCTCATCTAAATCGACTGCAATTATTCCTGAAGAACGTGGACGGCTAAATGCTTCAAGAGGAACTTTTTTTACCGTACCATGTTTGGTTGCCATGAACACAAAATATCCTTCTGTGTATTCTCGAACAGGTAACATGGCATTGATTGATTCATCAGCTGCCAGAGGCAGGATATTAACGATAGGTTTACCACGGGAAATCCGACTTGCAAGCGGTAATTGATAAGCCTTTAACCAATAAAGTTTTCCATGATTGGAAAAACATAATAAAGTGTCATGAGTGCTAGCAATTATCAAACGCTCTACAAAATCCTCATCTTTCACATTTGTTGCAGATTTGCCTTTGCCTCCACGACGCTGTGCCTGATACGCGGAGATAGGTTGATATTTAACATAGCCTTGATGAGATAAAGTAACGACGACATCTTCTTCGGTAATTAAATCTTCGATTGTTAAATCTTCTTGGGATGCGGTAATTTCAGTGCGGCGACTATCACCAAATTGAGCTTTTACTTCCAATAATTCTTCGCGAATAACCTGCATTAGGCGCTCAGGAGAAGCAAGAATATCTAATAACTCTTTAATAACTTTTAATAGCTCTTCAAATTCATTAATAATTTTATCTTGTTCTAAGGCTGTTAAACGGTGCAATCTTAATTCAAGAATGGCTTGAGCTTGATTTTCGGATAAGCGATAACCCGCATCCGTTAAACCAAAATCACTGGTTAAATTATCCGGACGAGACGCATCACTACCTGCATTTTTTAACATTGACTTAACTAACCCTGGCTCCCATAGCCGTGCTAATAAAGCATCTTTTGCTTCTTGGGGAGTCGCTGATCGCTTGATTAAATCAATCATCTCATCAATATTTGCCAAGGCAATGCCCAACCCTTCCAAAATATGGGCACGATTTCTTGCTTTCTTAAGTTCAAAAATAGTACGTCTAGTAACAACTTCACGTCGATGCTTGATAAAATGATCAAGGACTTCTTTCAGATTCAGAGTACGAGGTTGTCCGTCTACTAAAGCAACCATATTGATACCAAATACATTTTGCATTTGGGTATGGGCATAGAGATTGTTTAAAATGACTTCGGGTACTTCACCGCGCTTAAGTTCAATAACAACACGCATCCCTTGCTTGTCAGACTCGTCACGTAAACCGGAAATGCCTTCGATGCGTTTTTCACGCACTAATTCAGCAATTTTTTCAACTAAACGGGCTTTGTTAACTTGATAAGGCAACTCCGTGATAATGATTGCCTGTCGGCCTGTCTGATTTTCAGTTTCAATCTCCGTACGCGCACGAACATAGATACGACCACGACCTGTTCGATACGCCTGAATAATTCCCGCTTTACCATTAATAATGGCGGCTGTTGGAAAATCAGGACCAGGAATATAATTCATTAAATCATCTAATGATAAATCTGGAGTATCTACCAAAGCCACGCAAGCATTAAGTATTTCAGTAAGATTGTGTGGAGGAATATTGGTCGCCATCCCTACCGCAATACCTGAGGAACCATTCACTAAAAGATTAGGAATTCTTGCTGGTAAAACAACAGGGGCAAACTCAGTTTCGTCATAGTTAGGACTAAAATCAACCGTTTCCTTTTCCAGATCAGCCAGCAAAGAATGGGCAATTTTAGACATTCTGACTTCTGTGTAACGCATCGCTGCGGCAAAATCACCATCCACCGAACCAAAGTTACCCTGTCCATCAATAAGCATGTAACGCATAGAAAATGGCTGAGCCATGCGGACGATAGTATCGTAAACGGCAGTATCACCATGCGGATGATATTTACCGATTACATCCCCTACAACACGAGCTGATTTTTTATAGGGTTTATTCCAGTCATTACCTAGTTCACTCATAGCAAAAAGCACGCGTCGATGCACGGGCTTTAAACCATCTCGGACATCTGGCAATGCTCGACCAACGATTACACTCATCGCATAGTCCAAATAGGATTGCTTTAATTCGTCTTCAATATTGACTGGTATGATTTCTTTGGCTAAATAAACCATGACTAGGACGTGTCCTTATGCGTTGTTCGCAGATAATTAAGGTTAGAATAATAGCATACAGGGTGCTTTAATTGAATCAATATCACATTTTTAGGGTAAAGAAGGTATCCGCTCCAAAAAACTAACTATTAGCTTGTCGATATTTTGTTTTACATTCTTCATGAAGGTACCATTCCTGCGATTAGCAAGAACAAGACTAATAGATAGGCACTGATGACCTAAAAGCTCTCCTAAACCTAATAAAGCGGCAGTTTCCATTTCAAGATTAGTTATATTCAGGCCTGCAAAACTAAACTCACTTAATTTAGTTAAGAAATTGGGGTAACGAAGGGGTAAGCGCAGCATTCTACCTTGAGGGCCATAAAACCCGCCGCAGGTTGCGGTAATACCTACCATCCCCATGCCTTTAAAATGATCTACGAGCTTTGTATGAGCACCCGATACAAAAAAAGGACCACATTCAGTTAAATGGCTTTGCAAAGCTGTTTGTAAATTCGCTAAATCAGCGGATAACTCATAATCATAGTAGTTAATAAAAGCCTCAAATCCAATAGCATAGCGGCTAACAATAATATCTCCTGGCTCACAATCATTTTTTATACCACCCGTTGTACCAAGTCTAATAATAGTGACAGGTTTTGCTGTCTCTCGGAGAGTTCGCGTTTCCAGGTTAATATTTGCCAGAGCATCAATTTCTGTCATAACAATGTCTATATTTGGCATTCCAATACCCGTTGACAAAACACTAAGGCGCTGGGATCCAATATAGCCAGTATGTGTCACAAACTCGCGATGTGTTCGTTTAAATTCAATTTTATCGAAATGTTGGCTAACTTGTTGCACTCGCCCAGGATCACCCACAGTAATGATAAGATCTGCAATTTCTTCCTGACGTAAATCCAGGTGGTAAACAGCACCGCGCTTATTAAATGGTAGCTCCGCTGGTTTTATCATTATTATTTCCTATTAAAAAATCCAAATTTGTCTCATACTTATTCATACTGTTAAAAATGAATTTGCTAGCAGATAAATTGACTGTAAAGGGCCATTTTTATATAGTTCTGCCCACTGACGCAAGCGAGAAGGCTGTGAAGCCATAAACTTAGGAGACGCGATGACTCAAAAAGTTGCACAACTTAGCATAGACGGCCATGATCCGATTGAGCTTCCAATTTATAGCCCAACTCTTGGTAACGATGTGATTGATATTAATAAGCTGGCTGCACAAGGCTATTTTACTTTCGATCCGGGCTTTGTTGCCACAGCTTCCTGTGAGTCAAAGATTACTTATATCGACGGTGAGAATGGAATTTTACTCTACAGAGGTTATCCAATTGAACAATTGGCGGAGAAAAAAGACTTTCTGGATGTGAGTTATCTCTTACTTAATGGGGAGCTCCCAGACGAGAAAGAAAAGAAAAGTTTTGTTAGTTTAATTAATAACCACACTATGGTGCATCAACAGATGTACAATTTTTTAAATGGATTCCGTAGAGATGCGCATCCTATGGCTATTATGGTAGGTATTGTGGGTGCTTTATCCGCCTTCTATCATGATTCAATTGACTTAAACAATCAGCAGGATCGCTACATTTCTGCAATACGTTTAATTGCCAAAATGCCTACTTTAGCGGCAATGAGTTATAAATATTCTGTTGGACAACCTTACATGTACCCACAGAATAGAATGTCCTATGCCGAAAACTTTTTACATATGATGTTTGGCGTACCTTCTGAAGATATTACTCCTGACCCTGTCATTGTTAATGCGATGGATACTATCTTTACCTTACATGCCGATCATGAACAAAATGCATCAACATCAACAGTGCGACTTGCAGGCTCAACTGGTGCTAACCCTTATGCCTGTATTTCTGCTGGAATTGGAGCTCTTTGGGGACCTGCACATGGCGGAGCTAATGAAGCCTGCCTGAATATGCTAAAAGAAATTGGGGATGTAAAACATATTAATCATTACATTAAACGTGCGAAAGATAAGGATGATCCTTTCCGTTTGATGGGCTTTGGACATCGCGTTTATAAAAGCTATGACCCACGTGCAAAAGTAATGCGCAAAACTTGCTACGAGGTTCTTAATGCTGTTGGAGCTCATGATGCGCCATTATTTAAACTGGCACTCGAGCTTGAGCGTATTGCGCTTGAAGATGAATATTTCGTTGAGAAAAAACTCTATCCTAACGTTGACTTCTATTCAGGTATTACATTAAGCGCTATTGGTATTCCTACCAACATGTATACTGTTATTTTTGCTCTGGCGAGAACAGTAGGATGGATGTCTCACTGGATGGAGATGGTAGCTAGCAAATCTAAAATTGGCCGTCCACGTCAACTTTATACGGGTGAGCGTGAACGCGACGTAATGTAAAGTTACCTTGAGGATGCCATTTATCATCCTCTCAATGACCGAGTGTCTCTGCGTTGGGCTGCAAAGCCCAACCATCCTTCAGCAATTTTGCTAAAATTCTGCTTTACACTCTGCTACGGTCACTTTTTTTTAGTGTCATTCCCGCGTAAGGCGGGCATCTACTCATCTTTGAATTCTCCACTTTGTCTCGAGATAGATCCCGCCTACGCGGGAAGGATATAAATTTAACTCAAAAACGTTCCTATCAGAGTAATTGGGAAAGGGCATATAAAATATGATTGCCTTATAGCTTTTACCTAAACAATAATTATAAAACTTTACATTACACTGAGAGAATAAATGCAAAGGATTTGTTTTTTTGATAGTCATTTTCATATTATTGACCAGCGATTTCCATTGATTGCAAATAACAATTATTTACCGCCACCTTTTACAGTTTTTGATTACCATAAGCGATTAGAGAAGTTTAATATCTTGGGAGGAGTCCTCGTCTCAGGTTCTTTTCAAGGTTTCGACCAAACTTATCTATTAACTGCATTGAAAGAATTAGGGCCTACTTTTGTTGGAGTAACACAACTGCCAGCCTCTGTATCCGATACTGAAATCCTCAATCTGCAGACTGCCGGTGTTCGTGGTGTTCGTTTTAATTTAAAACGAGGTGGTTCAGAGAGTCTTGCAAATTTACAATCGTTTGCCAATCGTGTATATGAACTTGCCAATTGGCATATCGAGTTATACCTTGATTCTCGTGAGTTAACAGAACTTATTGATGTTTTACTTAAACTTCCTGCCGTTAGCATTGACCATCTTGGCTTAACAAAAGAAGGTTTACCTATGCTTCTTTTGTTAATTGAACAGGGTATTAAGGTTAAAGCGACTGGATTTGGTCGAGTTAACTTTAATGTCACACAGGTCCTGAAAGCTATTAGCGCTGCTAATCCAGATGCGTTAATGTTTGGTACAGATCTTCCTTCAACGCGTGCCCCACGACCTTTTGAAGATAATGACATATCAATTATCTTAGAGACATTCGATACTTCAATGGCTGAAAAAGTGCTCTATCTAAATGCCTTTCAATTTTATCGTATGCCAGAACTACCCGAAACACCGTAAGAACTGTATCAGGATCTACTGCGACTTAATCATCGCTAATGCTTTACTCCAACCGGCATAATCCTTTTCAATGCTATTGGCTTTACTCTCAACTTTAAATTCTTGTTCACAATCCCAAGTCTTTTGCAAAGCATCCAGCGAACTAACTAATCCACATCCCAGGGCCGCTAACATAGCAGCGCCTTGCGCTGTGGTTTCTATATCGAGAGGACGCTGTACCGTTAAGGCACACTGCAAAGCCAGAAATTGTAAAAACCATTGATTTGCAGCCATTCCACCATCGACACGCAATAAAGCAATATCTAAATTGCTGTCCTCTCGCATGCATTCCAGTATATCCCGAGTCTGATAGCAAACACATTCGAGTGCTGCACGCGCAAAATGGGCTCTATTACTTGTTCGACTTAAACCGACAATGGCGGCACCAGGTTTTGAGATCCAGTGGGGAGCTCCTAGACCCGTAAATGCTGGAATAAGATAAACCCCTTCGTTACTAGTTAAACTCTGTGCGAGTACTTCCGTTTCAGCCGCAGTAGCTATCAATTTCATTTCATCTCGCAACCATTTAACGGTAGTGCCTGCATGATAAAGACTACCTTCTATGCCATAAGCAGTTTCTTCCTTTATTCGATAAGCAATTGTTGTTAGCAGTTTATGGTTAGATATCACGGGTTTATTGCCAGTATTCATTAACAAAAATCCACCGGTACCAAACGTAGCCTTCACCATACCATCCTTAAAGCAACGCTGCCCTATGAGTGCAGCTTGTTGATCACCCGCTACGCCAGTAATTGGAATAGTTACTCCCAAATGTTCTTTTGCTATTACACCAAAATGAGCATCACTGGCACATACCTCAGGCAAAATTGCGATGGGAATATTAAACAGCGAGAGCAATTCATCATCCCATTGTTGTTCAATAATATTAAATAATAAGGTACGAGAAGCATTGGTCACATCAGTTAAATGAGCTTCGCCTTTAGTCAAGCGCCAAATTAAAAATGTATCGATAGTTCCAAATGCAAGCTGGTTTTTTGTCGCAAGGGCGCGAGCTTGAGGAATGTTGTTCAGGAACCAATGTAGTTTGCTCGCAGAAAAATAAGGGTCAGGCAAAAGCCCAGTCTTTTTTTGTAATAAATCACTATAAGATGACAATGATTGGCAAAAGTCTTCTGTCCGTCTGTCTTGCCATACAATGGCAGGCGCCAGGCATTGCCCCGTATGCTTGTCCCAAATCACAGACGTTTCTCGCTGATTGGTAATACCGCAAGTAAGAATCTTTCCCGCCTCCACTTGGCTAACAACATCCTGCATCGCTTTGAGTGTTTTACGCCAGATTTCTTCGGGATCATGTTCTACCCAGCCAGGATTAGGATAAGATTGGGTAAGAGGATACTGACTGGCAGTTATTAATTTTCCGGCAACATCATATAACATCGCCCGAGTACTACTTGTTCCTTGATCAATGGCAAGAAGATAGTTCATTGCTTTAAATCCCTCTTAAGTCACCTCAATTAATTTCAATTGAATATTTTAACTGCACTTGAAAATGATAGAATGATTAGTAAATTTGTAGTGAATAAGCTTCTCATCTTATACGCTTTTTGCGGGGACGAAAACATGGAACAGGTTTTTGATGTTGCAGTCATTGGTGGCGGAATTAATGGGTGCGGAGTTGCAGCTGATGCAGCACAACGTGGTTTGTCAGTTATTCTTTTTGAACAAGAAGATCTTGCCTCCAAAACCTCTTCCAGTAGCAGCAAATTAATCCATGGGGGAATCCGTTATCTTGAATACTACGATTTCAAATTGGTCAAAAAAGCCCTGGATGAACGGCAACGATTATTGTCATTAGCACCTCATCTTATACACCCGCTGCCTTTCGTACTACCGTATGAGCAAAATATGCGACCAGCCTGGTTATTGCGCACAGGCTTATTTCTCTATGATAACTTGAGTCGCAAGAACAAATTACCCCGAAGTAAACTTCTTCGTCGTAAACAGCACCCTACGTATTTTTCTCTTTTAAAGGAAAAATATAATAAAGGCTTTTTATTCTACGATTGTGCAACGGATGATTCCCGCCTAACCATTACCAATGCACTACAAGCTAAAACATACGGAGCATCTATTCATAACTATACGAAACTTATACAGGCCACTACGAAAGATGGAATGTGGCATCTAACCATTAAAACACTTTCTAACGAGGAACAGTTAATCAAAGCAAAAACTGTTGTTAATGCAACGGGACCTTGGGTTGAATCAATTAATAATTTATTGCAAATTCCTAACCAATATCAAATGTCCTTAGTTAAAGGCAGCCATTTAGTAGTTCATAGACTCTATGAAGGAGAACACGCCTACCTGCTGCAACATCTGGATGGACGCATTGTCTTTATCGTACCTTATCAAGGCTACACCATGATAGGAACTACAGATGTTGCCTTCAAAGGCTCCTTAGATGAGGTCAATATCTCCAATGACGAAGTTGATTATCTTTGTAACCTGGTGAATAACTATCTTCGTTGCGATATTCAACGCGAGAATATCATTAATACCTGGAGTGGTGTCAGGCCATTACTCGCTGCTGCAGGAGAGCTTAAAACCTTAAGCCGGGATTACACCTACACCTACACCGACTCACCGGCACCTGCCGTAACAATTTATGGTGGAAAAATAACAACCTATCGTCAACTCGCTTTAGAAAGCGTGAACGAACTGAGAACTGTTTTCCCTTATCTTTCAAAATCAGAAACTAGCAACACGCCACTTCCAGGCGCCAGATTGCAAGATATGTCCTATAAAGAGTATTTAGTTTTTGCACGAGAAAAATATTTTTGGTTACCTGAAGATCTCAAAGAGCGTTACCTAAGCAGCTATGGAACACACACTGAGCTTTTATTAGCTGGCTGCAAGAAGATGGCAGACTTGGGACATGATTTTGGAAATAGCCTATATCAGCTTGAAGTTGATTATTTATGCCGTGAAGAATGGGCCTTAACCTGTGAAGATATCTTATGGCGCCGCACAAAACTTGGCTTAAATTTTCCTCCCGAAAATACCCAGGCTCTTACCGAATATTTACTGCATAGGAATCACTAATCTGCTTTAAGAACTTACACATGTTATATATTAGCTCTATTTGCTATCTATTTCGCTCCATTATTGTAACTCTCGCGTCATCCCGAGCGTAGCGATGGATATAAATCTTTCCATTCAGAATTCAATTTATTAATCGCTCTTGCTTCTTTTCTAAAACAAATTCTTGTTCAATGAATGGAGACGGCTCCAATAATAACCAGAAACCAAGCACTCTCCATTGCAGGAAGATCCCTCGCTACGCTCGGGATGGCGGGAGAAGAGTTGCTATTATTTTAGCCTTTACTTTTTGTGAAGTACTTTAAATTAAAGTTCGCCTTTATCAATTTTATCTCGAATCTCACTCACATCAACATTGATTGCCTGCTGTACTAAATCTTTAAAAATTGATTCGGGCATACTGCCAGCTTCTGAATAGATGGCGATGCCTTCTTTAAAAACCATTAAATGGGGGATAGAGCGTATCTGAAAAATATCAGCTAGCTCGGTTTCTTTTTCAATATTCACCTTGGCAAATTTAACGGTTGGGTTTTGCTCTGCAACTTTCTCATAAACTCTGGCAAATTCCTTGCAGGGTGCACACCACTCTGCCCAAAAATCAATAAATACCAGAGAATTTTTTTCAATAAATTCTTCAAATTCCGCTGTTTGAAGTTCATGAAGCGGCATGAGTTTTCTCCTGGTTAATGCAGGCTAAAATCTTAGAAAAAATATTATCAACTGCGTCGACACCATCAATGCGATGGAATTGAGGTGCTTCAGGATTTTTAGTTTTAGCCCATTCCTGGTAATAGTTAATTAGCGGTTCCGTTTGTTGATGATATACAGCCAAACGTTGCTTAATGGTTTCCTCTTTGTCGTCATCACGTTGAATCAAACGCTCTCCGGTAACGTCGTCAAGAAAATCCTTTTTGGGAGGATGGGACTTAACGTGGTAAACACGACCAGAAGCCACATGCACTAATCGGCCACTAATACGACTGATTATCTCTTTATCGGGAACAGCAATTTCAATCACATGATCCAGTTTAATATGAGCATTTTTTAAAGCATCAGCTTGAGGTAGTGTTCGCGGAAACCCATCAAACAAAAAGCCATTGCGACAATCAGGTTGCTGTAGACGCTCTTTCACAAGACCAATAATAATATCATCTGACACCAATTCTCCGGCATCCATCACCTTTTTTGCACTTTTACCTAATTCAGTTCCTGCCGAGATCGCTGAGCGAAGCATATCACCTGTTGAAATTTGGGGAATTTTAAAATGGTTAACTAACTTTAGTGCCTGAGTTCCCTTTCCTGCACCTGGACCACCCAATAGCATTAAACGCATCAATAAGCTCCTACTTAAATGAACCTATCATCCTACCTTTTCAAAGGAAGAATGTCATTAGTATATAACCAACTATACGTATTAGATTATCTATTTTGATTAAAAAATATTCTATATGGTGTTATCTTGATATATGTTTTTCTTAAAATCTAAATCTTGATCTTCCAGGCAATGACCCACGGCATTGATTTAACTGCGCCTGGAATATTTGTGATCTAGCCTTTACCTTTCGAGAAACCTGAATTAACCAAGGTTTCTTTAGATAGGTTTTACGTTGATAACCACCAATCCCTTCATGGTATGCAAGATACAAACGATATGCGTCATTGCGGGGAATGCCTGCTTGTCGATTAGCCTGATTGGCATACCAGCCAACAAAGTCAACTGCATCAGCAAAGACGCCACGAGAAGCCCACATACCGCCTCCGCCTTCAGAGCGCTTATAGAGCGCCCACGTAGAACGAAGTGCTTGTGTATAGCCGTAAGCCGTCGAGGGTCTTTTCCAGGGAATAACCCACAGCAATTTAGTTCGCGCAGGTTGTGCGCTGCCATCAAATTTGGATTCTTGATGTAGAATAGCCATTTGCACTGCTACAGGCACTCGCCAACGTCGTTCAACATCAAGGGCATCTCGATACCATTTAGGATATTGATGGAAAACACCACAAATATTGTTAACATCACGAGGAGGACGAGTCGTACATGATACAAGCAATAACGAGCAAAAGATTAAAACAAATAATTTTAACTTCATTTTTTCTTATTATGTCGAATTTTTATGGACATATTAGTAGCAAAAATACCGCTAAATTTAAACATTTTTTATTAGGGAATATCCTAATTCATTTTTAAAGGAGAATTTCAATTCACAAATTGCACTAGCTATGTTAGTTTCTAGCGGGTCAACATCTTTTGCAGATTAAATGAGCACGCTTGTATTTGATATAGAAACGATTCCTGACATCGAGACCGGACGAAAATTGTATGATTTACACAATTTATCGGATGAAGACACGGTTGCAGCCCTTTATGCTCTTCGCCGAGCAAAAGTTGGTAATGAATTTCTTCCTCATTATTTACAAAAAATTGTTGCGATTTCGTTAGTTCTTAGCCAAGGAACTCAACTCACCGTTTGGTCTCTTGGAGATGAGCAATCCAGTGAACAAGATTTGATTCACCGTTTTTTCTCAGGCGTTGAGAAATATACGCCTGTTCTTGTGAGCTGGAATGGTTGTGGTTTTGATTTACCGGTGCTTCATTATCGCTCTCTTTTGCATGGCATATCTGCTCCCACGTATTGGGAAAATGGAGAAAATCAACAACATTTTCGCTGGAACAATTATTTAAATCGCTTTCATTATCGTCATCTCGATCTCATGGATGTACTTGCTTCTTATCAAAATAAAGCATTTGCCCCATTAGATGAGATCGCCTCAATGCTGGGTTTTCCTGGCAAGATGGGGATGAGTGGCGCTAAAGTTTGGGAAGAATACAATCAAGGCAACTTAAAAAAAATTCGTGATTATTGCGAAACAGACGTGTTAAATACTTATTGTGTGTACTTGCGTTTTGAATTAATGCGTGGATCATTAAATCAAGAGGAGTATACCCGAAACGTAGAAAATCTGCGCACTTACCTGCTGTCACAGCCTGAGAAAAATCATTTTCAAGAATTCTTGCAGCGCATGAATTGATAATGGATCTACCTCACTAAGCCTATTCTACCGGAACTTTTTTCTTACTCCTTCCATGAGCCAGACGACTAATTAGTACGTAGAAAACAGGGGTGAATACTAAACCAAAAAAAGTAACGCCGATCATACCACTAAACACCGCTACCCCAAGCGCTTGACGCATTTCAGATCCGGCACCCGAAGCAATTACTAGCGGATATACACCTAAAATAAAGGCAAATGACGTCATTAAAATTGGTCGAAGTCTTAATCTAGCAGCCTGAATCGCAGCCTTCCATCGATTAGCGCCTGCATTCTCTAATTGTCGTGCGAACTCAACGATTAAAATCGCGTTCTTTGAGGCTAATCCAATAAGCACAATAAAACCAAGCTGAGTCATTACGTTATTTTCCATGCCCAAAATCTTAAGTCCAATCAATGCAGAAAATAAGCACATTGGAACAATTAGAATAATAGCTATGGGTAAAACCCAGCTCTCATACTGTGCTGATAAGAGTAAAAACACAAACACGACCCCTAGAATAAAGGCAATCGTTGCCGTATTTCCTACCATTTTTTGTTGGTAAGCAAGTTCCGTCCACTCATAACCAATCCCATCGGGCAAAATTTCGTTGGCTAATTTTTCCATTGACGCTAGTGCTTCACCAGTGCTATACCCCGGTTTCACATCACCTAAGAGATCAATTGCCGGATAGAGATTATAGCGAGGCATCCTTGATGGGCCGAATGTATCTTCAAGATTAGCAACTGAACCAATAGGAACCATATCCCCTGAGTTATTACGCACCTTTAATCGCAAAATATCATCCGCCGTTAAACGGTAATCTGAATCAGCCTGAGCCATAACTCGAAATGTTCTTCCTAAATAATTAAATTCATTGATAAAAACAGAGCCGAGATACACTTCCAGGGTTTCAATCACTCTGGCAACTGGTACTCCCAAGCGTTCTGCTTTTTCTCTTTCAAAAGCCAAATGAATTCTAGGGGTACTATTTTCAAAAAAAGTAAATACAGATGTGGTTTCCGGTGCTTGATTTGCTTTGAGAGCGAGATTTGCAACCGCCTCTGAAAGTACATCGATTCCTCGTCCGCCTCGATCCTGGATCATCATCTTAAAGCCCCCGGCATTACCAATTCCACGCACTGGAGGTGGAGGAATAACGACAATCATGGCATCTTTAATACTTCCCATTTCCTGTCTTAATTTTTCCAACATATCATTGTAAGTGATCCCCATCTCCTTTCGCTTTTTAAATGAATCCATGACCGGGAAAATTGCTGCAGCATTTGATGAGTTGGTAAATGTGGCTCCCGCAAATCCTGTAAAACCAACGGCATTACTAATTCCAGGTATAGCTAATATTTTACGTAATGCCTCTCTTACCACGCTATCAGTCCTATCTAGTGATGCTCCAGGAGGTAACTGTACCGAGATAATAAAATAACCTTGATCTTGTCTTGGAATAAAACCGGTCGGTACAAATTTAAATAGAAAAACAGTGGTTGAAATTAAAATTATATAAATTACGAGCATCAATCCTGTGCGTCGTGTTAATTTAGCCACAAGCTTGCCATATCGTACTGATACGTAGTCAAAGCCCTGATTAAATTTGCTTAGAAATGATTTGACAGGATGGCGCATTGAGGCCTTAGACTCTTTTTCTATTTTATGAGGTTTTAGTAATATTGCAGCCAAAGCTGGACTTAGAGTTAATGACACAAAAACGGAAATTACTGTAGCAACGGCAATGGTCGTACCGAATTGTTGATAAAATCGTCCTGATATACCCTCCAGGAATATCGTAGGGAGAAAGACAGCCACCAGTACTAAACCAATAGCGACAAGTGCTGAACCTACTTCGGTCATTGTCTTCCTTGCCGCCTCTCGTGGATTCATACCAGCGCGAATATTACGTTCCATATTTTCAATAACAACAATCGCATCATCAACAACAATACCAATAGCCAAAACCAACCCGAAAAGCGTTAAATAATTAAGAGAAAATCCAATGGCCTGCATGACTGCAAATGTTCCAATCAAAGAAACAGGAATAGCAATGATAGGAATGATTGCCGCTCGCCAGGACTGTAAAAAAATGAGGATAACTAAAACAACCAGCAACACTGCTTCATAAATAGTATGAAAAACTGCAGTAATGGATTCAGCAATAAATTCTGTAGGATTATAAGCAATTTTATACTCAATCCCAGGAGGGAATTCTTTAGCGATCTCCTTCATTGTCTCAATAATTTCTTTTGCAGTTGCCAGTGCATTCGTCCCAGGACGTTGAAATACTGGCAAAGCTACCGCAGGGTAGCTACCCAGATAACCTTTTGTAAAATAATCCTGGGCACCTAATTCAATGCGGGCAACGTCTTTCAGGCGTACTATCCGCCCACTTTCACCTGATTTAACTATGATATTTCCAAATTCTTCAGGATTAACAAGACGGCCTCGTGTTTCAATATTGTATTCGATCCCATATTGCTGCTTTTGCGGCTGGCTATTTAAAGTTCCACTCGCAATTTGCACATTTTGAGAACGCAATGCATCAACAATATCTTCAGCTGCCAAGTCATAGGAATTAATCAGATCAGGGTCAAGCCATATACGCATTGCATATTCGCTAGCCCCAACCAGACGAACATTCCCTACTCCATCAATACGCCTAATCTTGTCGCGAATATTCAATACGGCATAATTTCCCAAAAATGTTTGATCATAGCGTCCATCCGGTGAAAAAAGGTTAATCACCAACATTAGATCAGGCGCATTTTTTACTGTTGTTATACCAATACGACGTACTTCTTCTGGCAACCTAGGTTCTGCAATGGCAACACGGTTTTGCACCAGTACCTGCGCTATATCCAAATCCGTCCCTAATTCAAAGGTAATAGTCAGGCGCATCTGCCCATCATCAGTAGATTGCGAATCCATATATAACATACCCTCGACCCCATTTACCTCCTGTTCAATGGGTGTTGCTACTGTTTCTGCCACAGTCTTGGCGTTTGCTCCAGGATAGGAGGCTGTAACTTGAATAGTTGGTGGTACGACTTGTGGATACTGTTCAATAGGCAAGTTGAAATAAGCAAGACCTCCAATAAGCACAATAATAATTGCAATCACAGTTGCAAATATGGGCCGTTCAATAAAGAAATGGGATATTTTCATTAACTACTTCCTGTTAGTTAAAGCATTACTCATGTAATTGAACATTAATTGGTTTGACTTCTTGCCCTGGAACATGAATGCGCTGAAGGCCACTAACAACGACACGTTCATCCCCTTTAAGACCGCTGCGAATAATGTAAAAACTACTATCTCGAATAGGACCTAATTGTACATAAACACGCTGCACTTTATTTTGTTTATCGACAACATAAACATATTTTCGTGTTTGCTCTGTATTAATTGCTTTGTCTGGTAATAAAAGTGCCTCGTATTCAGCACTACCCGCTATACGTGCGCGACCGAATAAGCCAGGATAAATTACTGAATCGGGGTTTGGCACCGTGGCTCGTCCCAAAATAGTTCCAGTGCCTGTATCAACGACATTATCAAAAAAATTCATATTTCCTTTATGCAAAAATTCCTTCTCATCTTGCAATTTAATGACAATTGGACTGGAGCCTTCCTGAGAATCAGGAAGCTTGCCTTGCTTAGTCAAACGAATATACTTCAGTAAATCACTTTGACTTGCTTCAAAATAAAAATAGATAGGATCAAGCGATACTATTTTGGTTAATACGGTTTCATTTTTAGTAACCAGGTTACCGACACTAACATAATAACGACTAATTCTTCCGCCAATGGGCGACTTAACCTGAGTGAATTCAAGATTTAATTTCGCGTCATTAAGTCGAGTTTCAGCTACTTGCATTTCTTGAAAGCGTTGATCAATTGTCTCAGCTGCAATAAAGCTCTCTTTCTTTAACTGAATAGCCCTTTCATATTGTTTGGTAGCCAATTCATATTCAGCTTTTGCCCTTGTTAAAGCATATTCAAACGGACGTGGATCAATAATAAATAAAATATCACCAGTTTTAACAAATTGCCCATCCTTAAATTTAATTGCATCGAGATAACCCGTAACTCGAGCACGAATATCTACTTCTTGAACAGCTTGAAATCGCCCAGTGTATTCATCCCACTCAATAATTTTCTTTTTTAGAGGATAAGCAACATCTACTTCAGCAACGGGTGGTGGCGTTTTTGGTGTTGAGGGACCACACGAAGTAAGGACATAACCAAAGAAAAAAATTATCATTATTTTGACGAGTTGCATCCCTTCTTCTCCTAAAACAATTTAAAGCCGAACTCTTTTGGTGCTTTTACAATATCCCTCTCTCTGTATTCGTCCGTCGGCATTTAATCTTGAATCTTGTATTTTACTAAATTCCAGCTTTAACCATTACCTTCTAATGGAGACGACTGATTATGAGGAATGATTTTTTTTAATAGAATAGCATCTTCTTCGCCATTCTCATCTTTATAATATCCTTTTTTAATCAAATCCTTATAGAAGCCAAATTTTTGATACAGTTTGAGTGCTGCTTTATTACTTGGTCGAACTTCTAGAATAACGGTGTCAGAATCAGAATTAGCCAATGAATTTAACACTGCTTCCAGTAATTTTTGTCCATAACCCTTACCTTGCTCGGAAACAGTGACACATAAGTTCAGAATATGACAAACGTTAAAGCTATTGCGGCAAATAATGTAACCCACGAGTTCCTTACCAGAAGCTGTCATTATTTCCAGAACACGGCAATCATAACCAACTAATATACAATCACTTAGAATATCCCTGCTCCATGGAGCTCGATGTGAAGATTTTTCGATTGTATAAACATTATCTATGTCTCTTTGCTGCATTGGGCGTATTTCAAACATTCTATGCTCCTGAGCCCAGAATCTGGTTTACAAAAAAACGGCCATCAAGAATAGTATGGCCGTTTATTTGAAAAAAGAGAGAGTTACCGAAGAAAAATCTCTATTTTGCTCATCATCACATAAGATGGCAAAAATTAGCTTACTTCTTTTTTTTAGGCATGTAGAGATCAGTAACTGTTCCTTCAAACACTTCTGCCGACAAGGCAATAGTTTCTGATAAAGTAGGGTGTGGATGAATTGTTAAAGCGATATCTTCTACATCACATCCCATTTCAATTGCCAATGCAGTCTCAGCAATCAAATCCCCTGCATTAATACCAACGACACCCGCACCAAGAATGCGATGCGTTTCTGGACAAAATAACGTTTTCGTCATTCCTTCCTCCCGTCCCATACTCAGAGCACGCCCACTGGCAGCCCAAGGGAAAACACCTTTTTCATAGGCAATCCCTTTTTCTTTTGCTTCTTTCTCAGTAAGCCCAGCCCAGGCAACTTCGGGATCGGTATAAGCAACACTTGCTATGCACTTTGGATCAAAATAGTGTTTCATCCCGGCAATCACTTCCGCTGCGACACGCCCTTCTGGAATTGCTTTATGCGCAAGCATCGGTTGTCCTACAACATCACCAATTGCAAAAATATGAGATACATTGGTACGCATTTGGTTATCAACTTTGATAAAACCACGCTCATCAACATGCACACCGGCTTTATCCGCATCAATAGTTCCACCATTTGGCTTTCTTCCAACACACACTAAAACCTGTTGGAAACATAAAGGTTTTTCAGTGGCATGTTGTCCTTCCATAGAAACATAAATACCATCTTTTTTAGCTTCTACACCCGTAACCTTAGTTTTTAGTAAAAATTTGACGCCTTTTTTAGTCATTCTCTTTTGTAGAACATTTACTAAATCAGCATCAGCACCGGGAATTAATTGGTCCATAAATTCAACAACGGTGACATCAACCCCGAGTGCAGAATAAACCGTAGCCATTTCTAAACCAATAATACCACCGCCTAATACAAGTAGACTTCCCTTAATATCAGCGAGCTCCAAAGCACCTGTGGAGCTAAAAATACGAGGATCTTCTGGAATAAATGGCAAATTAATAGATTCACTCCCTACCGCAATAATCGCATTTTCAAAATCAACAGTGGTGACACCATCTTTTCCCTGAACCGTTACTTGATGAGTCCCGGAAAATTTAGCCACGCCGGTAATTACTTCGACTTTTCGTTGTTTGGATAAAGCTTTTAATCCGCCAGTCAGTTTGCCAACAACAGAGTTTTTCCAGGCAACAAGTTTTTTATTATCAAATTTTGGCTTACCAAATGCTACACCTTGTTCAGCCATTTCATGCGCTTCGTCAACAACTTTAGCAATATGAAGCAGTGCTTTTGATGGGATACAGCCTACGTTTAGGCAAACACCGCCTAAATTATCAAAGCGTTCGATAAGAACAACTTTCTTACCCAAATCCGCAGCGCGAAATGCTGCAGTATAACCACCAGGACCACTCCCTAACACGACTACTTCTGTTTTAATTCCAGCCATCTTATGCCTCATTAATTATCATAAATCTTTACAAAACTCGTTAACTAAATTAATCACTTATCGTTCAAATCACTTTCAACTTTAGATACTGCGAAGAAACCACAATACGTGATTCTCTAAACTATCCGAAACCCTGTTACAATAAAATTCGACGAAGGTCACCCAGGGATTCAGCAATAAACCGCGTAAAACGAGCTGCCTCCGCGCCATCAATTACCCGATGATCATAAGATAATGATAACGGTAACATGAGCCGTGGCTTAAATTCGCCATTTATATAAACTGGTTTTATGCTGGAACGTGACAGTCCAAGAATAGCAACTTCAGGGCTATTTACAATCGGAGTAAATGCAGTACCACCAATACCACCTAAACTTGAAATGGTAAAACAACCACCACTCATATCGGCTGGCATCAACCCTTTATCTCGCGCTTTCGCACTTAATCGTCCCATCTCGATAGCAATATCGCTCACTGATAATTGATTGACATCACGTATTACGGGAACGACTAGCCCATTGGGTGTCTCCACAGCAATACCAATATGGCAATAATGCTTATAAATTAAATTTTCTCCACTCGCATCAAGAGAAGCATTAAATTGCGGATATACGGATAATGCTTTGCTAATGACCTTAGTAACAAAAGCAAGCATTGTTAACTTATAGCCGGTTTGCTTATCAGCCTCTGACTTTCTGAATGCTTCCAATTCAGTAATATCTGCTTCATCAAATTGAGTCACATGTGGAATCGTTACCCAAGAGCGATGAACATTAACGCCTGTTAGACGCTTAATTTTATTGAGAGGTTTAACCTCTATCTCACCAAATTTACTAAAATCAATAACCGGTGCCGTTGGAAGTGCAAAGCCTCCTGTTGCGGGTTTTTCACTCAACCTTGTTTTAACATAAAGTTGCAAATCTTCCTTTGTAATTCTTGATTTTCGACCCGTCCCTTTTACTTCTGCTAAATTGATTCCAAATTCCCTAGCCATTCGTCGTACTGCAGGACCAGCAGGAACATTTGTATTTAATGTACTCTCTGGCAGGCTATGAACAGTTGCAACTTGTCCGGCAGGTTGTTCTTTTGGTGCAGATTCTTTAGGCTCAGCTTTGTTTACTGGCGTTGGTGCCGGGCTTTCAGCACCACGTTGTTCAGCATTAAGAGTAAGAATTAACGAACCCTGGGATACCTTGTCTCCAACTTTTACTGAGATGGCTTCGACTACTCCAGCAGCTGGCGATGGAATATCCATGGTTGCCTTATCACCTTCCAAGGTAATAAGTGATTGATCTTTGGTGATAGTATCACCTGCACCCACCATAATTTCGATGACATCCACATCAGTAGCACCACCAATATCAGGCACTTGAACTTCAAGACGTTTGCTTGTTGTTGGAGGTGTCGGATTTTTAGACTCAGCAGCCGTTACTTGTGAATCCTCGGCTTTTTCAACAGAAGGTAAACTCTCTAGGGTCGATTTTTCACTTGAAGATTCTTCCGTAGTCAACGTTAAAATAACATCACCTTCAGATACTTTATCACCCACTTTGACTTGTAATGATTTGATTTTTCCTGATTGTGGTGAAGGAATTTCCATACTTGCTTTATCAGACTCTAAAGTAATTAACGGTGTATCATTACTTATTTCATCCCCTGGCTTAACCAATACTTCAATAACATCAACATCTATTGCACCACCAATATCAGGGACTTTTATTTGAATCTCATCTGCCATATTTATCCTCAGCAAACACAGGTAATCCTGCAATGCTTCATTGCAGGATGACTATTAAAGGGTAATTAATCAGTGAGTTACTGGATCAAGCTTCTCACTATCAATGCCATAACGTTTCATCGCATCAACTACCGTTGATTTAGGTAATGTACCCTGTTGAGCTAAAGCATCTAATGCAGCTATTGCAATAAATTTAGCATCAACTTCGAAGAAATGACGTAAGCGTTGACGTGTGTCACTGCGTCCATAACCATCTGTACCCAGGGTAATAAATGGTGCGGAAACAAAAGGCCTGATTTGATCGGCATATAAGCGCATATAATCTGTTGCAGCAATCACGGGCCCTTTACGATCAGCTAATTGCTTAGTTACATAACTTTGCTTGGGCTTATCTTCAGGATGCATGCGATTATGACGCTCAACAGCTAACCCGTCTCGTCTTAATTCATTAAAGCTTGTGACACTCCATATATCAGAAGTTACTCCAAAATCATCACTAAGCATTTTCGCTGCTGCAATTACTTCACGTAAAATAGTACCACATCCCATTAACTGGACATGTTTTTTACTGGGTTTTTTAGTTTCTTGCAGCAGGTACATCCCTTTAATAATTCCTTCTTCTACACCGGCCGGCATGTCTGGATGAGTATAGTTTTCATTCATAACCGTAATGTAGTAAAAAACGTTATCTTGCTTTTCATACATACGATACAAACCATGCTGAATGATTACAGCCAACTCATAGGCATAAGTAGGATCATAAGCAATGCAATTGGGTATGGTAGAAGCCATAATATGACTATGACCGTCTTGATGCTGCAATCCTTCCCCCGCCAGAGTTGTTCTACCAGCTGTACCACCTAATAAGAATCCTCGAGCCTGCATATCCCCTGCAGCCCATGCTAAATCACCAATACGTTGGAAACCAAACATGGAGTAATAAATGTAGAATGGAATCATTGCCAATTTATTAGAGCTGTATGAGGTTGCAGCAGCAATCCAGGAACAAAATGCCCCTGCTTCATTAATGCCTTCCTCAAGAATTTGCCCATCTTTTGCTTCACGGTAATACATCACTTGCTCGTGATCCACTGGCGTATATAACTGCCCTACTGGTGAATAAATTCCAATTTGACGGAATAAGCCTTCCATTCCAAAGGTACGGCATTCATCAGGAACAATTGGCACAATCCGCTTACCTAATTCTTTATCTTTAAGTAAAACGGACAACAGACGCACAAATGCCATGGTTGTAGAAATTTCACGATCGCCGGTACTCTGAGTGATTGTCGAAAAAGCCGATAACTCAGGCACTTTTAAAGGTTCAAAAGCGGTACTTCGCGCCGGTAAATATCCACCTAAAGCTTCTCTTTGCTTACGCAAATACTGGATTTCAGGGCTACTCTCGTCTGGACGATAGAATGGAATCTCTGTAATTTTGTCATCGCTAATTGGAATACTAAAACGATCCCTAAAAGCACGTAGCTGCTCGATGGTCATTTTTTTTTGCTGATGAGTAATGTTTTGACCTTCACCAGCAGCCCCCATACCATAACCTTTAATGGTTTTAGCAAGAATTACAGTTGGACTACCACGATGTTCTACAGCTTGTGCATAGGCAGCATAGACTTTTTGAGCATCATGACCACCACGATTTAAACGCCAGATTTCATCATCTGACATATTCTCTACCATTTTTTTCAATTCAGGGTATTGACCAAAAAAATGCTCACGGACATAAGCACCATCATTAGCCTTATAGGCTTGATAATCACCATCAACGCATTCTTCCATGCGCTTTTGCATAATACCTTTATCATCTCGGGCAAATAATGGATCCCATCGGCCGCCCCAAATAACTTTAATCACATTCCATCCTGCACCGCGAAATAAGCCTTCTAATTCCTGAATAATTTTGCCATTCCCTCTTACAGGACCATCAAGACGCTGTAGATTGCAGTTTACGACAAAAATCAAATTATCTAACTTTTCACGAGCAGCAATAGACAGAGCGCCTACAGACTCAGGCTCATCCATTTCACCGTCGCCAAGAAAAGCCCACACTTTACGGCCTTCTGCTTTAATTAAACCACGATTCTCTAGATATTTAAGGAAACGAGCCTGATAAATTGCTTGTAGAGGACCTAATCCCATAGACACTGTTGGAAATTGCCAAAAATCACCCATTAACCAAGGATGGGGATAAGATGATAAACCATTGACTTCAACTTCTTGTCTAAATTTGTTTAATTGATGCTCAGACAATCGTCCTTCTAAAAAGGCTCGCGCATAGATTCCTGGTGAGGAATGTCCCTGGATATAGAGTAAATCACCACCATGGTCTCCGTTGGGGCCTTTGAAGAAATAATTAAATCCCGTTTCGTATAAAGTAGATGATGAAGCGTAAGAGGCAATATGCCCTCCCAACTCAGGAGCATATTTACCCGCACGTAATACCATCGCAACAGCATTCCAACGAATTAATGCACTTATTCGCTTCCCTAATCCTTCATCAGGCGGCAACAATTTTTCTTCATGAGGTTTAATCGTATTACGATAAGGGGTATTAATTGCACTCTTTAGTTTTACCCCTTCGGCATTAGCCTTATTAATAAGCTCTTGTAGAAGAAATGCAGCACGCTGGCCTCCATCAGTGGAGAGTACTGCTTGCAAGGCATCCAGCCATTCACGTGTTTCAATTGGGTCAATATCATTACTATTTTCGTATAACATGAATGTTCCTCATTAATCTAAAGCTTTAGGGACAAACTGGTCGCAAGCTTTTATAAACCATTCCACTGCACGCCTGCATGCAAACTTGATAATCAGCATGACAATCGCAAGTAGTTTTGCGGCATTGTAGTGGATCACGGAAGGAATTCAACTGAAGTGTGAGAAAATCGTTTTTTACGCATACTTCATGTTTATAATGTTTATATGTTCTCACTGTCGTTTGTGTTGAAAATGCACAACATCCCCGACAATTGTTTCGACATGTTTGCTTACAAACTGCCGCTCTCTTTTCACACATTTGTTGACATGCCGCTACCTTAATCTTTTCCTGAGGAGGCATCCTATGTTGCGAACAAGAAATTAGAAAGGCACAACATAATATAGCACCGGCAATAAGTTTTATCATAATTAACTCGTCAATTATAGTTCTAGAACTTTTATAACCAAGACACCAAGGTAAACAATGCTAAAAAAACCAGATATACGATTAAAGCATGTTCTACCAAACTTTCAGCATAGGGTAATGGCACAGCTTCATCTTCATAAGTACGCGCAGCAAGTAATCCGCCATTGCTTAATACGGTATCATTTTTTTCAGGGGCTGAAAAAAACATTTGTGCAAAAAAGTGAATACCTCTTTGAAAGTTACCCACAAGTAAATACAGCAATACGGTGAGTCTTGCTGGAATCCAATCCAAAGCATTTGTTATTATTCGAGCAATTTCAGCAGTAGTTTCGTAATCTCTGCATAGAGAAATGAGGCGATAAAGTAGGACGCCTAAAGGTCCAGCAACGATGTACCAAAAAATAACAGCAAATAATTCACCATTAATTTTCGCAAAATAATTTCCAGTGACTGCTTCACTATCGTCTTCACCAGCCTCCCGAACAGGATAAAAGGGATTTTGCGGACCAAGGCAATAATAAAAAATAATTAAATTTAATAATAAACCGATAAAACCAAATAGTAGATGACCAAAAATATAAAGCAATAACCAAGTAACTAACACTGGAGGAATGACCACAGCTACTAAAATTAATATCTGGTAGAATAACGATGCTTCTGTTGTAAATAACTTTTGACTAATGGCAGTAAAATACGACGAAAACCAATAGAATCTGTTATGTGATACAGCATGAACAAGGTAACGTTCACTTAGTAAACAAAGGACAATAACAAATAATTTCATTTTTAATCCTTACGCATTTTATCAGATAGAGCAATCGGTGTTGGGTACTTTAACACCACCAGATAGGAAGAAACGATAAACGTTAAAATAGTTGTAGCCTGTATCAAATTTGCTGCTACCGCCGAAATAAGCTTTGTGCTTAAAGCAATACTAGCCACCAGTAAAGAAAACTCACTTGCTTGTCCCAATCGAAATCCTACTTCTCGGGCCACCGCTTTCTTCTCTCCAGCACGACTTAAAAGAATATTAAACAAGAAAGGTTTAATAATCAGCATTAAAAATGCCAAAATGCAAGCCGGAATTACCACTTGCGCTGCATAGGCAAAATTAAACGTGGCGCCAATAGAAAAGAAAAACATGACCAAGAAAAAGTCTCGTAAAGGCTTTAAACTTTCAGCGATATAAAGTGAAATAGGACTTGAAGCAAGTGCTACTCCCGCTACAAATGCGCCAATATCTTCTGATAAACCTAATCTTTCTGCCAGAAAAGACATGCCTAAGCACCAGCCAACTGACAGAAGAAAAACATACTCCTGTGTTCTATCGAAACGAGCTAATAGTTTAACAAGGACATAACGCTCTACGGCAAAAGCCAGAAGAGTTAATGCAGGCAAAGCCAAACCAACCAAAATTAAATCATTCCAGGAAAACCCGCCACCTTGCTGTGCACCGTTAATTAAAATTAATACAACAATGGCGATAACGTCTTGCATTAAAAGAATACTGATCATAACTTCACCAGTATGTTGGTGATGCAGAATAGTCGTTGGTAATAGTTTTAAACCAATGATGGTGCTTGAGAACATCATTGTGGCCCCTAAAATCCAGGATTCACCAACCCCTAACCCAAACCAGCGACCTATTAAATAAGCGATAATGGCAAGGAGGACGGAACTTACAATGGCTATCCATGTGATTTTCCGTAACATATGCACTAAGTTTTGTGGTTGAAGATGCAGGCCTAATAAAAATAGCAAAAAAACTATACCGATATCACCTACTTGTTGCACGATGCTAACATCCGAGACAAGTTTTAAACCCCATGGACCTAAAGCTGCTCCCAATAAAATATAAGCAACAAGCAGTGATTGCTTGGTATAAAGAACCAATGTTGAAAATATAGCTGCACCAGCAAAGATCAAAAATATGGTATAAAAAACTTCTCCAGTTTGCATAAGTTCAATGTCCACCTTAAAAACTAATTTATGAATTCACAAGACTTATGAAGCCCTAAAATCGTAACAAAATAAATAATAATTCCCTAGGATAACACATATTAAGTGATCCCCAATGAATTTGAAAAATTAAGGGTAATAATGAAATTCGAATTGACTGAAACAGGCAGAAATAGAATAAACTACAATCAATGTGAGAAAAAACACGTCCTATCACAAAGGAAAAAGGTCTATCTACCTAGAAGCAAATGCTTCCTTGCTTTAGGACATAATCGGTACTGTGAAACCTTCAGTTACTTTGTAGCAAATAAACTGCAAAGCATGCTGCTAACTCCAATCGTCATCCCAGCAAACAGTAAGCATTAAATTGCCATGGAGTTCCCTGAACAACGAAGACTGCTGAAAAACACATCCTCTGAACAATGCATTCTTACATAGGTGATATTCTTTGAATTTCTTCCCTTTCTTCATTAGATTCTTGATTTGATGAGAAATTCTTAACAGCATTTAAGCCAAAGATTACTTTTAAGAAGTCCAAGAGGATTTGGCCAAAATGTCTCGTATCAAACTGAGCTTGAACGGCAGAGTTACCATAACTGATATAATTAGACTCTATTGTAATGGTTGGATTTTTTGCATTTTGCGTGAAATCCACATCAACCATAGCCCCTGCTTTGATGACATAATCTTTACCCTCATCTGGCACTATTACATCGTCTTCATCAGCGACCGCTCTTAAAAGAGTTGGCACATCGTCCTTCCCATTTAAAGGAGGTGGTGGAACCGTAAATGTCTTAACCTTGTAAAATTCCTGCACTTTAAATCCATTTTCCGTAGTAATTACATCAACATGTTTTGTAACCTTGGAAGGATCAGAGGCTGGAAGAAATAAAGCCTGTCCTTTTTCATTTTTACATAAATCTGTGATGCAGGCCGATACAGGATTTAAAAGTCCTCCTTGATGAAAAGAATTAATCAAGAACGCCGCCGCTTCATTTTTATTACCTTTAAAATCCTTAAGAATAACCTCTTTGAAGTAAGTTTGAAGCTCTTCTTTATTAGTAAATTTTCGTACCAATGAAACACCATTTACGGTGGAGTGATGGGCAGAAAGGCGATTCCAATCTTCGTGGATCGCATTAGTCTGCTGATTAATCGTTGCCACATTAATCGGACTGTATTGAGAATGAAATTTATGCCATTTACTCATATTAATACCCATTTAGGATGAATTATTAATTAGAGTAAATGTTTAATATTAGAAAACTATGAGTCTATCTTCGCATTTTTTGCAGAAGGTATCTTTATTAGACAAGCAATGATGACTGCCAGAAAAGATGCAGCAATCAACAAATGCATTGCATGATGTAATACTTCAATAGGATAAACTTTAAGTCTCCCTACCTCTACACGGTGCAAACCATACAGAAATTGACCTATTCCCCATAATATACCTGCCCCCACAAGTTGGGATATTAACGTGTTAAAACTAAATGCACTGGCAGCGATATCAGCAGGCGTACTGAGCCTGGTAATAACCATGGTTAAAACAAATGAACCCACTGTAATGCCTAACAGCAAAAGACAAATCACGCTCAACCAGATTGATAAATGAATATACACCAGTAAGAACGACGTCAACGCAGCTACGGTTGATGAACAAATCATTACCAGTTTTAATCCAAATTTTTGGGCAAGAATGGAATGAATAGGGCTGCCAAATGCATAACCAATAAAGACAAATGCAGCCAGAAACTCACTAAATTTAACGCCATAATGATACTCAGCCATTAAATAAGGAGCAGCCCAAAAGCTCGCAAAGGCAATAATGGGTGTTAACATTAAGCCACCATAAACACCAGGAAGCCAAGCTCTGCGGGTTCTTATAAAGATATTAAAATCAGCGAATAATTTTTTAAATCCATATTGGGAAGTAGTAGATATTGTTTGCTTATCCAGAAGAGTAAACAGCAATAATGCTAATATTAATGAGCAATAACCTGCGTACTTCATTATTAATTGCCAGCTTTCATGACTACTGGCCAAAATGAGCGGCACCCCTCCTCCAATAGCACCAAGGACTCCCAGGGTTAATGTCAAAGCAGAAAGAATTGAAAATAAATGCCCAGGGAAATAGATTCGAATAATCGTCTGAGCACCTATTAACGAAAATGCAGCCCCAGCTCCCATTGCCAATCGAGCAATATTCAATTCAATATCATTGGTTGAATATGAAAAGAGAATACAAGCAGCCCCTGAGAGCAATGATGCAAGAGGCATCATTCTTCTTACCCCGAATCTATCAATTAGAATGCCGGAAATGGGTAAAACAACGAGATAAGAGATAAAAAAAAGAACAGCCAAATCGCTGAGTTGCAGCATGGTAAGTGAAAAATCGTGCATCAGATAACCTGATAAGCTACCTACGGAAACGCGTAAAAAATACTGATGAAAATAAGTCAGGGCTGCTAAAATCCATACCACCCATGCTCTCATCGATTTCCCCAAATTTCGATCTGCTTATTAAAGAATAACTTATTTTGAAATTATCAGGGAATCTATTGAAAAATTTTTTCCTAATAGAATAAGAATTTCAAGCCAATCTATTTAGAGCTCCGTAAATTTCAGAGAATCGTTGAGGAAGCAATACCCTGTTATCTGGCGAGTGCAGAAAGGAATTATTTGTAGGGACTAAACTAATAGCAATATTAGCAAGATTTCTTATTTCTATGTCATGCAACATATTTTTCAATGTAAAATTATCCGCTGTTGTATAAATAATCAGGGTTCTTGAAGGAACTTGTCGGCTAAGATTAAATAATTCAGCGACAGTTTCTACTGAAGATAAAAAATCAACCTGATGATCATAAGCTCTTAAAATATTTGCAATCAATAATCCGTGAACATGGGCAACTTGTTGCAATCCAAATATTGGTAAAAATCCTACCACCAAGTAGTTTTTTTTAGGTGTTTTTCTCTTAGATTGATAAAGATTTTGATAGAGTTTTATTGCTATTAAATCAAATAACTGAATTCGTTTTGCACTTATGCATGTCCTCCCTAACCATACCTCATTCTCCAGGTAATTAATTAATAGAGGATAGACATCATCAGCGAATTGTTCAGTGGGGTAAATAGAGTATAATGTATTCAATTCATTATTAAGTTCTTTCTGGTCTAAATTTTCCAGCGCGTTAGCAACTCTCTGAAAACAGGACTCTAAATTATCAATCGGAATAGCATGGCAAAGTGTACCGCTACCATCGTGTAGTAACGGTTTTATTTTAGAAACAGCATGCCCTTTACTCATTAAAAACAAAATTTGCTTAATTAAAATGACATCATCAGCACTATACAAGCGATGCCCTTTAACAGTTCTTTTTGGTTGAATTAAACCATAACGGCGTTCCCAAGCACGTAATGTAACAGGATTCACACCGGTTTCAGTAGAAATGTAGCCTATTGGAAAATAACTATTCTTGAAATCCATTTCTTATTCCTTACTAGCAATATATTCCACCATATATTGAATACATAATAGACAATTAGTAGTCAGGGTGATAATATTTTCATTTTTTGCCAATTGTATAACTCATTGAGTTGTAATAATTATAGTTCAACCAAATAACAGGAGTAAAAAAGTCGATGGATTACAGCAGCACCCAACAGGCAAACCAGAGTCATCCCTCTTTTAATACTCTACTGCCCTGGATTGTATGGGGATTAGGTTGCCTATTCTATTTTTATGAGTGCTTGCTTCAAGTATCCCCTAGCGTAATGAGCAACGAATTAATGCGCGATTTTGCCGTTACCAGTCAAACTCTTGGCATTTTATCTGGTATTTACTTCTACTCCTATGCAGCTATGCAACTACCCGGCGGTGTGTTAATGGATTATTTCGGTCCACATCGCTTACTTACTATCGCAACAGCTATTTGTGCAGTGAGTACAATTGCATTTGGTCTCACCAGCAATTTTTTCATGGCTTGTGTTGCTCGCTTGATGATAGGTTTTGGTTCAGCTTTCGCAGCCGTAGGCTCGATGAAACTTGCTGCTAACTGGTTCCCGGCACAACGTTTTGCTCTACTGACTGGAATGATGGTGACGATTGGCATGTTGGGAGCCATTGGTGGTGAAGCACCCTTAGCCTTATTGATCGATGCTTATGGCTGGCGCAAGAGTATGATTATTATGGGATCAGTAGGGATTGTATTAGCCATATTAATTTTGGTGATTGCCAAAGACTCTCCTCATAAGAAAGTACCTCGTCATCACCTTACAGACGAAGAGCCACTCATGGCTAGTTTGCTAACCATCGTAAAGAATCGTCAGCTATGGCTCGTCGCCACTTATGGTGGCTTAATGTATATGGCTACCCCCGTCTTTTGCGGTTTATGGGGTGTTCCTTTTTTAATGTTTAAAATGAACCTGGCAAAAGCAACTGCTGCAAACTATATCTCTCTTGTATTTGTTGGCTGGGCAATTGCCAGTCCATTATGGGGAATTTTTTCCAATCGTATTGGATTAAGAAAGCCACCAATGTATATCGGTTGTATCGGTGCATTGATTACAAGTTTACTTTTTATTTATGTTAATATTCAGTCCGGGTGGGTAATGCAGCTGTTGCTGTTTAGCTTCGGTATTTTTTCAGCCGGATTTCTCCCTGCTTTTGCCGTAGCAAAAGAACTGTGTAGTAAACGCTATGTAGCGACTGGCTTAAGTTTCATGAATATGATGAATATGGTTGGCATTGCCTTAGCTCAACCTATTATTGGCTTTATTCTTGATAGAATGTGGCAGGGTGAAATTGTTGATAAAGTCCGTGTTTATCCCTTAGAAGCCTATCACGTGGCATTGGCTTTATTACCCGCAGGCATGCTCATTTCTTTATTGATATTGCCTCGCGTTAAAGAAACTTATTGCCAATCTGTGCAAGATAAATAAATTAAGCTTTAAAAAGTAGATGATATTATGGCAAAAAAACTTTATATAAAAACCAATGGCTGCCAGATGAATGAGTATGATTCATCTAAAATGGCAGAAGTTCTCCTTCAGTCCCATGGTCTGGAAAAGACAGAGAATGTTGAAGAAGCTGATGTAATTCTGCTAAATACATGCTCTATCCGTGAAAAAGCGCAGGAAAAGGTATTTTCTCAATTAGGTCAATGGCGCGAATATAAACAGAAAAATCCTCACGTAGTGATTGGTGTCGGTGGGTGTGTCGCCAGCCAGGAAGGTGCTGATATTATTAAAAGAGCTCCTTTTGTTGATTTGGTTTTTGGCCCACAAACATTGCATCGCCTACCTGGTTTATTAAACGAACGTTTAAACACTAAAAAAGCAGTGGTTGATATCAGTTTTCCTGAAATAGAAAAATTCGACCACCTCCCAGCGCCTCGTGCTGAAGGTCCGGTTGCTTTTGTTTCTATTATGGAAGGATGCAGTAAATACTGTAGTTATTGCGTGGTCCCCTATACACGTGGCGAAGAAATTAGCAGGCCTTTTGATGATGTTTTGGCAGAATGCTACCAGCTTGCAGCCCAAGGCGTACGCGAAATCAATCTCTTAGGGCAAAATGTAAATGATTATCGTGGACCAATGAATAATGGCGACATTGCTGACTTAGCGCTATTAATTCATTACCTTGCCGCAATCGATGGAATAGGAAGAATTCGCTTCACAACGTCTCACCCATTGGCATTCTCTGATAATTTAATCAATGCCTATGCGGAAATTCCAGAACTTGCCAACCATTTGCATCTACCAGTGCAAAGTGGCTCTGATAAAATTCTTAGTATGATGAAACGCGGCTATACAGCGATGGAATTTAAATCAAAGATTCGCAAGTTGCGCAAAGTGCGTCCTGATATTCGCCTATCCACAGATATTATTGTAGGCTTTCCAGGTGAAACAGATGATGATTTTCAGGCCACAATGGATTTGGTTCATGAAATTGGCTTTGATACCTCTTTTAGCTTTATTTATAGTCCTCGCCCTGGCACTCCCGCTGCTAATTTAGCTGACGAAACACCAATGGAAGTCAAGAAGCAGCGATTACAAATATTACAGAATCGCCTGCTCGTACAAGCGTCCCATTATAGTCACTCCATGATAGGAAGCACGCAACGTATTCTGGTGACGGGAAATTCCAAAAAAAATCCACAGCAATTAGCTGGGCGTACGGAATGTAATCGGGTAGTAAATTTTGATGGCCCTACAACCCTGATAGGTCAATTTGTAAATGTTTCAATTAGTGAGGCATTACCTAATTCATTACGTGGCAGATTAATCGATGAGTTTGCAACTGCATGAGTGATTCTATTTCCAAGCACATTGTTATTCCGCGAGAATATCATGGGCAACGAATTGATATCGTCTTAGCCCAATTGTTCCCTGATTATTCTCGCTCGCAGTTGAGTACCTGGTTAAAACAAGGCGCCATTACCTTAAATCAACGTCATTGCAAACCTAAAGATAAAGTAGCGGATGGGGACGAAATCGACATGCAGGTGGAGTTCTCTCAATCAAATACCCTTCCCTCCCTTCCAGAAGATATCCCTTTGAATATCGTTTATGAAGATGAACATTTGCTAGTTATCAACAAACCTGCAGGCCTGGTCGTTCATCCAGGTGCTGGAAATCGCGAGCATACTCTGGTCAATGCGCTGCTGCATCATGCTTCTCAGCTTGCAAGCTTACCTCGTGCGGGTATCATTCATCGACTTGATAAAGATACAACGGGACTACTCGTTATTGCCAAATCCTTAGTCGCGCATACAAATCTTGTTAGACAAATGCAAGCGCGAGAAATACATCGTTGTTATATCACTTTAGTACAAGGCCATTTAATTTCTGGTGGTGAAATCGATACATTTTATGGTAGACACCCTAGAAACCGTCTGAAAATGGCTGTTTGTCAACAAGGTAGGCAAGCGATTACCCTTTACTCTATTCGCAAACAATATCATGATTATACCTTGCTCGATGTAGAGCTCTTAACCGGACGTACCCATCAAATTCGGGTGCACATGGCTTATATCAATCACCCAGTGGTGGGTGATCAGTTATATGGAGGGAGAATGCGTTTCCCCGCTCAACCAACGCAAGAGTTAAGAGATATTTTACAAGGATTCCAGCGGCAAGCACTGCATGCATCCAGCTTGTCATTCGTCCACCCTGTAACAGAAGAAGAAATGACGTTTGAAGCGCCTTTACCAGATGATTTTCAGCGTCTTCTCCAAACATTGGATAATCATCTTGACTAAACTTTATGCTAACTGGAAAGCACCAGCTAATATACATGGATTAACCACCTCACGTTGTGAGGGATTTAGCCAACCACCCTACGATAAAAATAATCTTGCTTTACACGTAGGCGACAGCATCGCTGACGTTTCTTTAAATCGTCAGCAACTAAGTACGGAGCTAGGGCTTTCCATGGAACCCGCCTGGTTAGAACAAATACATAGTAATCTTTGTGTCTGTGTCGATGAGGAACCTAATCGAACAGCGGATGCAGCAATCACACGAAATCCAGGACAACCTCTGGCAATTCTAACTGCCGACTGCCTCCCCATTCTACTATGTAATCAAGAAGGCAATGAGATTGCTGCAATTCATGCTGGATGGCGCGGTTTAGTGAATGGGATTGTTGAAAATACAATTAGCAAAATGCAAAGTTCTCCTTCTCAGCTCATGGCCTGGATTGGCCCTGCTATCTGTCAATCTTGTTTTGAAGTTGGCGATGAAGTTTTACAGATTTATGAAAGTCGCTACACATTCTCCCCTCAGGATTTTCGCCGCAAAGGTGAAAAATGGCATGCTAATCTACCCAAGCTTGCAGAACGTGTTTTGAATAATGCTGATGTTTTGGCTGTTTATCAATCAAATGCGTGTACATTTGAACAAAACAATAAATTCTATTCCTATCGTAGACAGCCACAAACAGGTAGAATGGCAACACTTATTTGGTTTAATGAAAAAAATTGGAACAAATGACATGACTAGTAAACTTCGTATAGCAGTATCCATCTTGCTTTTAACTTTTTTTTCTTTCGCTGCAGTAGCAGAAGAAGCAAAGCCTCTGGCAACTTGGGCACCCATTCTTAAAAATACAATGCCCGCTATTGTCAACGTTGCCGTACAAGGTTTTCTCCCAAATACAGCCCCCAGCGATGATGAGGAGGAAGCAAATCAAGAATCTCAGTCCCCGCAGCAACTGCCTGATAAACCAAGAAAATTTCAAAGTATTGGTTCAGGTGTAATTGTTGATCCACAAAATGGAATCATTATTACGAATGACCATGTTATCCGTAATGCTTCTCTCATTACAGTGACATTAAATGATGGTCGCCGTTTAAAAGCAAAACTTATTGGCGGTGACAGTGACACCGATATTGCTGTTTTAAAAATTGATGCGAAAAATTTGAAAAGTTTGCCTATTGGTAATTCCGACAACGTTGAAGTTGGTGACTTTGTTGTAGCAATTGGTAATCCCTTTGGTTTAAATAGTTTTGGTAATAGTCAAACAGCAACCTTTGGAATTATCAGCGCGACAAAACGTAGCGACCTAAACATCGAAGGTGTAGAGAATTTTATTCAAACTGACGCTGCAATTAACCCAGGAAACTCTGGTGGCGCTTTAGTTAATTCTAAAGGCGAATTAATTGGAATTAACACAGCCATTATTTCACCTTATGGCGGAAACGTAGGTATTGGTTTTGCCATCCCCATTAATATGGCAAAGGATGTCGCACAACAGCTTATTAAATTTGGTTCTATTCATCGAGGTTTAATGGGGATTTTCGTACAGCATCTAACCCCTGAATTAGCTCTGGCAATGGGTTACCCTGAAGATTTTCAAGGCGCTATTATTGCTCAGGTTAATCAAGATTCCCCCGCAGAAAAGGCTGGTTTAAAACCGGGTGATATCATTACTAAAATCAACGATACCAAGATAACGCAAGCGACCCAGGTTAAATCAACAATTGGATTATTGCGAGTAGGTACCGAAGCTAAAATAACGATCCAGCGTGATGGGAAAGAAATGACCTTAAGTGCAGTCGTTACTGACATTAAGCGCCATGAACAAAAATTGCAAGCAAGCAATCCTTTCTTGTATGGTCTGGCTCTTAAAAATTTTGAACAAGATTCTCCTTTGCATGGCCATGTAGTAGGAATTCAAGTTACTGGCGCATCTGAAAACAGTGCGGGGTGGCGAGCAGGTTTGAGACCTGGTGACATTATTATTGCTGCAAACAAACAAGCTACGCCAAGTGTACGTGCGCTGCAAACTATCGCTCAACAACAAAATAAACAATTATTAGTTCAGGTCTTACGCGGCCCAGGGGCATTGTATCTGTTGATTGTTTAGTTTACACCCTACTACCTTCTTTCCAGCTCACAAGGGAAGAAGGTAGTTCTTTCTTAGTAAGTTCTTATCCCGGAATATATCTCATAATTATTGGCCTCGGCTAACATCAGATAACTCTAATTGAGGTGTATTTGCCCTAAGAGTATGATCTTCAACACTCAAAACAATTGTCATATGAATAAGCTATTTATTGTTTTTTAAATGAGATTTGTCGACTGATAAACCAGAATATCTTTGAAACATCAATTTTTAATATTCTTATTTAGAATAAATATTAATTTTTAGTATTGACATCAAACGCCTAAAGAGACAAAATCACGACCTCTTGTGGCTATGTAGCTCAGCCGGTTAGAGCGCGGCACTCATAATGCTGAGGTCGGTGGTTCGAGTCCACCCATAGCCACCATTCAATCCAAAATTTTCTCAGTTAATCAAATTTCCTCCGTTGTAACAGCAAATCTACCTCAGGGCCAGAAATTTTTCTGGGAATGATTGTTGAGTATTCTTTGTTAAACCCGTTTTAACATAATTGATAACTCTCAAGCACGCCTGCTTTAGAGCCCTCGCTACGCTTGAGATGACATTATTAACACATATTTAGAATAATTAAACTATTTGAGATTTTCTTGCCCATAACTCAACTATTAAATTTTTCATAACTTTTAAAAACTCTATTGAATCTTTGCAAATTTGGTTATGATGATTGTATCAATTATTTTATGGTTGTTTGATGCGAAAGATTGCGGTTGGCCTATTTGTTTTATTATGTTTTATTGCTGCTCGAGCTACAGAAGTTAATATCAAAACGGTTACTGTTGATGGTAAGCCTGCATATGAACTTCATGTGGGAGATTTCGCGCATCAAAATAATGCACTGCAATTAAAATTTAAATTATCCTCTTCTCTTAAGCAGCCAATCGCAATCGAACATGCACCCAATAAAAATAATTATGTGGTTAAAATTGGCCCAATGGATGACTATTTACTCGCACAGAATCTTCAAAAAAAAATAAAAGAAGAAACAAAACCAGCCCAGATTCCCTCAAAAATAGTTCCAACTGTTAATCCTGTTCCTGCTCCTCCTGGGCCTTCAGAAAATACAGGCACAATAACCACCGAGAATGAGGAAGAAAGTAGTAATCCGCCTGCTAAAAAATTATGGAATTTGCGTAATGCGGATATTCGAGCGGTTATTGGTGAGGTTTCGAGAGTCACTGGAAAGAATTTTATTATTGATCCGCGTGTTCAAGGAAAAATATCCATCATCTCTACAACTCCCATGTCAAATAAAGAACTTTATCAGGTTTTTTTATCTGTCTTGCAAATCTCAGGCTATGCAGCGGTCCCAAGTGGAAGTGTAATAAAAATTGTTCCTAATATTGATGCCAAGACACAATCGCCTTTCATTTATGGTCAAAAAACCACACCACCACAGGGTGATGAAATGATGGTGGCAGTTGTACCAGTTCATTATGTGCCATCTGAGCAACTGGTACCTGTTTTACGACCACTGATGCCTCAATGGAGCAGCGTATCGGCTTATGCTCCCTCAAACATGTTGATTTTATCCGGACGTGCCAGCAACATTAAACAAATGTTTAGAATCATTAGACAGGTTGATAGTTCTTCTGCTAACGGTATCGATATGATCCCGTTAAGACATGCCTTAGCAATGGATGTCGCTAACACCCTTAAAGATCTAGTTAAAACTCAGCCAGGCTTGGGTAGTCATGTACAAACCATGCTCGCCGCCGACGATCGCAGTAATGCAATTTTACTAAGTGGCAGCAAAACAGATAGAATCAGATTGCGTTTGCTAATCGCCAAATTAGATCGCCAAAGCACTTACGGCACTGACAGCAATACTCAGGTTGTCTATCTTAATTATTTGCGGGCAGAAGATTTAGTTCCCATTTTAGCCGGTATTGCGCAAGCTAATTTTAGTGGTAATGTAGGCACAACTATCGGAACAATAACCAGACCTGAGTTGGATAGTACAAACCCTGCTTCAAATCTTGTTAGTAATTCTTCAAGTGGTAACCAAAGTCCTGCTACACAAACCAGCCAGACTAGTACCAATCCAGCAGCAACGCCAAATACTACTGGCACAGCAACCCAGACAGAAGGAACTACAAAACCCACAGTCCAAATCATTGCTGAACCCAATACAAATTCAATTATTCTCAATGCTCCCGTTAGTCTGATACGTACTTTAAAATCTGTTATCAGACAATTGGATATCAAACCCGCACAATTACTCATAGAAGCACTCGTTGCCGAGATTGATGAAAGTGATCTTAACAGTTTGGGAATTGAATGGGGTAGCGATCAACAAACTGGTAAACCCAGTGATTTTAGACCTGGTTTTGCCATCATTAATTCCCAAACTAGAATTGATGATTTCCAAGCCCAAATTTATGCACTTGCTCGTGATAGAAAAGCAAACATTTTATCAACCCCTTCTGTGGTTGTACTCGATAATAGACAAGCTAAAATTCTCGTCGGAAAACAAGTCTCTGTCGCTTCCACCAGTTATCCAAACAATGCAGGTGGTACGACAACAGCCAGTCCTTTTGTGACTTTCGATCGCGTGAATGTTGCACTGCATTTATATGTGCGCCCACAAATTACACAAGGCAATGGTATCCAATTACAAATTGACCAGGGCAATGACACCATTGATCCATCAAGCACATTAAATACTGACAACCCTATTTTCAAAATCTCGAGTATTGTCACTTCTATACACATAGATAGTGGTGACATTGTGGTACTTGGGGGACTAACGCAAGACAGTTTAGGTACGGATAACAACCGTGTCCCTATCGTAGGTGACTTACCAGGATTTGGTCGCCTTTTCCAACATAACATCCAAAATCGTGAAAAACGCGTCTTAATGGTATTTATACGCCCCTGCATTTTAAGAAGTCGTAGCGATGCGTTATATGTAACGAATGGTAAATATACCGACACCCGACAAGAACAATTGGAGTTTTTACGTGAGCAACCCTATAACCCTGAAAATACTGACATGTTGCTTCCATCAATGAATCAGGCTGCATTACCTATACCTTTTAGTCAATCTACGCAACAAACTGTTATACTTAAAAATCAGCCAAAGAAAGGTATATTAATGACCAAGTAGCATTAATATGGAAAATCACGAAAAAATAAGACGTCTTCCCTATACATTTGCTAAAACACAAGGGGTTATCGCTAGTCCACAAGACAACGATGTAGCCGTTGTCTATCATTTGGCAAACCCTCCTCTGACTATTCTTGCAGAAGTAAAACGTTTACTGCAATGTGAACTTAAATTAAAAGAGGTAAATGAGTCGGAATTCCAACAGCACTTAGCGCAAATCTATCAATCGCAATCGTCTATCCTTGATGCTGCAGAAGTCATGGAAGAAGATATGGATTTATCCTTACTCGCAGATCAATTACCGGTAAGTGAAGATTTATTGGATAACCAGGATGATGCCCCTATTATTCGCTTACTTAACGCATTATTTACGCAAGCCATTAAACAAAAAGCCTCTGATATTCACATTGAAACCTATGAAAATCGCGTATTGGTACGTAATCGAATCGACGGTGTCTTAAATGAAGTTTTAGAAATTCAACGAGCCATTGCTCCTTTAGTTATTTCTCGTGTCAAGGTTATGGCTAAGTTGGATATCGCTGAAAAGCGTGTCCCGCAAGACGGACGTATTGCGCTTCGCATCGGCGGACACAATATTGATGTTCGGGTTTCTACATTACCTTCTAACCATGGTGAGCGTATTGTATTGCGTATTTTAGATAAACAAGCAGCACAACTGGATTTAAGTCTTTTAGGGATGCCACAAAGCACATTAAAAGCAATGCGAACAATGATTGCTGAACCACATGGCATTATCTTGGTAACTGGCCCTACTGGTTCTGGTAAAACAACCTCCCTCTATGCAATGTTGACCGAGCTTAACCAGGTTACCCGCAATATTTTAACGATAGAAGATCCAATTGAATACGATTTGCCTGGCATAGGACAAACTCAAGTCAACACCAAAGTACAAATGACCTTTGCCAAGGGGTTAAGAGCAATTTTGCGGCAAGATCCCGATGTAGTCATGATTGGTGAAATTCGAGATTTAGAAACTGCTGAAATTGCCGTGCAAGCCAGTTTAACTGGTCACTTGGTTCTCTCAACACTCCATACCAACAGTGCATTAGGAGCCATCACTCGTTTACATGATATGGGAGTTGAATCGTTCCTACTAGCCTCAAGCATTGTCGGCTTAATTGCTCAACGGCTGGTCAGAAAACTCTGCCCGCATTGTAAGATACTCCATCATTTGCGTGAAGATGAAAAGGAATTGATGCGGATTCCGCCACAAACTGATATCTCCAAAGTTTGCGAGCCCAAAGGCTGTGAACAATGCAATTTTTCAGGTTATCGAGGACGTACCGGGATTTATGAATTAATAACTATTGATGAGAATTTACGTGGCATGATTCATCGTAATGAAAGTTTGCAAGCGATTGACAGCTACTTACGCCCTACTAATCCTACCATCCGCGAAGATGGATTTAAACGTGTGTTGATTGGCGATACATCTCTGGCAGAAATTTTACGGGTAACAAGTCAACATTAACTGTTGCGCTCGGTTAGGACGGTTGGAAATTAAGTTTACTTTCAGTAATGAGGCGAAAAATCTCAGATTTATCTAATTCTTCTCTTGCTAAAGGATCATTCAGTAACTTTTCGACAGAGCGTCCTAATATGACTAAATGCCCATCTAAAAATTCAATGTAGCTTTCTAACTGCTCTTGTGGTTCGAGATTATTATCCATTAAGAAATCACTATGATAAACAATAGCTTTGGCAATATGATGATTTTCCAACTCAAATCCAAGTCGGGTGCCAAGAATCATGACAAATGTTTTTGGTGAAACAAGGGTCAAATCAGAAAGAAAAGTAGGTTGTTTTAACAAGTACTCACCCAGTTTCGTCATAAACTCATTTTCGCTTATTTGCTCAAGCATAATTTCAACCTTTTCTTCACCATTTAGACAAGAAAACTCCACATTGGCTCGCTCGGATAACCAGGCGATAAAATCATTTGCAATTTTAGGACCAGCAGAAGTAAATTGAAAATGAGGATAACCTCTGTTTCTCAGATAAGGATTATCCCACGCAATAAGCACGCCTCTCGCTTGAGCCAATGTTTCCATTCTCAGTTTAACTACGTAACCATCAACATAATTCTCAATAACAGGAAGGGCTGATTTAACAGCAGCAACTAATTCCCGTAACGAGAGTGAAGGACCATTCTTATAATTTTCCAAAGCATTTTTAAGTTTTTGTACTGAAGGATGAATATATTTACCCTCTTTTCTCGTTTGCAGTTCAAACATGTAAGCTAAAGATTCCTCTAGTGCCTGTAATGGATCTTTCATTACATTTCCTTTATCTGCCTCCTATTTTTAAACTTAGTTCAAAAATTTGCATTTACCAAATCAAAATTATTAGAAATGTCTTTTCAAATTCGCATTATGTTTCCTCACGCGAATTATTTATGTTTTTAACTCCAAAAACATATAACTAATTATTAATTGTGTGTTCAACTACGCTATCTTCATTGTCAATTTTGTTCATTTATAAGCCTGTGGATTATGCTTGTAAACGACTTAAATGAAGAAAACTTAAAACTTGAAATTTTGAATTGATTAAAACGTATCGATGAGCTAGTGCCTGCAATTGAAAATCCACTCGTAAATACGCTTAAAGTCTGTGGCGTTACATTCTTTGAGCAACTTAATGCAGGAGAAGAACAAGAAGTTACATCAAACGATAAAATTAGCTTCTCGATTAGTGAGAGAGCTTGAATTGCGAAACTTACTGTCGTTTTACATTAAAATGTAGCAGAAGCTGGGCTCAAGCTTAAAATTCATGTAGCTTAAATAAATACCTGAGAATCTTCAGGGCCTTTACTATAGTACTTCGCACTACCGACGTTTGATAAAGGCTTTTCTTGCTTGCGAAATTAATTTTTGATAATTTTTAAAATGCTCATTGGTCACTTCCTGCGATTTTAATATCAGCGCTGAAAAACTCATTGCAAATAATATGCGTCGCAATTCCCAAATGATGTCTTGAAATTCAGTTATTTTTTGCTTTAAATCAGGACTTGTTTGTAATTCTGATCGAAGACTCTTGCCGCTATCAGCAATCAATGTAAAGCCATGATTAAATTGAGCACGTAGTTGCTCCATATAGATATAGGGTGTAGAAACCTTCATTGACGAGGTTTGTAATTCCTGCGCAGCATTTCTTATAAGGTTATAGACAATAATTTGATGTAGCAAATAAAGTTTTTGCGAATAATGAAAAGCATCAAATAAAAAATAATCTCCAATTAATACAATGGCAATTCCTATGAAAGTGCATATCCCTCGATTGGTAACCATTTCAATGGGACTTTCAAGAATCAAGTCTGTAAATGTAGTTCCAGTAAGTAAAAGGGCAAACAAAGTGATAAAAAAGACACAGATATCATAACGGCGAAAATTAAGCGAAGCCACTACCATACCCACCGCCGAACCAATAAAAATGACAGGAATTAGCCGATAATTTACTTGCAGCAAATACAATAAAGGAATCATTAAAGTAAGAGCCAATAGTGTTCCCTTAATTCGCTGAAGTGCGCGATCAACCATCAGCCCTGGTTCAAGGCCTGAGCTTATTACTAAGACAGTTAATAATATCCACCATTTGTGAGGTACGGTCAAAAGTACGTAACTCAGTAATCCTAGAGTATAGATTAAGATTAAATGGATAAAACGTGCATAGCCTAGTTGCTTTCGAAGATAGTCTATCTTTTGCATAACGTATTCCAATGACGTATAGCCGAAAGAAGGTAATCTTGAACAAGATATTGAAAATGAGTGACAGGGGTAACAATAATCTTTGACATATCAACTGGTTTTTTCTTATCTATATTGAGTCGAAAATAATGAAGATGTTCTTTAATGGAGGCCCAAAAAACTGGATTTAATTCCAGGTAATAAATATTATTTAAAGCAAACTGAATGTTCCGAACATTAGAAAATATTCTTTTAGCTAAGAGCAAATAGTTTCTGGGTAATACTGTTTGATAAGAACGAAGAATATCAACGTGGCTTACTTCTTCATTGAAAGAAGGTAGAGGTACTTTTGCCAGGATAGCTTCAATATCCGCTTCTATGCATTGAATATAATTCATCAAAGCTCGTCGCCAAATCTCAAACGTTTTATTGGGAAAAAAATTAAGACAAATAAATAAACTCAGCATGGATAAAGCTGCTGAGCTAAAAATACCTATGCTAGTTTGCAAACTAGCCATGGGCTTTATAGAAAGAGTAAGCGCTCCAGTGTTAATAATTAACATCGTAGCGTTTTTAATTTTAGGAAATTTTGCCCACATAGTGCGAAATAAAACGATAAAGAAAATAATCGCATAAACAATAAACAGTAATTTAAATGGATAAATTACATAAAATGAAATACTGGTTATAATAACCATGGAGAAAATAAATAATATACTGCGATTTTTTTCTTTTTTAGTTGATAGAAATGGCATTTCATACCAGTAAATTACAATAAGCGGCGCAACGAACATAAGAAAATTTTCTGGCCTAAAAAACCAATAGATAAAGGTTAATACCGTTGCCATAAATAGAGCTTTTTGCAGTACAACTCGCTGGATGGCATAAGGATCAACTCGATTTAACCAGTTCCTAAGAGGTGATATAAACATAAGCACTAGCACCTACTCTTAGAGGAAATCGCGGATCTGGATCCGTAACTCGAATAATAACTGGTAATCTTTGTGGTAATAAAATCCATTGATTTTCATTAGAAACATTTTGTAGTTGCGTTCTAGGATCGATCTGTTGTCTATTGGCGGACCAAAAATTTGAATCAACAATCCCGTGAAATATCTTTCGTCCTAAATATGTTCTCGGAAAAATTAGAACTCTGGAGCCTATTCTTACATCACGTAGGTCTGTTTCATTAAAATTTGCTTGAATGTAAACCTCATCTGAGGAAACAAGAGAAAATAAGGGCTCATTAATATTTACGGGAGTGCCCAAGGCCAGAAACAAATTTTGCACGACGCCCTTACTTTGCGCATAGACATCAGTTAATTGAAGATTCACTTGAGCCAGAGCAAGTTTAGCTATCAGGGATTTAATATTACTTTTTTGTGCAGCGACTTGATGTTTATCAATTTCTAATTGTTTTAAAGAAGCTTCCCATTTATCTTTTGCACTAAGCGTTTCTTGCTGTGAATTTTGTAAAGTTATCAACGACACTGATTTGATACGATACCCTTTTTGGTATTTTTCATCATCCTGAACCAACCGCTCATAAATTCGTCGTTGATGCTCACTAAGCTTTTGATGTTTTTCGTAAGTCATTTCCCACACCTTAAGCTGCGCCTTCGCCGACTCTAAATCTGCACTTAGGCGAGCAACAGTATATTGATATGGTTTTTTAAATACAGTTAGTAATTTTTGCCCTTTCGCAACCTCTTGACCATTTTTTACGTAAATATTAGTAAGATATCCTTGCACCTGTGCTGCTACGGGTTGCACATTCCTTACAACAAAAGCATTGTCAGTAAATGGAAACAAATAGGAAAATGTGTAGGCTAATAGTGTCAGGAAACCCACTAAAATAATGATATTAGAGAAGGTAAGATACCTGTTTAGAGCTTTAATTTTTTCTCTGAATAAGTGCAATCTTTCTTTATACCTTTCCCGAGATTCCTGCTTTAACATAAATAGCCTCCTGCTAGATCCTGATAGAGTAACACCAGTGATATAGCAAGCTGTAACTTTGCCTGATTCGTTGATAAGGCAAGGTTATCAAGTAATATTTTGTTCCGCAGCCATTCTTTATAAGAGATTAATCCAGTGTTTAGTAAACCTTTTTGTAACTCTAATTTATGCCGATAATCTTTTTCAGCCCGTAAAGTTTCTTGGTAATAGGCTTGATAATGATGATTAGCCGATAGGTCATTATCGATGTCTCGAAAGATGCGTCGCAGTGTTCTAACAAGATTACTGACTTGGGTATTATAAACGCCACGTGCAGCAGCTACTTTACCAAATGTATTTGGTGCAATTGTCCAGGTTAAATAAGCATCTGTCATTTCAGCAAGCTTACTTTCTGGTACATGAGTTTCCCCAAAATATTGATCAAGTTGTAACATTGGAAAAAAATTGGCAAGTGCAAGAGCTCTGCCAGCATTTGCACGTTGGACAGCAATAATAGCCATTTTAAAATCAGGTCTATTTTTTAAAACTGTAACGGGTAAACTTCCTGGTTTAAAATGATCAAAATTAAATTGATTGAAATGATTGTGAGTAACAAGAAGTCCAGGATTTTGATTGATTAAATAGCGAAGTGCATTTTGACTCACCGTAATATTGTGTTCAATCGTTTGTAACTGCGCGGCGATTAAGGCTCTTTCATATTGCATTCTGGCTAAATCAATATCATTGCTTAATCCAATTTTAACGTCCCCAGCCGTCTGATTAAGTAGTTTTGAAACGTCTTGATCCAGCTCTTGCAGTAAGCGTAACTGTTCTTTTTGAGCTATCAAGGTGAAATAGGCAGAGGCTATCTGCCCGATAATAGTTAACCGCACACCATCAATGGCTGCTTGATAATAAGCAAGGTTATAAGTTGCTTGTTTTTGCTTTTGGAACTGTTGAGCTATATTAATCGCATAATAGGGCCATACTCCATAAAATCCACCTGGATTCCCTAGTGCAGGGTTGGTTGAATATCCCCCCATGAATATTAATGAAGGAACCCAGCTTAATTTAATTTCTTTTAACAACCCCCTCGCCTCCTCTAGATTTCCGAAAGCAATACCCATATCAGGATTATTTTGCAAACCTGTAGATATTAATTGATTTAATAAAGGGTCATTGAATTGCTTCCACCAAGCAAAATAAGGAAGATTTTTAATTGATTTAAATTCTTTGTTCATGGAAGGAAATTGTTGCGGAGCCTGTAGAACAGGGACAACAGCGCTTCGGCTGCAGCTTAACAAGCCGAGAGTAATAATAATGAGGACAAACAAATCCGTTCTACGCATTAAATCATTAAATTAAATGCAATCCTAATAACTAGACACTCCTGTATTCAGTAATATTAAGATTATCAATGTTTTCAATACATTATCACTAGCTATAGAAGGTATCAATATAGCTAACCATATATAGTGCAAAATATTATTGAATAGTTATTAAAATTATGGTTATTTCGAGAGATTATTGAAGACAGAAGTTAAATTGTCTTAACTTTACAATAATTTTTTATGATGTCTATGAAAGTCCAAGGTCAGGCACGATATCCATTGTCATTTGCTGCTGGAATTTATCAACAAGCGTTGTCATCTCCTTAATAAAATGATGAGGTAAGCCGTCATCAATCAATTCAAGCTTAAATTTCAGATCTTTTATCCACGGCATTGCCATAATGAGAAAATCATTTGCATCATTATTTGCTCCCTTTAACATTGCGGCTGATGCAGCTATTACAGCTTTTGCCTCTTTTTTTAAATAATAACTTCTTGTGCCGAATAGATATTCAATAAAGTTCGGCTTACAGGACTGAGATAATTGCTGTAGTAGGTTAGCAGCTGTCTTAAAACTTTTGTCACAAACATCTAAAATCTCGTGAAAAGTTTTAACATCCTCCTTACCATTTACATACCTTGTTTCCATAATAGAGTCCAGACGTCTTTCCATAACTCGTTGGTTCATAGCCTTAACCTGTTCTTTTAATGATGAATGGTAGCTACCGAGTTGTCTTTCTTGATAAACCCGCAAACGATAATCCGAACCAAAGGGAGGATTTTTGACATTTAACCCTCCCGTTACCACGGATACCTCCATATCAGGATATCTATTAATCTTAGAACTATTTTTTGCGTCTAATTTAATCTCATCCAAAGGTCTGGTTGCATTATCTTTATCAAAAAATTCGGGTCGAGGGTCAACATGTAAAACAGAAGAAGCAACTTTAGCTTCATCTTCAGCATAAATAGAATTAGAACTTAAAATTTGATCTACCTGCTCAGCGGTAAAGGAATACTCATCTGGATTTTGTAAGCGTGCTTGCATTAATCGCTTTGAATGTAAATTCGCATGATCGAGACAAATATCAATTGTTTGGATGTATCTTGCTCCTCCTTTTGTTTCAATTTCAAGCAAACTATTATTATTAATTGGTGCGTCCCCTTCTACAGCTACATAAGAGCTAACGTTAGAAGTAAAGTGTCCTTCCAGTTGCTGTGAGAAATTAGTAGCATTGTCGTACCTTACATCGATTAAAGAAGCTTGACCTTTACTAATAGTATCAATTTTGGGTGGAATACCACCCTGAACATAGAGACTCACATTAAGAAGGGAACCTTGTTTATTAATCACTGAAAAGGAACTCAGTAATAAATGAACATTGTCATGAGTTTGCATGGCAATTTTTTCAATAATCTCAAGGAGCGTGCCGAATTCTTCTATAGTCAATGCCTCTTTTCCATACAATGAAAACTCACTGAGTGATAGACGCGTAATATGATTGTAATTTTCTTTTTTTAACTCATATTTCCCTTCTTCTGTAAGTTCGCAATAGGTTTGTTGATGATAAAGATTGGCAATTGTTGCCAAGGATTTAATATGCTCAACCAATCGAGGTAATGTAGCAATGTCAGAAGAATACTTATTCCCATGCGCTTTTGCTTCACCATAAGAATAGTTATCATTTTCTGGGTAAACGACTAACTCATGAATAGTAACTGGTTGATTTTGACGTTCTTTTTCTTTAGCAAATTTTTTGCGAAGTGATTCTCTATACGCTTTTGCGACTAAATATTCTTGGTAAAACATTTACTTAACCTAAAATATTTCTCCTACATTCAAGGTAGCACATGAACATTAACATAGCATTAAGGTAAATTATTAATCAATATTGATCTTTTCTTATCATGCTTAATGAATACATATAGAATTTGTTCCGCATAAAAAACTGAGATAAAAAGGTAACCTGCCTGGGCTGTTCGCGACAAACAGGTTACCTCATAAAAGATAGAAACAATTATTCTAGTAACCAGAATTTTGCGTGTTATCTGTATTAGTAGAATTGGTGTTTGAGTTGGAATCACTGTCTGTGCCAGTCGTTCCTGTAGGGGTGCCCACGCCTGTGTTACTCGTATCGCCAGGTGTTGTAGTACTGGTACCAATACCTGAATCAGTAGCACCAGGGGTCGTGGTGTTATTAGTACCAGGATTAGTATCAGTCGTACTTGGTTCAGTTGGTGTAGTAGAATCAGTACTTGGAGGTGTAGTATCTGTACTGGGCGGAGTCGTAGTATCTGGATTAGGAACAGAGGTATCTGCAGGAGGAGTTACAGTATCCGTACTAGGAGTTGTTGTGTCATCATTTGGTACTGGCGTTGTCGTTCCCGTTGGCATTCCAGTCGCACCGCTATTATCCAAGGTACTAGAATCTTCATCAACAGCTGTAGAGCCCGTGGCAGTACTTATATCATCGTTATTGTCATTAGTCGTACCACTGGTAAGACTTGGATTAGTGTTGGAATTATCCTGTGTACTACTGCTATCATCTGTAGAAGTTGATCCTGTTGTTGTCCCCACATCACTACTTGCAGTATGGATAGTCCCGGGGCTTTGGCTAGCATTTGAATTCACATTGGCATTAGCAAACACTGATACTCCAAATGTTGCTAGCAGGATTGAAAGGATTCTTTTCATGCGGCTCTCCTTTGCATTTATTAATAGCTGAATGCTTAATATTCTTTATGCATAATCACATTATAGAAGAGTTATTTATTTTTAGATCAAAATTTGAGCAAATATTAGTTATGAATAGTTTTGGAAACCGTGCATAAGCAGGGTAAAGCGTAAGTGCGATTCACAAAGCATGACAGGTAAGGCAAATCTATAGCGAGACTCCGCGCTCAATGCGCGAAATCTAGTCGATCTATTCCGCGCGCTTACGCCACGTTGTACCACCAGGGCCATCTTCTAAATCAATTCCCTGATTAGCAAGCTGAGTACGAATTTCATCTGCCCGTCCCCAGTCTCGTGCAGCTCTGGCTTGTAATCTTTCTTGAATTAGTTGCTCAATCGTATTTTTCTCCTGTTCATTAATTCCTGCTTGTAAAAATGAATCGGGTGAACTCTGTAACAACCCTAATATTGAGGCCAAATGTTTCAATGTGTAGGCAAGTTTTGCTGAACCCGTTTTATTAAGTTCATGACTTAACTGGAACAAAACAGACAAGGCAACAGGTGTATTAAAATCATCGTTCATTGCTTGATTAAATTGCTGAAACCAATACTCATCAATTCCATGTTCAGCGTAAGTTACATCCTTTAACGACTGATATAACCTCATTAAACCTTTGCTGGCATTCTGCAAATTTTCTTCTGAATAATTTAAAGCACTACGATAATGGCTACTTAATAGAAAATAGCGTACTGCCTCCGGATGGTATTGCTTCAGTACATCTTCAATTGTAAAAAAATTCCCCACAGATTTTGCCATTTTTTCATTATTGACCTGCAGCATGCCAACATGCAGCCAATAATTCGCAAAGGTTTTACCGCTTGCTGCCTCACTTTGGGCAATTTCATTTTCATGGTGGGGGAATTGCAAATCCAAACCGCCACCGTGAATATCAAAATGTTCACCTAATTCATGCATTGCCATTGCCGAACATTCAATATGCCATCCAGGCCTACCGTCACCCCAAGGGGAAGACCAACTTGGCTCACCAGTCTTGGCTTTTTTCCATAAAACGAAATCGAGTGGCGAGCGTTTCTCTTTGACAACCTCAATGCGTGCCCCTGCCATTAAACCGTCTAAATCTTTATGAGATAATTTTCCATATTCTTTAAAGCTTTCCACTTGATAACAAACATCCCCGTTTTCACTCACGTAGGCATAACCAGTATCCACTAAGCGATTAATTAATCGAATAATGGATTCAATATGCGCTGTTGCACGAGGTTCAATATCAGGAGGTAAAATACTCAAGGCCCTAGCATCATCATGCATGGCTTTGATATAGGTTGAAGTGAGCTCATCTATTGCAACACCTCGTTCATTAGCGCGGGCAATAATTTTGTCATCAATATCAGTGATATTTTGGACATAAGTCACTTCATAATTTTGTGAACGTAAATAGCGAACGATCACATCAAAACAAACCATTGAACGGGCATGACCAAGATGACAACGATCATAAACTGTAATGCCGCAGACATACATACCAATTTTACCTGGTTGTATTGGCTTAAATGGCTCTTTTGTTCGTGTTAAAGAATTATAAAGATTTAACATCCCACTATCCTCTCGCTTATTTTCCCCACGTATCTTTAAGACCTACTACTCGATGAAAAGTAGTCACTTTGCCATTCTCAATTTGATTTACACAATAATAACCCAGACGTTCAAACTGAAAGACTTCGTTTAGGTGCTGATTTGCTAAAGAAGGTTCACAAAGAGCCTGTTTTACTTCCAATGATTCCTTATTAAGAAACTGGAGAAAATCATCTTCCCGAGCAGGATTTGCATCGGTAAATAATCGATCATATTGAAGAATCGTTATTGGATGGGCCTCTTTACAGGATACCCAGTGAATAACGCCCTTCACTTTTCTGTCAACCGGGTTTTTCCCTAAAGTATTTTCGTCATACGTGCAACGTAATTCAGTAACGTTACCTTCTGCATCATGAATCACCTCAGTACAACGAATTACATAAGCCTGCCTTAGACGAACCTCGGAGCCTGGAGATAATCGGAAATAGTCTTTAGGAGGATTTTCCATAAAATCACTACGCTCAATATATATTTCACGGCTAAATGGCAGAATACGAGTTGGTGATTCAGGATCCTGAGGGTTAAATTTACCTACTAATTGTTCAACTTTATCCGAGGGATAATTCTCTATCACAATTTTTAAAGGATCGAGTACACAAAGAGCACGTTTTGCTGTTTTATTTAATTCATTTCGCACACACTCTTCCAGGATAGACATATCGATAACCGAATCACTTCGTGAAATTCCTATCACTTCACAAAATTGCCGGATTGCAGCAGGAGGATAACCACGTTTGCGCATACCACGCAAAGTAGGCAATCTTGGATCATCCCAACCAGACACTACCTTTTTTTCAACTAAATCCCTTAACTTGCGCTTTGAAGTTACCGTATGAGATAAATTAAGACGCGCAAATTCTGTTTGTACAGGTTTAGCAGGCACTGGTAAATTATCAATGAACCAATCATACAGCGGTCGGTGGTCCTGGAATTCAAGTGTACATAATGAATGCGTTATTTTTTCCAGTGCATCTGAAATAGGGTGAGCATAATCATACATAGGATAAATACACCATTCATCTCCCGTTCGTTGGTGGGAAGCATGCCGTATACGATACAATACGGGATCACGCATATTCACATTGCCTGATTGCATATCAATCTTGGCGCGCAAAACATGTGTACCGTCAGGGAATTCGCCTGCTTTCATTCTCTCAAACAACTGTAGATTTTCTTCAATAGAACGATTGCGATAAGGACTCTCACGACCCGGCTCAAGTAGTGTACCGCGGTGTGCACGGATTTCTTCCATACTTAAGCTATCCACATAGGCTTTATTGTTTTTTATTAAATGGATGGCAAAATCATAAAGCTCATGATAATAATCAGAGGAATGCGTAAGCGCATACCAGTTAAAACCAAGCCAACTGACATCCTCTGCAATTGCATCAACAAACTCTTGTTCTTCTTTTATAGGATTTGTATCATCAAAACGTAAATAACAACGTCCTTTAAATTCCTCAGCCAAACCAAAATTTAAGCAAATTGATTTAGCATGACCAATGTGTAAATAACCGTTGGGCTCTGGTGGAAATCTGGTTATTACTTCCTGATGCTTACCACTTGCTAATTCGTCAGTAATTAACTGCCTGATAAAATGTGCTCTTTTTTCACTACCTTCAGTCATAATCTCACTCATTCTTATCTATCATTTGCCGCATTTCGCTAATTAAAGAAGCGCCAGCAGCAAGAGCATCACCCTTGTTACTATGTGCTTCATATATCTTACTAATTAGTGCTGCACCAACAATCACCCCATCCGCAAAGGAAGCAACTTTTGCAGCCATTGCTGGTGTCTTAATACCAAACCCTACCATAAGAGGTAAATCGGTTTGAGACTTTCGTTTTTGATACTGCTCTTTTACCTGTTGCAAATCAAAATCATCAGAACCAGTTACCCCTTTTAGGGAAACATAATAGAGATAACCTCGACCATAACTATTTATCAAAGCGATACGCTCATCAGAGGTTGTGGGAGAGCATAAGTAAATGCTGTATAAATTATTAGTTTGCCATATTAAAGCGACTGACTCACTTTCTTCAGGAGGCAAATCAACCAAAATAGTGCCGTCAACTCCCACCTCATGAGCTCTTTTAGCAAAACGCTCATATCCATACTGCTCAATAGGATTGACATATCCCATTAATATAATCGGTGTTGTTTGGTCTTTTTTGCGAAATTTCTCTATGATAAGAAAAACATCATCACAATTTATTCCATGAACAAGCGCCCTTTCCATAGCCGCTTGAATAACTGGTCCTTCTGCCATGGGATCAGAAAAAGGTATACCAATTTCTAAAATATTAGCACCTGCAGCAACTAATTCATGCATTAAAGGAACTGTTATCTCTAGCTCGGGATCGCCAGCAGTGATATAGGGACTTAGCACTTTTCTACCGCTTGTCCTCAATTGTACTAATGTCTTATCAATTCGATTCATAAATTTACCTTATAAACATAAGTACTACGTCTATTTTAAAGTTAATTATGCCATCGCATTTTTCTTTGAGATTGCACAGAGAAGAAAGCGAAGACTTACAGCAACACAATTTTATAATGATAAACCATCAATATTGGCTACGGTATGAATATCTTTGTCTCCTCGCCCTGACAAATTGACAATAATTCGTTGCGAAGACGACATTTTTTTAGCTAATTTCAGCGCATAAGCCACAGCATGACTTGATTCTAACGCTGGTATAATTCCCTCTACCTGGGTCAACGTGCGAAATGCATGAAGTGCTTCATCATCATTAATAGCCACATACTCTACCCTACCACTATCTTTAAGGTAAGCATGCTCAGGACCCACGCCAGGGTAATCAAGTCCGGCTGAAACAGAGTGAGTATCTTTGATTTGGCCATATTCATCGCAGAGTAAATAAGTGCGGTTACCATGTAAAACGCCAGGCTTTCCGGCAATTAATGATGCTGCATGCTCACCAGTCTCAATTCCTTTTCCACCAGCCTCAACGCCATAAATTGCTACCGACTTATCATTTAAAAAAGGATGAAATAAACCAATTGCATTGGAACCACCACCAACACAAGCCACTAAAGCATCTGGCAACTGTCCTGTTTTTTCTAGAATTTGTGCGCGTGATTCCTTACCAATAATTGCCTGAAAATCTCTTACCATTTGTGGATAAGGATGAGGACCTGCCACTGTACCAATAATATAAAAAGTGTTATCGATATTACTGACCCAATCTCGCATTGCTTCATTCAAGGCATCTTTTAGAGTTTTTGAACCTGCCGTCACAGGAACAACTTCAGCTCCTAATAACTTCATTCTATAAACATTGATGGATTGTCTTTTGATATCTTCTGACCCCATGTAGACAACGCATTTCATACCAAATTTTGCAGCGACCGTAGCAGAAGCAACACCATGCTGACCAGCTCCCGTTTCAGCAATAATCCTGGTTTTACCCATTCTTTTAGCGAGTAATGCCTGCCCCACTGTATTATTGATTTTATGGGCACCGGTATGATTGAGATCTTCTCGTTTTAAATAAATCTGAGCGCCACCAATTTTGGCACTTAAACGCTCTGCATGATAAAGAGGAGTGGGACGCCCAACATATTCTCGTAGTTCAGAAGTTAACTCAGCTAGAAACTCAGGATCCTTTTGATACTTCTGGTAAGCATGCTGCAACTGTTGTAAAGCATTCATTAAAGTATCGGCTACAAAAATACCACCATATTGGCCAAAATGCCCGTGATTGTCTGGAAGTTCTCTTTCACTCATACTTCGCCCCATAATGCGTTAACAAACTGACTCATTTTATTATGATCCTTAATTCCAGGAGATGCTTCAACACCACTGCAAACATCCACTGCATAAACCGACCGTCCTGTAACTGCTTTTCTAATATTAGACGCACTTAAACCACCAGCTAAAATTAGTGGTTTTTTTATATTTTCTGGAATTACGGTCCAGTCAAAAACTTGTCCTGTTCCCCCATGGACAGGGGAAGGTGTATCCAGCAAAATAGCCGACGCATGCCGATGTTTTGCACACTGTTCATCAATAAAATCCCTTGAATTTGCGCGTATAGCTTTAATAAAGGGCTTATTAAACTGGGTACAAAACTCTGGCGCTTCATCACCATGGAATTGCAAGTACTGGATTGGCAATTCATGCGTGATCTGCTCAACTAATGAAGGAAGAGGATTTACCAATACTGCAACAATATCCAGAAATACAGGAGCATTTTGTACTAATATTTTCGCATCTTCAACAGAAACACAGCGCGGACTTTTAGGGTAAAAAATAAGTCCAATAGCGTCAACACCTAATGCGACTGCATGGGCGATATCCTGTTCGCGCATCATCCCACACATTTTTATTCGCACCCGCTTTTGAGTCACTTACCGCTCCCATAAAAACAAAGGACCTGGATTTGCCTGAATCACCCCAAATTCTTTTGGATACGCAACTGCCACTAAGTATAAACCATAAGGAGGCGCTGTCTCGGCACCTAAGCGCCTGTCTTTTGCCTGCAATACTTCATCAACCCAGGCAACTGGTCTTTTTCCGGAGCCAACCGCCATTAATACTCCCGCAATGTTCCTTACCATATGGTGAAGAAAAGCATTTGCCGTAATATCAATCATAACCAAATCACCTGCTCGTGTTACTCGTAAATCATGTACATTCCGCATGGGTGTATTCGATTGACACTCGACAGAACGAAAAGAGGTATAATCATTTTCTCCTAACAAGCATTTACTCGCTTCCTGCATTGCATGATGGTCCAACTGTCGATATTGCCAAGTGACACTACTACGCAAAAGCGCTGGTCGTATTGGTGAATTATAAATAATGTAACGATAACGTCGAGATAAGGCAGAGTAGCGGGCATGAAAATTATCTGGCATTTCCCGCCCCCACTTCACACAAACATCCTTAGGCAAAAAAGAGTTTGCCCCATGAATCCAGGAACGAATAGTTCGTTGTTTTTCACAATCAAAATGAATAATCTGGTTTGTAGCATGCACACCTGTATCGGTTCTACCTGCACAGACAACACTGACGTCTCCATCAGCGACCTTTGTCAAAGCATGTTCCAGGACTTGTTGAACCGTATGCAGGCCAGTTTGCGCTTGCCAGCCATGATACTGGCTACCATCGTATTCAACCCCTAAGGCAATACGCATGAGGATTTCCTGCTAAAAACGGCCAATGTATAACACCAGAATACGTTTGTCTAGGGCGTATCTTCAATTGCTTAGCTTAAGCGATAAATTAGGCGAATTTGCAGGCAGAGAAGCAATTGAAGATACGCTCTGGAGTATAGGCAACCCCGTATGTTAATCCGAGCTTCTTTTCTTGATTAAATTTATTAATCAAGATCTTATATTGAACGCAATGACTTTTTTGTGAGCGTGATTTTGTGTATTATCGCCACTTCTTTGACTAAAACAGGAAAGTGCAATGCCAAAGTTAGCTGACAATGCCTTAAGGGCAAAAAACATTACATCCTTATTACTGAATATGGGAGTTGAACTACAAAATAGCCCAATAAGTTGTAATGGTGAGTTTTTTGGTTTTAATTTGCAAAACCATACCAACATCCTAGGACTTCAAACAAAAATTCAGTCTTTATTGCAAGTAGCGCCTGCGAAGCGGATTAATTTACCTACCCTTATTACCCAGGAAATTGACGAGGCTACGTGTCCTTCACAAGCACAAATGGACACACATAAAAAATCATGCAAAGCCATCTTTGATGTTTTACAAATGCAAGGACTTGACTACTCTCTCGATAAAGAACTAGAACAAATTACAATCAATCTTCCCAATCCTTATGGCCAATTGTTTGCATGCTTGGAGTATAACTACATGCATGTTTCAGGCAATCAAGTAATATTTGATCTTAAAAAGTATTTACAAAATAAACCAGAGAATCTCTTCCTGTTTGAAGACAAAGTACCGTATTTATTTGCAAAAACAGAGGCCTTTGAGAGAAAACAAGTTTTCTATGCGCAAAAACATTCTAAGGAAGGGATTGAAGTAACGCCCTATTTCTTTATCCCCAATGCCTCTTGTCCTCCTGATTATCATTTTGTTCTGGATACCAGCACAAGTATGGAAGGCAATCGTTTAGAAACGCTTAAAGCGAGTGTCATTACATTCGCTAAGGCATTATTTCAATTTCAGCCAAATGCAGTGATAAAAATTACTACATTTAACAGTCAGATTAATTTGCTTGGAACCTACAACAAAGAACAAATTACTGCATTGGAGTCTGACGTTAATAACTTAAACGTAAATGGAAATACTTGTCTTTATAGAGTAACGTCGCAACAATTAATTCATATTCAAGAATCCAGTCGCCACAATAATATTTTATTATTCACAGATGGTCAAAATGACTCCTATGATAGTGAGTTACAGTTAGAATTGTTGAAAAAACATATTCACGCACTGCAAACTGGTTCGGCTCTAACTACTGCAAAAAATAAATTTTATATCCTCAACTATGGCTCCCAGCAACCTCAAGCTTTATATCAGGTGACTCAATTATTTGACTCTCCAATTATTGAAACTGACACACCTCATTTCATGGAAACATTGG